>JAGALK010000107.1 GCA_017625255.1 Lachnospiraceae bacterium
GTTAGGTTTTTTAGGAGTAGCTGTCTTAACTGCTGTACAAACACCTCTCTTCTGAGGAGCGGATGTATCAGTAGGTTTCTTCTTTAAGGAGTTGTATCCTTTCTGAAGAGCTGGTGCTGTAGACTTCTTTACAGATGTCTGGCGTCCTTTTCTTACTAACTGGTTAAATGTTGGCATTAGTTTCACCTCCTGTGATTTTTATTCAATCTGTGCATAACACACTGTGCACGCTCGTACGCACACTAGTTTAGTATAAAAGGGAAAAAACGCTTTGTCAAGATATTTTTTCTTTCTATTTTCAACAATATTTTTATAAAAAAGCTCCTGCTTCGCATTTCTACAAAGCAGGAACTTCTATTATTTTTATTCTTCTACAGCTTCTGGTTGGGCAATTTCTTCTCCATTATAGTTTGGAAATTCTTCGAAATCTTCAAAATCTTCAAAGTCATCGAAATCAACGAAATCATCATCATTAATATCAGAATCTAATTTTAAATCGCGGTATCTCTTCATACCTGTACCGGCAGGAATCAACTTACCAATGATTACATTTTCTTTCAGACCAACTAACGGATCAACCTTACCCTTGATAGCAGCCTCAGTCAATACTTTGGTTGTTTCCTGGAAGGATGCTGCGGATAAGAAGGAGTTTGTTGCCAAGGATGCTTTTGTAATACCAAGCAATACCTGTGTTCCTTCTGCCGGCTCTAAGCCTTCCTGAATGAGTCTTTCATTCTCATCCTCAAAGTCTAAGATATCTACCAGTGTACCTGGTAAGAACTCGGAATCTCCGTTGTTTTCAATACGGACTTTCTTTAACATCTGACGAACAATTACTTCGATATGTTTGTCGCTGATATCTACACCCTGTAGACGGTATACACGCTGAACTTCTTTCAACATATAATCCTGAACTGCACGAACACCTTTAATCTTTAAGATGTCATGTGGGTTAATAGAACCTTCTGTTAATTCATCACCGGCTTCAAGAATTGCACCATCCATAATCTTAATTCTTGAACCATATGGAATGAGGTAGTTCTTTGTCTCGCCAGTTTCCTGATTGGTAACAACGATTTCGCGTTTTTTCTTTGTATCTTTGATATTGGCTACGCCACCAAATTCTGTGATAATCGCAAGACCCTTTGGCTTTCTTGCTTCAAACAACTCTTCGACACGAGGAAGACCCTGTGTGATATCGTCACCGGCAACACCACCGGAGTGGAATGTTCTCATGGTAAGCTGTGTACCCGGCTCACCGATGGACTGTGCTGCAATAATACCAACTGCTTCACCTGTCTGTACTGCCTGACCTGTTGCCATGTTTGCACCGTAACACTTCGCACAAACACCTACATGTGAACGACAGCTTAAAATTGTACGAATCTTCACCTTTTCGATTGGATTACCATTTTCATCCACACCATTTTTCATGATATTTTCAGCTCTTCTTGGTGTAATCATATGATTTCTCTTAACGATTACATTGCCATCTTTATCACAAATGGTTTCGCAGGAGAATCTTCCTGTAATTCGTTCTTTTAAGCTCTCGATTTCTTCACGGCCATCCATGAATGCGCTTACCCACATACCCGGAATCTCTTTGTCTGTTCCTTCGATACAATCGGATTCACGAACAATTAATTCCTGAGATACATCTACCATTCGTCTGGTCAAATAACCAGAATCGGCTGTACGAAGGGCTGTATCGGACATACCCTTTCTAGCTCCATGCGCAGACATGAAGTATTCGAGTACATCAAGACCTTCACGGAAGTTAGACTTGATAGGCATCTCGATGGTTCTACCGGTTGTATCTGCCATCAAGCCTCGCATACCTGCAAGCTGTTTAATCTGTTTATCGGAACCACGGGCTCCGGAATCAGCCATCATGAAGATGTTGTTGTATTTATCAAGACCTGTCAACAGCGCTGTTGTCAGCTCATCATCCGTTTCTTTCCAGACTTCAACAACTTCTTTATATCTTTCTTCTTCTGTAATCAAGCCTCGTTTGTACTGTTTTGTAATCTTATCCACAGTGTTCTGAGCTGCATTAATCATCTCTGGTTTCTGTGGAGGTACAGTCATATCGGAAATAGATACGGTCATAGCTGCTCTGGTAGAGTATTTATAACCCATAGCCTTAATATCATCCAATACCTCTGCTGTAGTGGTCGCACCATGTACATTGATTACTTTTTCCAGAATCTGTTTTAACTGTTTCTTTGCCACATGGAAATCTACTTCCAATTTAAAATCATTTTCCGGATTGCTGCGGTCTACAAACCCTAAATCCTGTGGAATGATTTCATTAAAAATGAATCGACCCAATGTAGATTCTGTCATACCGTATTTTACGGTTCCATCCGGAAGTTTCTTTTCCATACGAACTTTTATTCTGGCATGTAAAGCTAATGCTTTATTTTCATATGCTAAAATAGCTTCATTTATGTTTTTAAATACTTTGCCTTCACCTAAATATCCCGGTCTTTCCTGTGTCAGATAATAAATACCAAGTACCATATCCTGTGAAGGAACGGCTACAGGACCACCATCGGATGGTTTTAAGAGGTTGTTTGGTGAAAGTAACATAAAACGGCATTCCGCCTGTGCTTCTACAGATAATGGAAGATGCACAGCCATCTGGTCTCCATCGAAATCGGCGTTGTAAGCGGTACATACCAATGGATGAAGCTTAATTGCTTTACCTTCTACTAAGATTGGTTCAAATGCCTGAATACCAAGTCTGTGAAGTGTAGGAGCACGGTTTAACATAACCGGATGCTCTTTGATGACTTCTTCTAAGACATCCCAAACTTCTGACTGAAGTCTTTCTACCATCTTCTTTGCGCTCTTGATATTGTGCGCTGTACCGTTGGCAACTAACTCTTTCATAACGAAAGGCTTAAACAATTCGATTGCCATTTCTTTTGGAAGACCACACTGATAAATCTTAAGTTCCGGTCCTACAACGATAACGGAACGACCAGAGTAGTTAACTCGTTTTCCCAGTAAGTTCTGACGGAAACGACCGCCTTTACCCTTTAACATATCAGACAAGGATTTTAACGCACGGTTACCAGGTCCTGTAACCGGTCTTCCTCTTCTGCCGTTGTCAATAAGAGCATCTACAGCTTCCTGCAGCATTCTCTTTTCATTACGAACGATAATATCCGGTGCGCCGAGCTCTAAGAGTCTGCGCAAACGGTTATTTCTATTGATAATTCTACGATATAAGTCATTTAAATCGGATGTCGCAAAACGACCACCATCTAACTGTACCATTGGTCGTAAATCTGGCGGAATAACAGGTACAACCTTCATAATCATCCATTCCGGTCTGTTTCCGGATTCGCGGAACGCTTCTACAACTTCCAGTCTTTTGATGATTCTTGCTCTTTTCTGTCCGGTTGCATCCTTTAACTCCGCTTTTAATTCAGCGGCATCTTTCTCTAAATCAATAGCTTCTAAAAGTTCTAAAATGGATTCTGCACCCATACCAACACGGAAACTATTGCCATACTGAGCTCTTGCTTCCTGATACTCGCTCTCTGATAACACCTGCTTGTATGTCAGGTTTGTATTACCAGATTCTAATACGATATAAGATGCAAAGTATAATACCTTCTCTAATGTTCTTGGAGAGAGGTCAAGGATTAATCCCATACGACTTGGGATACCTTTAAAGTACCAGATATGGGAAACCGGAGCTGCTAACTCGATATGTCCCATACGCTCTCTACGAACGCTTGCTTTTGTAATTTCCACTCCGCATCGGTCACAAACGACACCTTTATAGCGGATTTTCTTGTACTTACCACAATGACACTCCCAGTCCTTGCTTGGTCCAAAAATCTTTTCACAGAACAAACCATCTTTTTCCGGTTTTAAGGTTCTGTAGTTAATAGTCTCCGGCTTTTTTACCTCGCCTTTTGACCATTCTCTGATTTTTTCAGGGGAAGCCAAGCCAATCTTAATCGCATCAAATACGATTGGCTGGTATGTCTCTTTTTTCATTGTCTCTGGCATTTCTGACGCTCCCTTCTATTTATTCTACATCAAGAACTTCGTCTGCAAAATCTAATGCATCGTAATCGTCATCCTCGTCAACTTCTTCTTCAATGTCCACCAGTTCTTCGTTTTCTGCATCAAATTCCTGTTTTGTGAAGCCCATCTTGCCAAAGGATTCACTATCTTCAAAAGCGAAATCCTTGTCTCCGGAAATAATAGAATTCAAATCTGTATTTCCGTATTCGCTGGTTTCCATTAATTCAACTTCATTTCTTTCTTCGTCAAGAACCTTAACATCCAAACCTAAGGACTGAAGTTCTTTTAACAATACCTTGAAGGATTCCGGAATTCCCGGTTCAGGGATGTTGTCACCTTTGATAATTGCTTCATATGTCTTCACACGACCAACAACATCATCGGATTTAACAGTAAGGATTTCCTGTAAGGTGTAAGATGCACCATAGGCCTCTAATGCCCAAACCTCCATCTCACCGAAACGCTGTCCACCAAACTGCGCTTTACCACCTAACGGCTGCTGTGTTACCAAGGAGTACGGACCAGTAGAACGGGCATGAATCTTATCATCAACCAAGTGATGCAGTTTCAGATAATGCATGTGTCCGATAGTTACAGGACTGTCAAAATATTCTCCGGTTCTACCATCACGAAGTCTTACTTTACCATCTCTGGATAATGGAACACCTTTCCACAGTTTTCTGTGTTCTCTGTTATCAGATAAGTACTGTAATACTTCCGGTAACAATTCTTCTTTATATTTTGCCTCAAATTCTTCCCATTCCATATTTACATAGTCATTGGCAAGATCTAAGGTATCCATAATATCATTTTCTTTTGCACCGTCAAATACCGGTGTTTCAATGTTAAAGCCAA
>JAGALK010000108.1 GCA_017625255.1 Lachnospiraceae bacterium
AAATGCGTTTAAAACTCAAAAACAGCATTTTTCTATGACAAATTTTATGACAAAAAAATAGTGCTGAAAGCCTTGATTTTTCTAAGAAAACCTTGATTTTCAGCACTTTTCATTGAGTGGACCAGACGGGAATCGAACCCGTGTCCAAAAACCAATCCCCTGTCCTTCTACGAGTGTAGTTTATTTTTTGACATTCCCTCTACAGGACTCGAACAAACACGATTCCTGCTTTAGTAGCTTCATGATACGCCCACATACGCAAAGCTTAGTATGCGTCGTTTCCTACATAGTCGAAGCCTGGGTCCTAAAGTGTAGGTGCTCTAGGTCAGACTGCTGCAACTAGGCAGCGTAAGCTAAATTATCGTTAGCGTTTAATTTTAAGTTTGGCATTTAACGCATTCCATGCGACTCGCTTCTCCAGCTTCATAATCCCTGTCGAAACCTTTACTGGCCCTGATATGAAATTTAAAACTCTTGAACATTAATTATATCCAAAATAGTATTCCCGGTCAAGCAGAAAATTAATACAGATTTTTTACTTTGAAATCTCTTTCTGTTTCTCTTCTTTGATCCTTTTTCGCTATATCCTGTCGTTTGTCGTATAGTTTTTTACCTTTGGCAAGTGCAATCTGTACTTTTACCAGACTTCCTTTAAAATAAACCTCTACAGGCACTAAAGTATAGCCTTTTTCAGCAATTTTTTGCTGCAATTTTAAGATTTCTTTTTTGTGCATCAAAAGTTTTTTTGGACGCAGAGGGTCTTTATTAAAAATATTCCCCTTTTCATAGGGAGAAATGTGCATCCCATAAATTATCACTTCTCCCTTTTCAATTCTGACAAAAGCTTCCTTGACACTGCATTTTCCCATACGAAGAGACTTTACTTCTGTCCCATGCAGACTGATACCTGCTTCGTATATCTCCTCTAAAAAATAGTCATGTCTGGCTTTTTTGTTATTTGCAATCAGCTTTATACTTTCTTTTCCCATTTTACTCTCCCACTTCTTCTTCGTCTGCTAAAGCAAAATCTATGGTTCTAAGCAATTTATCCGTAGACACACAGACAACTTTTACTTTCTGTCCTAATTTATAACGGTGATTTGTTACTATTCCCACCAATTCATAGGTAGCTTCATGATACTCATAATAATCATCCTCTAATGCTGTAATATGCACCAGCCCTTCAATCGTATCCGGCAATTCCACATATAATCCCCAAGCTGTTACACCGGAAATTACACCCTCAAATTCTTCACCGATGTGCTTAGACATATACTCTACCTTTTTCATTTTCTCGGTTTCCCGTTCAGCTTCATCGGCACGGCGTTCCATTTCACTAGAATGCTTGGCTACCTCTGGCAGTATTTTATCATAATGTGCCATACGATTTTCATTCATTTTTCCCCGTAAGCATTCTTTGATAATCCGATGAATCTGCAAATCCGGATATCTTCGAATCGGAGATGTAAAATGACAATAATAAGAAGTCGCCAGTCCAAAATGTCCTGTACTCATTGTAGCATATTTTGCCTGTTTCATAGAACGCAATGTCAGACGACTAATCAATGGTTCTTCCGGAGAACCTTCAATTTTCTGCAAAAGCTTCTGTAATTCCTTCGGATGAACTTCGTCCTGTCCGATATGAATAGAATAACCAAAATTATTGATAAAGGTCGCTAATTTATGAATCTTTTCTGTATCGGGATTGTCATGGGTACGATAGACAAAGGGCATTTGCTGCCAGAAAAAGTCCTCTGCTACGGTTTCATTGGCAATGAGCATAAAATCTTCGATGATTTTTGTTGCTACATTTCTCTCATAGGGCTTAATCTTTACCGGATGACCTTCTTTATCCAAAATAATTTTTGTTTCAGGAAAATCAAAATCTATAGAACCGCGTTTCATTCTTTTTTTACGAAGAATAGCCGCTAATTCCTGCATTCTTTCAAACATTGGCACAAGCTCTTTATATTCGGCAATAACAGCTTCGTCTTTATCTTCTAATATCTTTTTGACATTCGTATAACTCATTCGTCTGTCTACACAGATAATCGTTTCTGCAATTTTATGATCAATAACATTTCCCTTAGTATCTATTGTCATGATACAGCTTAATGCCAGACGATTTTCGCCCTGATTTAAAGAACAAATTCCATTGGATAAAGTATGCGGCAGCATAGGAATCACTCTGTCTACTAAATATACACTGGTACCTCTTTTTAACGCTTCTGCATCTAAGGCACTGTGTTCCTGTACATAATTAGTTACATCTGCGATATGCACGCCAAGACGATATGCTTCACCCTCCTTCGTAATCGTTATAGCATCATCTAAGTCTTTTGCATCTTCACCATCAATGGTGACCGTCTGCCAATCCCGTAAGTCCATGCGCCCAGCCATATCTGCTGTGGATACATCTTTTGCCACGCGAACTGCCTGATTTAATACTTTTTCCGGAAATTCTACCGGCAAATCGTAGGCTTTAATCAAAGACATAATATCCGTTCCCGGATCATTGATATGTCCTAAAATTTCTACAACTTTTCCCTCTGGTTTTTTGTCCTTCTTGCCATAATCGGTAATTTCCACTACCACCTTGTGGCCACTGACAGCACCCTTTGACCGTTCTTTCGGGACAAATATATCTTTTGCAATCTTCTGATCATCCGGAACTACAAAACCAAAATTTTTGCTCTGTTCATAAGTCCCCACAATCTGCTGCATCCCACGGCTAAGAACCTTTACAATCGTACCTTCTCTGCGCTTTCCAGTAGTTACGGGACTTATGGATACCTGTACGACATCTTTGTGCAAAGCTCCGTTTATCTGATCTGCCGGAATAAATATATCCTCTTCTTCACCTTCTACAGATACAAAGCCAAAACCTCTTGGATGTCCGGTAAATGTGCCTGTGATAAATTTTCCTTCTGCTTTGGAATATTTTCCTTTTTTGGATAATTCGATTTTCCCCTCTAAAATCAGTGCATTTAATACCTCTTCTAAATCATTTCTCTGAGATTTTGGAACAGAAAGCAGAATTGCCAGTTCTTTAATCTTCATAGGAACATACAAATCACTGCACATAAATTCATATATCATTTTTTTTCTTGTTTCAAATTGTTCTCTATCCATAATTCTCCTATACTAATTTTCTACCAAGAATATTTCCTATTAAATAAAAAGACTGTCGAATGCACGACAGTCTCTCTTGTTCTTATACAAAACTTCCGATATTCAACACAGCAGCAATGATAATAAATAATGCTACTAATACTTTGGTAATCTTAACCAGTATTCCTTCCATGGAACGACCTTTGTTCTTTCCCCAATAAGTATCTGCTGCTCCTGCAATAGCACCTAAGCCTGCTGATTTACCTTCCTGTAACAAGATAATTACTGTTAATGCTAAACATATTAAAATAAATACTACTGTTAAAATTGTCTTTACTACCGCCACGAATAACACCTCCTGCGACTTGCTCTATTTTCACAACTTGTATAAGTATAGCACAAGTTCTAAAGGATTTCAACTATTATTCAAAGAAAATTTCGTCATTTCAAGTGTTCCCTTTCTTTACCTAAATATACATAAAACACTTTTTATAAAATATAATGCAGAAGAAGTTATCACTTCCTCTGCACGATATTTTAATATTTATTCAAATTCAAATCTGTCTACCATTTCTTTTAACACTGCTGCTTGAGATGCCAGTTCTTCCGAAGTAGCTGAACACTCTTCTGCCGTTGCAGATGTATCCTGTACGCTCTCTGATATCTCTTCAATACCAATTCTGATTTGCTCCATATTGCTCGCCTGATCCGATGCATTATCAGCAGTAATCCGAATCATGTCATTCACACGCTCTACAGCCTGAACCGTATCTCTAAGGGATGCCATAACTCCTTCGGCAATAATATTTCCATTTTCAATTTCTTCCATAGAAATACTAATCAGATTTCTTGTATTATTAGCCGCCTTTGAACTTTCTTCAGCAAGCTTTCCAATTTCACCTGCAACAACTGCAAATCCCTTTCCTGCTTCACCAACTCTGGCAGCTTCAATGGATGCATTTAAAGAAAGCAGATTTGTCTGGTCGGCGATTTCCTCTATCGTCTGAATAATACCTACAACCTGATGTGATGTTTCTTTTATCTTTTCCATAGCCTGTACCATATTCTGCATTTGCTGCTGACTATGCTCCATCATGGTAGTTACCTGCTGTGTCTCTCTTGCAGATTTTTCTGCTCCCTCCTTACTCTCTTGTACCTGTTCTGCAATTGTAACTGAGGTCGCAACCAGCTCCTGCACAGCTGCTGCCCGTGTTCCGGAACCTTCTGCCAAAGACTGTGATGCTTTAGCCAATTCATCGGCACCGCCTGCAACCTGTCCTGCACTTTCATTAATTCCCATTAACACTTCACTCATAGAAGAGGAAATTAATAACAAAGCATCTTTTAGTTTTTCAAATTCACCTACATAATCATTTTTCAATTCTACTATTAATTTTCCGTCTGCAATTTGTTTCAAAACTGCAGACATTTCATCGATATATGCAATATACTCTTTTAACCGTCGAACAGTAGCTTCTATAGAGTGTCCTAATTCCCCAATTTCATTTTCTGAATTTACAACAACCTCGACATCTAAATCTCCTGCTGCCAGCTTCATAGCTGTTTCATTTAATTCTAATATTGGTTTTGTCAATTTAGCAGCTACTTTTTTGATACTGACTACGATAACAATCATACCCACTACAAACAGAACAATCAGGGCTGCTGTCATTTGCAGCAATGCAAAATAGTATTCTGTAACAGGCATATTACTCAGTACCTTGCAGCCTGTTTCCTCCATGACAGATGCATAACCATATTTAGTGGTGCCGGAAACCGTATATTTTAAAAATACTTCCTGTTCCTGCGTAATCGCATCCACTACATTCTGGCTCAATCCAATTTCACTCACATTTTTTTGTATAACACTTTCATCCGGAGCATATATCACATTTCCTTCTGAAGAAAACAGCACAACATAACCATAATTGCCTATTTTATATTCCTGCATCACTTCCTGTACATGTGCCAATGAAATATCCAGTCCGGCAACACCTAATACTTCTCCGCTTTCAGCTGCATATACCGGCGAAACCGTACTGATAATCATATTTCCTGTGCTGGCATCTACATAAGGCTCTGTTAATTTAGTTTCTCCACCTTGTAAGAATTACTTACTTTAGCCCTCTTTGTTCCATCTCCTTATCCAGTTCGTTCAGCATGATATTTGCAAGGAGTGGCGATAGATTCCCCCCTTGTGGTGTCCCTATCACGGATTCCTTATATTCATCATC
>JAGALK010000109.1 GCA_017625255.1 Lachnospiraceae bacterium
CAAGACATTAACCCAAGTCAGTATCGTTTAGTAAGAGCGTTATTAGGAGAACGAAAAAGTTTATTCGCCGTAGGCGATGACGATCATATAGAGCGGAGATTGTTTCCGCTCTATTTTTGTTAAAATGCTAAAATATTGCAGTTATGCATGCAACATTTAGTATACAGGTAGAAGATAGTTACCGAGACCACTGATATGCGTATTTAAAAAAGTGCTTATATCAGTAGTTTCGGAATCTTTTACCAATTAAAAAAGGCAGAAAAAGAGAAGGAGAAAAAATATGTACAAAAGTTTTTCAATGGAGCTTGCCGGAAGAACTCTTACCGTAGATATCGACAGAGTTGGTAAGCAGGCAAATGGATGTGCTTTAATGCACTATGGCGAAACAACCGTGTTATCAACAGCAACAGCATCAGACAAGCCAAGAGATGGTATCGACTTTTTTCCATTAAGCGTAGAATTTGAAGAAAAATTATATGCCGTAGGAAAAATTCCGGGAGGATTCAATAAAAGAGAAGGAAAAGCATCTGAAAACGCTATTCTTACTGCCCGTGTTATTGACCGTCCTATGCGTCCTTTATTTCCAAAGGATTACCGTAATGATGTAAGCTTAAATAATATGGTTATGAGTGTAGATCCTGAGTGTCGTCCGGAATTAGTAGCCATGTTAGGTTCTGCTATTTCCACATGTATTTCTGACATTCCATTCGATGGTCCATGTGCTATGACACAGGTTGGACTTGTAGATGGTGAATTTATCATCAACCCATCTCAGACAGTATGGAATGATGGAGATTTGATGCTGACAGTTGCTTCTACAGCAGAAAAGGTTATCATGATTGAAGCCGGTGCAAATGAAGTTCCGGAAGATAAAATGTTAGAAGCTATTTATATGGCACATGATGTCAACCAGACAATCATCGAGTTTATCAACAAAATCGTAGCAGAAATTGGTAAACCAAAGCATGAATATACAAGCTGTGCTATTCCGACAGAGATGTTCGAAGAAATGAAAAAAATCGTTACTCCAGAGGAAATGGAAACAGCTGTATTTACAGATATGAAGCAAATCAGAGAAGAGAATATCCGTAATATTACAGAGAAATTTGCTGAAGCATTTGCTGAGAACGAAGAATGGTTAGCTGTACTGGATGAAGCTGTTTACCAGTATCAGAAAAAGACAGTTCGTAAAATGATTTTAAAAGATCAGAAGCGTCCGGATGGTCGTGCTATTAATGAAATCCGTCCTTTAGCAGCAGAGGTTGATCTGATTCCAAGAGTTCACGGTTCTGCAATGTTTACCAGAGGACAGACACAGATTTGTGATGTAGTTACATTAGCTCCATTATCTGAAATCCAGAGAGTAGACGGATTAGACGAAAATGTTACATCCAAACGCTATATGCATCATTATAATTTCCCATCCTACTCTGTAGGTGAGACAAAACCATCCAGAGGACCTGGTCGTCGTGAAATCGGACATGGAGCTTTAGCTGAAAGAGCATTAATTCCTGTGCTTCCTTCTACAGAAGAGTTCCCATATACAATCCGTGCTGTATCCGAAACCTTTGAATCTAACGGTTCTACATCTATGGCATCTACTTGTGCATCCTGTATGGCTCTTATGGCAGCAGGTGTTCCAATCAAGAAGATGGTAGCAGGTATTTCCTGTGGTCTTGTAACAGGTGATACGGATGATGAATATTTAGTACTTACAGATATTCAGGGCTTAGAAGACTTCTTTGGAGATATGGACTTTAAAGTAACAGGTACAAAAGATGGTATCACAGCAATTCAGATGGATATTAAGATTCATGGATTGACAAGACCTATCGTAGAAGAAGCTATCAGAAGAACAAGAGAAGCCAGATTCTTTATTATGGACGAATGTATGTCAAAAGCTATTTCTGAGCCAAGAAAAGAAGTTGGCAAATACGCACCAAAGATTGTTCAGATTCAGATTGATCCAAACAAAATTGGTGATGTTGTTGGTCAGAGAGGTAAAACAATCAATGAAATCATTGAGCGTACAGGCGTAAAGATTGATATTACAGACGATGGTGCAGTATCTGTATGCGGAACAGATCAGGAGCTTATGGATCAGGCAGTAGACATGATTCGTATTATTACTACTGATTTTGAAGAAGGACAGATTTTTACAGGTAAAGTTATCAGTATTAAAGAATTCGGTGCATTTATCGAATTTGCACCGGGAAAAGAAGGAATGGTACACATTTCTAAGATTTCCAAGGAAAGAATTAATCGCGTAGAAGATGTTCTTACATTAGGCGATAAAGTAACTGTTGTTTGCATGGGTAAAGATAAAATGGGAAGAATCAGCTTCTCTATCAAGGATGTTCCGGCAAATACAGAAGCATAAAGATAATACACAAAGTGTCCCGGGTGCAAAAGACCTAAGGGACACTTTTTTTAGTTATGCATAAGCTAAAAGAAAAGGTATTTTTCTATGTATCAGGTTCGTAAGAAGGTAAGGGCAGATTATGCCCATAAAAAAGGCTTGACGGGAAAAGGAATTACAGTTGCAGTCATGGATACAGGAATTACTATGCATCCAGATTTTGATAGAAGGATTTTAGATTTTAAGGATTTTACGCAAAATAGAAAATATGTCTATGATGATAACGGACATGGCAGTCATGTAGCAGGTATTATTGCAGGAAATGGTCGTATGAGCAGAGGTATGTATATGGGAATTGCACCAGAATGCAATCTTGTGATAAGAAAAGTACTAGACCGAAAAGGAAATGGAAATACTTCTCAGGTACTAGAAGCAATAGAAGAGATTATTGCCAATCGCGAAAAATATCATATCCGGATATTAAATATTTCTGTCGGCATGCTTCCTACAGCGGATGAAAATGAGAAAAAAAGCTTAATGCAGGCAGTTGAAAAGGCATGGAACGCAGGAATTGTCGTTGTTGCAGCCGCCGGTAATAACGGCCCGAAGGAAAATTCAGTTACGATTCCCGGTCAATGTAAAAGTATTATCACCGTTGGAAGCATAGATGATTTTGTCGGACAGAAAAAAGGACTAAAAAATGGCTATAGTGGAAGAGGACCTACAGATTGCTGTGTTATAAAACCGGAAATTTTAGCACCGGGAACAGAAATAAAAAGCTGTTCTAATCGCGGAAATAGTTATGAAATAAAAAGTGGCACTTCCATGTCAGCTCCAATCATTTCCGGCTCTATTGCCATTCTTCTTCAAAAATATCCAAATTTAACACCGGCAGAAGTAAAACTTCGGCTTTATGAACGAGCTGTTCCGCTAAAAGAAGCCGGTAATCGGGAATATTGGGGAGTTGTGTATTTGAACCGATTGTTATATAATAAAAAAACAGGATAAAGGGAGGCAAAATACATGAAGCGTATCAGCAGTATACTTTTTAGCAGACTTACAATGGTAGCAGTAGCCATTTTATTGCAGTTTAGCTGGTTATTTTTGACCATATATCAGTTTAGCATCAATTATACATTTGCAAATTATGGTATTCGTATTATTGCCATTCTTATGGTTTTAAAAGTAGTAAATAATAGAACGAATCCCTATTATAAATTGGCGTGGACATTTATCATTCTTTTATCGCCGGTATTTGGAATATCTTTATACCTCGTATTAGGCAGATCTGAGTTGACCAAACGAACTCATGAACGCATGGATGCAGTACACAAAGATATTATTAAATGTCTGTCAGTGGATATGGATGTTATGAAAAATCTTGAGGAAGAAGATTTTTCAGCAGCACAGCAGTCAAAATATATACAGGATTGGGCACAGTTTCCATTATATCAGAACACCAGAACCAAATATTATGCTTGTGGTGAAGATATGTTCGAAGATATGATAACAGCAATGGAAAGAGCAGAATCCTTTATTTTTCTGGAATATTTTATTGTACAAAATGGGGAAATGTTAGAAAGGATGCTGCAGGTACTAAAAACTAAAGCAAAACAGGGTGTATTGGTTCGATTTATCTATGATGATGTTGGCTCTATTAAAACATTGTCAAAAAATTTTATTAAAGAACTGGAAGAAATGGGTATTGCATGTGCAATTTTTAATCCTTTCCGCCCGATATTGTCCATTATATTAAATAATCGTGATCACAGAAAAATTCTAGTTGTAGATGGACAAGTCGGTTTTACCGGTGGAATAAATTTAGCTGACGAATATATTAATAAGATTGAACGCTTTGGATATTGGAAAGATACCGGAATAGAACTCAAAGGAGAAGCTGTATGGAGTCTTACGGCTATGTTTTTGGAAATGTGGAACTATATCCATCAGACATCCGAAGATTATTTACAATATATCCCTAAAATTTATAACAAAACAGCCCTACCGCAGGATGGTTATGTACAACCTTATGGAGATTCTCCGTTAGATCATGAAAATGTGGGAGAAAATATTTATCTGAATATGATTCACAGAGCGCAGAAATATGTATATATTTTTACTCCCTATCTGATTGTAGATCATGAAATGATGGTTGCTTTGCAAAATGCAGCTAAATGTGGTGTAGATGTACGAATCGTAACACCGGGTGTACCGGATAAAAAACTGGTATTTTTGTTGACACAGTCCTACTATGAACAGTTAATCGAATACGGTGTGAAGATTTATCAGTATACACCGGGATTTTTGCATGCAAAATGCTTTGTGTGCGATGATAAAATTGCAACTGTAGGTACGATTAATTTAGATTACCGCAGTTTGTATCTGCATTTTGAATGTGGTGTATTTATGTATTGTTCTCAGGCAGTTATGCAGGTGAAAGCAGATGTGCAAAATACTATTGAAAAATCACAGGAAATTACATTGGAGTTTTGTAGGGAGAGAAATTTATTTATCCGGATGATACAAAGTGTGCTGCGGTTGTTTGCGCCGTTATTGTAGATTCCGGTTTGTGGGGATAAATGGTATTCCGATATTATTTTGAAGGACGGACGACATAACATTTTATTTTTGTGAAATGTATCATTTTTTGCTTTGTGGTGGGCATATAGGGTAGGTATAGGTGTGTCCAGATTCCGTTGTACGGGTGTAAGATTTGCTAAATATTCTTATAAATGATATTGGCAACGGACGTGTCGGCTCAAACCGCCCTCCATGGCGGTTTCGCCTAAAATTGCCATCCGTGGCAATTTTCCGCTGATACACCCCAGAATATTAAGCAAATCTAACACCCTCCCAAAGTCATCTGCCCACACCTATACCTACCCTATATGCAATCTACATTATGGGAATG
>JAGALK010000110.1 GCA_017625255.1 Lachnospiraceae bacterium
CGTACAACGGAATCTGGACACACCTATACCTACCCTATATGCCCACCACAAAGCAAAAAATGATACATTTCACAAAAATAAAATGTTATGTCGTCCGTCCTTCAAAATAATATCGGAATACCATTTATCCCCATAAACCGGAATTTTCTTAAAAAAGTTTTAAACAATTCCACCCTTTTATATTCATAAAATATCCGCTACAATAAATCCATGATTAATCATACCCCCATTACATCGGGGAAATAGTTGGAGGAAGTTATGTATCGTATTTTAGTATGTGATGATGAAAAGGACATTGTATCTGCACTTCGGATTTATTTAGCAAGCGAAGGCTATGAAGTTATAGAAGCCTATAATGGAAAAGAGGCCTATACATATATACAGGAACAGGAAGTACATTTAGTTTTGATGGATATCATGATGCCGGTGATGGATGGCATTACGGCTATGGTGAAGATTCGTGAAATCAGTAATGTGCCTGTAATACTCCTGACTGCCAAAAGTGAAGATACGGATAAGGTCTTAGGGCTTACCGTAGGTGCAGATGATTACATTACAAAGCCTTTTAATCCGGTGGAATTACAGGCAAGGGTAAAATCTCAGCTTCGCCGTTATATGATGCTTGGTGGTGGCAATGTGAAAAGAGACACACTCTCCATCGGTGGTATTGAATTAGATGATAAGGCAAAGGAAGTTACCCTAGATGGAGAGGTCGTTTCATTGACTCGTACAGAATATGATATTTTAAAGCTTCTTTTAGAACATAAAGGTCAGGTGTTTTCACCGGCGCAGATTTATCAGAAAGTCTGGAAGGATGTGGCATTTGGAACAGAAAACACTGTTGCTGTACATATTAGACACCTAAGAGAAAAATTAGAGTATGACCCGGCAAATCCTCGTTATTTAAAGGTTGTCTGGGGAAGAGGGTACAAAATCGAAGAAGAAAACTGACAGGGAGGCGTAAGCAATGAAAGGCAGTTGGAGATATTCCAAGGTAATAAGAATTTTGGCAGGAATTTTGTGTATTTTATCCTTTAATGTAGCGGTTGGTTCTTTTTTAGTATTTGCAGGAATGGAATCTGTAAGTTTATATGAAAGAGAAAAAGAAGAGATTGAAAATGAACTGTTCGATGGAGCATTGAGAGATTATTCCATTTATGCCATGACACGGTATCAGGATGATTTTGGCATGAAGGAGCTTGCAGAAACGAATTTTCGCTATGGCGTGATTCAGACAGACAGTATAGAAGGACTGGATTTAAATGATAAAAGCATCTACGAGGTGTGTAATTTTGATAAAGAAGTAAATGAAGAGATGCTGTATGTATATTCCTGCAATATGGGGGAAAATACGAATTATTATGCGGGAAAGACACTTTTTGATCAGTTTTATATTTATAATGATGATGCTGTTTATCAGGAGGTATATTATCCGATAGAGGCATGTTATTATGTTCGAAATACAAAGAAGCTCTATTATCTGGCAAATGGAAAGCTTTATCATCAGTATGAGGCAAGCTATATGGATTGTGAATCGGAGAAATATATAGATTTGTCGCAGGAGGTTATACAGGTTGCTGCGGAAATGACAAATACACAGTCAGAAGCTTTGCCGGATGCATCAGAAGCTTTTGATGAAACAACAGATGAGAAAGCAAAGACAGAAGAAAATACGAAATATGTGTATGGATGGAAAGATCCACAAAAGCAGATTCTTATCAATGATGTGAGTTATTATCTTTCAGATATTAATATTGTGACACCTAAGGAATTAGATGCTATTGGGGAAACTGTATCTATGGAAGGCAATGTGAATTATGAAGAGTACATTTTGGCAAATGGTGAAATTATTACCTATGATTATACCTATGTTACCAGTAAGCCGTATTTTGTGGTTTCTTATGTGAATGAACCATTAGAAAGTATAGGTGATGGAAATTACCTTTTACAGGGATGGGTTACGCAGCTTGCAGAATGGGATAATCAGGATTTTTTTGTACAGCTAAAGGCAGTTTTAAATCTTGTCTATACTATCCGTTATAGCATATATACAGCGATGTTTATAAGTATAATTTTATTTATAATTTCTTTATGCATTGTTATGTGCTGCGCAGGTTATCAAAAGGACAGTCTGAATATTTGGGAAGGCTGGTGGGAAAAAGTTCCATATGATGTACTTTTTGTTGCAGTGCTTACAGTGGTATGTAGTATAGTCGCTATTGTTGGTGTGGTATTTATGGAGCTTACATTGCGGTTTGCATTTTTTGTTGGCTTTTTTGGGATAATTGGCAGTGAGTGGATTTGCCTGCGGTTTATGGAAAGTACAGCAATTCGTTTAAAAAAGGGCAGATGGTGGAGCAATACTCTGATTGGTATTTGCTGGCGTTTTTGTAAAGGACTCGTAAAAAAATTCTGGCTTTTTTGCAAAAAGGTATGTGGAAAAATAGCAGAATCCGTGCCATTCATGTGGAAAGCATGGTTGATTATGTTGGCATTGGCATTGGTGGAATTTATTGGTTTAATATGTACCAGTTATCAGCCGGAAGTGCAGATTTTTTTGTGGTTTGTAGAAAAAGTGGTTTTATATGGAGTTCTTTGCCTTTGCATTATGCAGTTATGCAAATTACAGCAGGGAGCAAAGAAAATTGCGGATGGAGATATGAATAGTCAGGTGGATACCGCAAAGATGTTTTTTGATTTTAAAGAGCATGGAGAGAATTTAAACCGTATTCGGGAAGGGATTGGCAAAGCAGTAGCAGAGCGTATGAAAAGCGAACGGTTTAAGACGGAATTAATTACCAATGTATCCCATGATATTAAGACGCCACTGACTTCTATTATTAATTATGTGGATTTACTGGAAAAAGAGGATATTGATAATCCGAAGGTACAGGAATATTTAGAGGTATTAAGCCGTCAGTCTACCCGTTTGAAGAAATTAATCGAAGATTTAATGGAAGCCTCTAAAGCCTCTACCGGAAATCTTGCAGTCGCTGCGGAATGTTGTGATGCAGGGGTCATGCTGACGCAGACCGTTGGAGAATTTGAAGAGAAGCTAAAGGCAGGCGAGATTGAGCTTTTAGTACAAAACAGCAAAGAGCCTGTATATATTCAGGCAGATCCAAGACACTTATGGAGGATTTTTGATAATCTGATGAACAATATCTGCAAATATGCATTGAGTCATACCAGAGCGTATGTAAATATCGAAAACGATGGTATGTATGGCAGAATTATTTTTAGAAATATCTCAAAATACGCACTGAATATTGGCAGCGATGAGCTGATGGAGCGATTTGTAAGAGGTGATTCATCCAGAAATACAGAAGGCAGCGGTTTGGGATTGTCTATAGCAAAAAGCCTTACAGAGCTTATGCATGGAACCTTTGAATTAGTGGTGGATGGTGACTTGTTTAAGGTCATTGTAACTTTTCCGATTATAGAAATGGAAAAATAGTATTATAACAATAAGTTTGGATAGTCATATGCTTCTATAACATGAAATTATACCATATATAAGCCTTCGGAATAATCTTGACACATGGCAAAAAAAGTATAATAATGGTTGTCATAATGAAAAGCAGAACTCCCGAAAGTCCGAGAGTATCAGACACGAGAGCACAGTGGAGGTAGAGAATATGGATATCAGATTTGAAAAAAGAGAACAGTTAAAAGAAAAGCCGGATTGGAAAAATCTTGGCTTTGGAAAATATATGACAGACTATATGTTTGTTATGGATTGGACAAAGGAAGACGGCTGGGTGGATGCGAGAATCGTTCCACATGCACCAATGCTGTTAGATCCTGCCTGTGTGACATTACATTATGCACAGGAAACCTTTGAAGGTATGAAAGCATATCGTACAAAGGAAGGAAAGATTCAGTTATTCCGTCCAGAGATGAATGCAAAACGAATGATTACATCAAATGAAAGACTTTGTATGCCTGCATTCCCGGTAGATATGTTTGTAGAAGCAGTAAAAGAGCTTGTAAAAGTAGAAAGAGACTGGGTACCATCAGAGCCGGGAACATCCCTTTATATTCGTCCGTTTATGTTTGCCACAGAGTCTGCCCTTGGCGTACATATGGCAACCAGCTATAAATTTGTTGTTATCTGCTGTCCGGTAGGTGCTTATTATGCAGAAGGTATCAATCCGGTTAAGATTTTAGTAGAAGACGAATTAGTTCGTGCCGTACAGGGTGGTACAGGCTTTACAAAATGCGGCGGTAACTATGCAGCATCTATTTTGGGTCAGGTTAAGGCTGAAAAAATGGGCTGTACACAGGTATTATGGTTAGATGGTGTACATCGTAAATATGTAGAAGAAGTAGGAACTATGAACATCATGTTCAAGATTGATGGTGAAATCTATACAGCACCAACAGATGGAACCGTTCTTCCGGGTATTACCAGAGATTCTATTATCCATGTATTAAAAGACTGGGGATACAAGGTAAATGAAACACATCTTGCAATTGATGATTTGATGAAAGCAGGACATGACGGTACATTAGAAGAGGCCTTCGGTACAGGTACTGCAGCTGTTATTTCACCGGTTGGAGAATTCGTATACAAGGACGATGATGTAACAGTTAATAATTTCGAAATCGGTAAATTAACACAGAAGCTATATGATTATTTAACAGGTATCCAGTGGGGTGATGTTGAAGATAAGTATGGTTGGACTGTAGATATTGATGCATAAAAATATAAATCCCTCGGAAGGATAAAAATCTTTCCGAGGGACTTTTGTATGCAGGAGTGGTTAAAGAAGCTTACAAAGTTCTTGCATAACGGCATAAGTTCCCTTAGTTTCAATTTGTTCTAAATAGAAAGCAACGGTTTCTTCAAATCCGGGAATCTGACATAAATCCTCGCCCCAGAAATCTATGTGGCTGCAAACTGCATGAGCAAGGGTTTTTGTATCGTCCTCTTTATGACTGAAATAAAAATCCAAAATATCGGCATCGTCTTTGATGGTATAGGGATCACCCTTTGGTCTTATTGCCATTAGTCCATCCTCACATCTTTCCTGCCCACGGTAAAAGGCAATATAAAAAGCAAAAGAAGCTGTGATACAGGATGGTATTTTGTCATATTTTTCTACATATCCTTTCAAGGAAGGTAAGACTCTGGCTTTCCATTTGGAGGTGGAATTCAGTGAAATGGCAAGCAAAGCATGGTCAATAAAAGGATTTTTAAAGCGTTCTGTAACCGATGCGGCAAAGCCTTCTAATTCTTCTTTGGGCAAGGTAAGTGTAGGAATAATTTCCTCATAAATAGTTTTATTCATGAAACGCAAAATCACAGTATCTTCCATACAATCTCGTACAATATCCTTTCCGGCAAGATATGCTCCTAATACCATAGAGGTATGCGCACCATTTAATATACGAACCTTTCGTTGTTTATACGGCTTATGATTGTCAGTAATTAGTACCGGAAGCTTTGCTTTTTCAAAGGGAAGCTCATTTTTTAAAGATTCAGGTCCTTCAATTACCCAGAAACCAAAGATTTCTCCCGTATCTATCAGGGTATCCAGATAACTATTTTCTTCACAAAGATTAGCTGCTTCTTTTGCAGGATAACCGGTAACAATGCGGTCTACTAAAGTAGAGCAGAAGATGTTTTCCTGCTTAATCCATGTGATAAAATCATGTTCTAAATGCCAGAGACTGGCATATTCTAATACGCATTTTTCCAATTCTTTACCATTATTGTCGATAAGCTCGCAGGAAAGGATAATAAAGCCTTTACCCTTTATAGAACCAAAATATTTGAATCGTTCATATAAAAATTGCGTTAATTTTCCCGGATAGCTGCTTGCAGGTGTATCGGTAAACTTACAGCTTGCATCAAAAGTGATGCCTGCTTCAGTAGTATTGCAGGTGATAAATCTTAGGTTAGGATTTTTGGCACATTCTAAAAGTGCGGAAAAATCAGCATAAGGATTTATACATCTGCTGACACAGGAAATTACTCGTTTGGAATTGATTTTTTGCCCATTTTCAAAACCTCTTAGGTATAAGGTATAGAGTCCATTCTGTTCATTTATGGCATCAGAAAGTCCTTGAGCAATGGGCTGGCAGAGAACTACCTTAGAATTAAATCCGGCTTTTTCGTTCATGACATCTACAAAATAGTCTACGAATCCTCGGAGGAAGTTTCCTTCGCCAAATTGCAGGATTCGTTCCGGTGCATCCTTTAGAATATAGCCGTCGTATTGTATGTTTTTTAGTGTTTCATAAGATAATTTTTGCATTATAGTGTAACCCCCTGTTTAAAAATTGCCATATCGTGAAAACCTGCCTGTTCAGCTTTAACCTTCTCGCCGGAAGCAACAGCTATCACATAGTCAAAAAGCTGTTCGGATAATTCTTCTAATGAAGTACCCTCAACTAACACACCACAGTTAAAATCAATCCAGTTTGTTTTCTTTGCAGTTAATGCAGAATTGGTAGAGATTTTAACAGTTGGAACAGGAGAAGCAAAGGGTGTCCCCCGTCCGGTGGTAAATAGTACAATGTGTGCGCCGGAAGCAGCAAGGGCAGTAGATGCCACCAAGTCATTGCCGGGAGCACTTAAAAGATTTAGTCCTTTGGTGGTTACCGTTTCACCATAGGACAATACACCACAAATGGCAGCTTTGCCGGATTTTTGGGTACAGCCTAAGGACTTGTCCTCTAAGGTGGAAATGCCTCCTTCTTTATTTCCGGGAGATGGGTTTTCATAAATGGTTTGATTGTGAGTGGTAAAATATTTTTTAAAGTCATTGATTAAATTTACTGTTTTTTCAAATAATGCTTCATTTGCACAGCGGTTCATCAGCAGAGTTTCTGCACCAAACATTTCCGGCACTTCTGTTAAAATCGTTGTACCACCCTTAGAAATTAAAAGGTCAGAAAATGCACCTACAGTAGGATTGGCAGTAATGCCGGAAAGTCCGTCAGAGCCGCCGCATTTCATACCGATAATCAGTTCGCTGCAGCTTATCGGTTCTCTTTTAAAGCTGCCCACATATTGGCTTAAATCTTTTATAATGTTTAGTGCATCGGCAATTTCATCCTCACATTCCTGTGCGATTAAAAATCGTACACGCTTCTTGTCATAATTGCCAATGTATTTTTTGAGTTCAGAAATATTGCTGTTTTCACAGCCAAGACCTAAAACCAGTACACCGCCAGCATTGGGGTGTTGGATTAAATCCGCCAGAATCTGTCTGGTATTTTCCTGATCATCTCCCATTTGGGAGCAGCCATAAGGATGTGGAAAAGCCACAATTTCATCTATTGTTCCAAACGTAAATTCTTTGGCTTGTGCAGCTATAGCAGTTGCTACATTGTTGATACAGCCAACAGTTGGAATAATCCAGATTTCATTACGGACACCGACTTTGCCATCGGTTCTTTTATATCCCATAAAAGTAATATCTTTGGTTTTTGCAAGGGTGGTATCCGTTTTTTCATAGGTATAGTCTAATAATTCACCAAGCTGGGTTTTTAAATTGTGGGTATGTACTAAGCAGCCTCTAGAAATAGGCTTTGTAGCGATACCTATGGGATTGCCATATTTTAAAACGGGCATATTAGCAGCAATATCCAAAAGAGCAAATTTGTGTCCCTGAGGAATATCTTCTTTTAAATGAAATGCTTCGCCGTCAATTTCAATGGATGTACCGGCATAGAGAGACTGTAATGCAACAGCCACACAGTCATCGGAATGTATTTTTATAAATTTCTGCATAGAAATTAGTATCCTTTCCTTAATCTGGTCTATTGTTTAAAGTAGGTGTATGGTGCTATACTACTATTATAATACGAAGTCAGAAAAAGAATAGCATCATTTTAATAAAACAGGAGGATTTTACAATGAAAGCATTTATGGACAAGGATTTTTTACTTTCAACAGAAACAGCACAGAAATTATTTCATGAATATGCAGAAGTTATGCCTGTATTAGATTATCATTGTCATATCAATCCAAGAGAAATAGCAGAGGATAGAAAGTTTGAAAATATTACACAGGTATGGTTAGGCGGTGACCATTATAAATGGCGTCAGATGCGTTCTAATGGTGTGGATGAATACTATATTACAGGTGAAGCTACCGATAGAGAAAAGTTCCAGAAATGGGCGGAAACCTTAGAAAAAGCCATTGGAAATCCATTGTATCACTGGAGTCATTTGGAATTGCAGAGATATTTTGGATATATGGGACATTTGAATGGAGAAACGGCAGAAGAAGTTTGGAATATCTGTAATGAAAAATTACAGCAGGAGGATATGTCTGTACGAAATATTATTAAGAAATCAAATGTAACCCTAATTTGTACTACAGACGATCCTATTGACAGCTTGGAATGGCACAAAAAAATCGCAGAGGATGATACCTTTGATGTATTGGTATTACCGGCATGGCGACCAGACAAAGCAATGAATTTAGAGAAAACAGATTATGTGGAATATCTTGCAAAATTAAGCGAGGTAAGTGGTGTAAAGATAGATTCTTTTGCCAGCCTTATGAAGGCTTTAGAGGTTAGAATGGATTTCTTTGCAGCTATGGGCTGTAGTGTGTCTGACCATGGATTAGAATATGTGATGTATGCACCGGTTGAGGCAGATGCTATTGAAGCCATCATGGCAAAACGCTTATCCGGCAAAGCAATTACCAGAGAAGAAGAATTGCAGTTTAAGACAGCATTTATGATTGACATGGGAAGAAAATGTCATGCTAAAAACTGGGTAATGCAGCTGCACTATGGCTGTAAACGAGACAATAATCAGTTAAAATATGCCAAATTAGGACCGGATACGGGATTTGACTGCATCAGCAACTATACACCTGCAGCAGAATTAGCAGATTATCTAAATGCTTTAAATGAAACGGATCAATTACCAAAAACGATTGTATATTCTTTAAATCCGGCGGATGATGCGGCAATTGGTACAATTATCGGTTGTTTTCAGGATGCTTCTGCAGTTGGCAAACTTCAGCAGGGCTCTGCATGGTGGTTTAATGACAATAAGACAGGTATGATCAATCAAATGACATCCCTTGCAAATTTAGGACTGTTAGGAAATTTTATCGGCATGCTGACGGATTCTAGAAGCTTTTTATCCTATACCAGACATGAGTATTTCCGCAGGATTTTGTGCAATCTCATTGGCGGTTGGGTAGAAAATGGCGAATATCCGGCAGATTATGTGGCTTTGGAGAAGATTGTAAAGGGAATTTCTTATACTAATGCGGTAAGATATTTTGGGTTTGCGTTGGAAACAAAATAGTTGAATCTAAAGTACTATTATGTTAAACTAAATACATTATAGTGTTAAAACTCTTGTTTTTGAATAGAATTTAGTTTTTATTCAAGAATATTGTTTGCAAAATGGGGGAGTTTTACCGTGAACAGTCAAATGAATGACAAAGATTTACAGACTTTGTTAGAAGAAGTAAAAAGTCAGACAAATTTAGATACTGAAGAAAGACTCAAGCTATGCCAGAAGCTATATTATGAAGCAGAACTGAGACGGGATTCTTATTTGATGGGAATAGCCTGCCTCTATTTAGGTGAATGCTGTTACAGACAAAAAATGGCAGACAGCAGTTATTCGTATCTGAGTCGTGGACTTCAAAGCTTAGATACTTTTGAAGAATGGGAGTTATTGAGCCGTAGCTATAATATGATAGGGCTCTTGCTGCAGTTTCAGGGAAACTTCATGCATGCACTTGATTATTTTATGGAAGGAATCAAGGTTGCTCAAGAGCATGGGATTGTCGGAAAAGCGGCAACACTTTGTCAGAATTTCAGTGCTTTATGTGAAAGTGTAGGAGAATATGAAGAAGCACTGCAATATAGAGAAATGGGAATGGTCTTTCTGCAAAGCTGTATAGAGGAAGAAAATAAAGAAGAGAAGTTAATTACGATTCGTGCGAGATTGCTTCGTTTATATATGAGGCTTGGTCAGGTAAAAAATGCAGCGGCAGAAATGAAGCGATTAGAAGCGCAGATAGAAGAGTGTCCGCAGTATGCAGACTTGTTTGCAGCCGTTACCATTCAATTAGAGTATGCAAGAAAAACACAGAATAAGCCAAGAGAACAGGTTTTGAGGGAAAAAGCCCTAAAGGGATTTTGGGAATGTAAGCATATTTTAGGATATTTTGATGAGTGTATTATGCTTACAAAATATCTAATGGAAAGTAAAGATTACGATACAGCCGAAGAGGTTTTAGCCGTTATGGAGGCGGCTGTCGGTAAAGGTGTTTATGCAGAATTGTATTTGCAGATTTTACGGTATAGAATTGAAATCTATGAACAGCAGAATAGGGCAGAGGAATTAGCAGAAGCTACAAGGCTATATTTCCGGTTGTCATGTACCCAGAGAACAGAAATGAAAAAATCCTACTGTTCCGTATTGCAGCTGCGGAGCGAGTTGAGACAGGAAGAAGTGAATAATATTTTCCTTACGCTAAAAGCCGGTACGGATGAGCTGACAGGTATTCCAAATCGCAGAAAACTCAATGAAGAAGCAGATCGTCTGTTTGAAAAAGCGTATAAAGAAGGCAAGCTTTTAGGTGTAGAGATGCTAGATATTGATCATTTCAAGGAGTGCAATGATAATTATGGACATCAGATGGGAGATAAGTGCATTCGTAAGCTTGCGGAAGCTCTGAATCGTATCAAGGTCAAGAATGTATTTTGTGCAAGATATGGTGGAGATGAATTTGTTGTTTTATATTATGACATGCAGGATGAAGAGATTTTAGAAAGCTGTAAAATATTACAGGAGAGCGTATATAAAATTGGTGAAGAGCTTGGAATAGGAAATCTGTCTATATCTCAGGGTGTGATGAATCGTATTCCTGTGAGTGGAAATCGAATTTGGGATTTTACTGCAGCAGCGGATGAAGCATTGTACTGGGTGAAAGATCGCAGTAGGGATGATATTCGTCTGATTCATCACAAAAAAGAGTTAGAACGATAATGCTATATGGAAAAAAGAATGAAAATTTTAGTATATAAATGGAAAGCATATACTTATGCAGATGTCTGCGAGGTATTTTGCAATCTTGGACATGAGTTAATGTTTGTCGAAGATAAGCCAAAGAGCTATGATGAAGACCTGGAATTAGAAAATAAGCTGATTTGTATAATTCAACAGGAAAAATGTGATATGGTATTTACCATGAATTATTTTGCATTTTTGACAAATGTATGTGAAAAGACAAATGTGCCATATATCATCTGGACCTGTGACAATCCATTGATTAGTATGTATCATCGGAATGTGTTTTCCAAGCAGAACTATTTTTTTACCTTTGATGAAACAAACTACTTAGAGTTTAGAGGTATGGGAGTAGAGCATATCTGGTATCTTCCATTGGCAGTAAATACGAAGCGGTTAGATTATTTGCTTAAAGATTGCGATTGCGTCGGATATGAAAATGATATTGCTTTTGTAGGCAGTTTATATGAAAAAAATAGTTATGATTCCCTGCGGATGAAGTTGCCTGAATATCTGCGGGGTTATTTTGATGCAGCAATTTGGGCACAGCAGTGTATTAGTGGGGGAAATATTTTAGAGGAAATGCTGACAGTTGATGTGCTTGAAGAGCTGCAGCAATATTTTGTGTTGGATAAATCAAAGGATTCATTTTCAGATATTGGATTAATTTTTGCAACAACAGTATTAGGATTTAAAACCGCTGCTGAACAGCGCAAAAGGGCATTGATTGAATTATCTAAGCATTATCCGGTGACTGTTTACAGCAACAGTAATATCAAAGAGCTTATGTGTGTAAAGGAAGGAGGCTCATTAGATTATTGGAGTGAGATGCCGAAGGTTTTTCGCGGAGCAAAAATCAATTTGAATTTTACCATTCCAAATATTAAAAGTGGTTTGCCGCTTCGCATATGGGATGTTCTTGGATGTAAGGGATTTTTGATGACTAATTTTCAGGCAGAAATTCCACGGTATTTTAAGCATAAGGAAGATTTAGTCTGTTTTGAGAGTGTTGAAGAGTTAGTAGAGCTTAGCGGATATTATTTAGCACATGAGGATGAACGCAGACAAATAGCGGAAAATGGGTGGAAAAAGGTAAAAAAATATCATAGCTATGAGAATAGGATAGAGAAAATGTTAGAAAAGGCTCTTGACAACTAATAAGGGTTAGATTATGCTAACCACATAGTAATGAAAAAAATTACCAACAAGTAAACTGCGGGAGGATACAAAATGCCTTTATTTATGGTAAAAGAAGGAGAAACCAATATTATTAAGAAAATTGGAGGGAAAGAAGATACCCGTCAGTTTTTGAAAAATCTTGGATTTTCTGTAGGAGATGTTGTGACAGTGATTTCTGAAATAAGTGGGAATATGATTGTAAATGTTAGAAATTTACAGGTAGCCATTGGAAAAGATATGTCTAATAAAATTATAGTATAGACATTTTTTTGCCAATAGGTTAGTTTTGACTAATTTTTGATAGTTGCCACATACGAAGTGTTAGATAGAATACATGGGTTAAAGAAGAGAAAGGGATGTTATAAATGCAGAGAGAATTGATTATACAGAAATTAAAAGAGCGAGGATGCAGAATTACCAGACAGAGGTTAATGTTATTGGATATTATTTTAGAGGAAGAGTGTTCAAGCTGTAAAGAAATCTATTATCGTGCTTCTGGAATAGATTCTAAAATTGGTGCAGCAACCGTATATCGGATGATTAATACTTTAGAGGAAATTGGTGCATTAAATCGCAGAAATATGTACAAAATATCTTATGAAGAGGGAGAAAACCAGAAAAAAGATAGTACATGTACAATAAAATTTGAGGATGATACTGTTTTAAAATTATCAGAGCAGAAGTGGTATCAGATTATCCAAAGTGGCTTACAGGCATGTGGATATGCCAATGGTGTAAGTGTAAAAAGTGTAATAGCAGGATAATGTATAAAGTTCTATAGGTAAACTCCGGCAATTCGCCGGAGTTTATTGTGTTTATGGAGCGCAGATGTTATAATGAGTGCGAAATAAGACGAAAAGGAGAATAAAATGAAGAAATTATTATTAGTAATGATGTTATGTGTGTCTATGACAGCGTTCATCGGTTGTGGAAGTAAGACGGAAGATAAACAAAAAGCAGAAGCCGTGGTAGAAACCAGTGCTGTTGAAATTTTAGAAACTGTATGGGGAAGCTATGCAGAGGATGAAAAATTCCCAATTGGCGGTGGTGATTCTGCCAATATCGTTATGGATGTTCCGGGGACATTTGATGTGGCAAACACAGAGGAATTAGATGCAACATTAGGCTTTCCGGCTGCACAGGCTGCAAATATTGATGATGCAGCTTCTATGATGCATATGATGAATGCCAACACTTTTACCGGTGGGGTATACCATGTGACAGATGCCAATGAGGTGACAGCGGTAGCGGATGCATTAAAGGAAAATATTATGAATCGTCAGTGGATGTGTGGATTTCCGGATACATTAGTGATTATGGTAGTAGAGGATTCTTATGTAGTATCCTTTTTTGGAAATGCCCAAATTGTTGAAACATTCAAGACAAAGGTGACAGAAGCATATAGTAATTCCAATATTATCTGCGAAGAAAGCTTGAATTTTTAAGAGGAAAGATTAAGGGAAAGGTGGGTGTTTTGCCCTGGTATTTTCCAGTATTGTATTTATTTATTATTTTCTTCCCCTGTGTTTACTTTGCTTTTATGCTGTTCCTAAGAAGTGGAGAAATGCGGTGTTATTGTTTTTTAGCCTGCTTTTTTATGCATGGGGAGAACCGAAGTATGTATGGTTAATGCTAATATCCATAGGTATTGCCTTTTTTATGGGCAGATGGATAGAGCAGAAAAGAAAAAAATGGTTGACACAGGCAGCAGTAGGTTTCTTCCTGCTGCTTCTGTGCTATTTTAAGTACTCTAAGGTGGCATTGCCATTAGGTATCAGTTTTTATACTTTTCAGATTATCAGCTATTTACTGGATATTCATTATGAAAGAAATAAAGCGCAAAAAAATCCCTTGCAGTTAGCGGTATATATATCCATGTTTCCTCAGCTAGTGGCAGGACCTATTGTGCGCTACACAGATATTATTTGCGATTTAGAAGAGCCCAAAAGACAGATGGAGGATATCTGGTGTGGAATACGACGGTTTATATTAGGTCTTGCTAAAAAGGTACTTTTAGCAAATCAGTTAGGAGAATTGTGTGAGATATTCAAAGCATCTGCGGAGAAAAGCTTCGTATTTTATTGGGTATATGGAATTGCGCTGATTTTACATTATTATTATGATTTTAGTGGTTATAGTGATATGGCGATTGGATTGGGAAAGATTTTGGGATTTCATTTCCCGGAAAATTTTAATTATCCTTATATGAGTAAAAGTATCACAGAATTTTGGCGCAGATGGCATATGTCCTTAGGCAGGTGGTTTAAGGACTATGTCTATATTCCGTTAGGAGGCAGCAGAGAAGGCAAATGGAAAATGATTCGAAATATTCTGCTTGTCTGGTGCTTAACCGGTGCATGGCATGGTGCAAGCTGGAATTTTGTGTTATGGGGCTTATTTTTTGCGGTGGTTTTATTGCAGGAAAAATTTCTATTGCAGGAAAAACTGCAAAAGTCTAAAGTGTTTTGTCATATTTATGTGCTTTTTCTGGTGATTATCAGTTTTGTTATTTTTGATGCTAAAAGTCTGCCGGAGATTGGAACGACTCTTAATGCAATGTTGACAGGAGGCGGCTTACCGTTTATTACAGAAGAGTGTATCTATTATCTGAAAAGCTATAGTATATGGATTTTACTGGGAATGATTGGTGCAGCTAAATTGCCTGTAAATATGGTAAAAAATTTTTCAGGAAAAGGAAAAACTTGTTTGGAAGTTATCTATTTGTTTGGACTTATGGTATTGATAACTGCACATTTGGTAGATGGTTCCTTTAATCCATTTTTATATTTTCGATTTTAAAAGGATGAAAAATGAAGAATCAGAAAAGAAAAGTTATTGGCGCAGCAGTGGGATTTCTGATGTTTTGTCTATTTATATGGTTAAAGCCTCAGGAAGATTATTCTGCAGCCGAACGACGAAAATTAGAGCAATTTCCGGAAATTCACATGGATGCCATTTTAAATGGCAGCTTTATGAAGGATTTTGAAGCATATACGGTGGATCAGTTCCCATTGCGGGAGCTGTTTCGAAGAATAAAAGCGGTTGTTTCTTTAAAAAAAGATAATCATGGACTTTATCTGGCTAAGGGATACTTAAATTCCATGGAATATCCGTTGGATGAAGAAGCTGTGCTGTATGCTTCACGGGTATTTCAGAATATTTGTGATAAATATGTTGAAAATAATGCGGTATATTTATCTGTGATACCGGACAAAAATTATTTTTTGGCAGAGGAAAACGGCTATTTGGCATTGGATTATGAAAAAATGGTATCGGATTTAAAGAAACAAAATGCCAATATGCATTACATTGATATTTTTCCGCTGCTGACAGAAGAAGCATATTATAAAACAGATATTCATTGGCGGCAGGAGAAGCTTATACCGGTGGCAGAAGAGATTTTAAAAGTCATGTGCAAAGAAGATTTTTTGTCGGAAAAAAGCAGAACCAAATATCAGGAAAAGCAGGTGGATGGAGATTTTTACGGAGTATACTATGGGCAGGCGGCATTGCCTGTGAAACCGGATAAAATCAGTTATTTATCGAATTCCATTATTACAGAATATCGTGTGTATGATTATCAGAATGCAAAAGAGATTCCGGTATATGATATAGAAAAAACAAAAGGAAAAGATCCCTATGAGATGTTTCTTGGCGGCTCAATATCTCTTTTAACAATAGAAAATGCAAACAGTATTTCAAATCGGGAATTGATTGTTTTTAGAGATTCCTTTGGCAGCAGTATTGCACCGCTTTTGGCGTCAAGCTACGACAAGACCACATTAATAGACATTCGTTATATAAATAGCAGCGTATTGGAGCAATATGTAGACTTTAATAATGCAGATGTACTCTTTTTGTATAGTGTTCCGGTGCTGAACAATAGTGAGACTTTAAAATGAGTGTAGCTTTTTGAGAAAAATTGTTCTATAATAGTAATATTATGATAAAAAGATAAAGGAGTAAGAAAAATGCCAGAAAATAGTTCATGCAGTAGTGCATCCTCCTGTTCAAGAGAGAGCTGTGAAGGATGTCCAAGTAAAGGAAAAAGTTCAGGTTCAGGAATTGATAAAGAGCCAATTAATCCATTATCTTCTGTGAAGAAGGTGATTGGAGTTGTCAGTGGAAAAGGTGGAGTAGGAAAATCCTTTGTCACTGCATCATTAGCAGCAGCTATGCGAAAAGCAGGATATCAGGTAGGTGTTTTAGATGCAGATATCACAGGGCCTTCCATACCAAAGATGTTTGGTGTACATGGTCCTGCATATGGAACAGATGATGGCTTATATGCAGTAGAAGCTGAAGATGGTACAAAGATTATGTCTATTAATCTTTTGATGGATAACGAAGAAGATCCGGTTATCTGGAGAGGGCCGGTTATTGGCGGCGCAGTGAAACAGTTTTGGACAGATGTAATCTGGGGCGATTTAGACTATATGTTTGTGGATATGCCTCCGGGAACAGGTGATGTCCCACTTACAGTATTCCAGTCTATTCCGGTAGATGGAATTGTAGTAGTAACTTCTCCGCAGGAGCTTGTACAGATGATTGTAAAGAAAGCTTACAATATGGCACAAATGATGGATATTCCAGTGCTTGGACTGGTGGAGAATTTCAGTTATATCAAATGTCCGGATTGTGGCAAGGAAATCAAAATCTTTGGTGAAAGTCATGTGGATGAGGTTGCCGCAGAGTTGAATATTCCAGTGCTTGGTAAACTGCCAATTGAGCCGGAATACGCAGCAGCAGCAGATGCAGGTAAGTTCTATGAAGTGGAGAATCCGTATTTGAAGGATGCTGTAGAGGAATTGAAGTAGATTCCGGTTTGTGCGTTTGCAATGAGCAGTGCCAATCTGAAAAGAAACAGTTGTGGCAAATTTATTTGCCTAAGACTGTTTCTTTTTGGATTGATGCGGCGAATGCCGCGACCATTTTATTTTTTGAAATGTATTATTTTGGGCTTTGTGGTGGCATATAGGGTAGGTATAGGTGTGTCCAGATTCCGTTGTACGGGTGTAAGATTTGCTAAATATTCCTATAAAGGATATTGGCAATGGACGCGTCGGCTCAAACCGCCCTCCATGGCGGTTTCGCCTAAAATTGCCCTCCGTGGCAATTTTCCGCTGATACTCTCAAGAATATTAAGCAAATCTAACACCCTCCC
>JAGALK010000111.1 GCA_017625255.1 Lachnospiraceae bacterium
AAGCCCCCCTTAAGATGAGATATCCCAATCAAAAGATTGTAAGACCCCTTGAAGACTACAAGGTAGATAGGGCAGAGGTGGAAGTGCAGTAATGTATGGAGCTGACTGTTACTAATCGGTCGAGGGCTTGACCAAAAAGCACTTAGCGAAAGCAAGTCAGGGACGCAGCTTGAGGTTAGTGCGTTGGTCGTTCGATGAACAAAGTGAATCGAACTTCCTTATAAAAAGCTGAAAGTTTTGAGATGACACCGAGAAGAAGCGGAGCGGATTCGAGGTGACACTTTATGGAAACAGCCAAAACCTGTTTCAAGGATTCTGTATGAAGTTTTGAAGGTATATAACCTTGCTATTCCTCGATAGCTCAGTCGGTAGAGCACGCGGCTGTTAACCGCGCTGTCGTAGGTTCAAGTCCTACTCGGGGAGTTAAAAAACGATTGGTTTTCAAAAGAAAGTCAATCGTTTTGTTTACTAAATAGTTGGCTCCATGGTCAAGCGGTTAAGACATCGCCCTTTCACGGCGGTAACACGGGTTCGATTCCCGTTGGAGTCATTTATGGCGACATAGCCAAGTGGTAAGGCACGGGTCTGCAACACCCTTATCATCGGTTCAAATCCGATTGTCGCCTCTAAAGAGACTTTAACTTTTTGTTAGAGTCTTTTTTCGTTTTTTATATATTTAAAGAAAGCTGAATAAGGGGAAAAGATGGAAAGTTTATATAATAGAATAAAAGAATTTTATCATTTACATAAAAGAGATTTATGTTGGAATGCTATAGTATGTTTAATATGCTATGGACATGTAATTTTTTCACAGAATGTACAGATTGATACGGAGCATGTCATTAATCATCCTGGTGTAAGTATGCAGTGGGAGACAATAGGAAGACAAGGATTACTATATACAAAAAAATTGTTAGGTTTAATGGAATATAATCCTTACATGGCAGGAGTAGTATTTTTAGGAAGTTTTATACTTCTTGGAAGTATAATAATGTTTTTTTGCTGGTATTTTAGTGGTAAAAATGAAAATTATTCATATGGTTTTCTTGGGATATTATTTTCTACTTGTCCGGTTTGGATGACGCAGTTTTATTTTGGATTGCAGCGGGCAGAAGTTGTATTGGGAATGATTTATGGCGCAATTTCTGTATTTTGTTTATGTGAAATATTGTTTATGAAACAACGAAAAATATATTGGTACATACTTTATGCATTATTTGGTTTATGGAGTTTTGCTTCTTATCAGGGATGTGTTATATTCTATATTTCTTTGTGTATTACAGTGTACTTACTGGATATTTTAAAAGATAATGATAAGCATTGGATAGAATATCTAAAAAATATTATTTGGTTAATTATAGGACTAGCTATTGTATATATTTCTTATAGTTTAATTGTTCGCTTTACGATGGTGAATTCATGGTATATGTCAGTGCAAATGATGTGGGGGAAAATACCATTTCAGGAAAGTCTGGCCCGAATTATTGATTATATAAAATGTATGCTAAACTGGTATACGCCGAATTACATTTCTGCATATCCATTGGGATGTGTATGCGTAATGCTTTTATTGTTTATATTTGGTATTGCAAAGAAAAAGAACTGTGTTATGCTATTTTTAGGTATTTTTGGTTTAATGATAACACCATTTATGATGTCTATTTATATTGGAGATAAGGCAGTAGACAGAACACAGTTTGCACAGCCATTGGTATCAGCAGTTGCATGTGTTTTATTGTGGGGATATATTTCAAAATACAATAAGTTAATATGGGTTAAGAGACTAAGCATGTTGGCTGGTGTAGTTATTATCTGGATAAGTATATCTACAATTTTTAGAATTGAATATACAGAGGATGTCAGATATCAGGAAGATAGAATGGTTGCAGAAAAAATAGCAAATGATTTGTATGAGATAGATGGGGCAAAGGATTTGCCGATAGTGTTTGTTGGGCAAAGAGAAATAGAATTAAACAATGCATGTCTGCAATATGATATGTATGGAATGTCGTATTTTCAATGGGATTATGGTGCAACCTGGCGTATTTTAGGATTTATGAAAACGATGGGAATTAATTTAGAAGATGGAAGTCAATACAGAAAAAAAGCTGTTAAGGTTTCAAAAAATATGAATTCTTATCCTGAAGAAGGATATATATCTGTTAGAAAAAAATATGTCGTAGTGAAGCTATCTGATGTTGAAAATTAAAATGAGGTGATATAAATGAGTAAGGCAATAAGTGGGAAAAATAATTGGGCTTTATTTTTATTATTGTTAACAGGTATTGTTTTAGGTGGTTTTATAGGGGAATTAACATCAAAAATTCCATTTTTAAGTTGGCTGAATTATGGTCAGAGTTTTGGATTTCATAATCCTATTGTTTTAGATTTAGGTATATTGGTAATAACTTTTGGACTGTCTATAAAAATAACAATTGCCAGTATTCTTGGTGTTCTAATTGCAATTTTAATATACAGGCAGCTTTAATTTTTTGAATCATGTAGATCTCTATATAATAGATTTTTATTGATTATGATAAAGATATATTATATAGGGATTTTTTTTATTTGTGTGATAGAATGCGGCTAATGGAAGAATAGAAGAAATAGGACAAAAAATAATAACTTTATTCATGGAATCATTAAAGGAAAAATGTAATAATAAAATTGTATTTGTATATTTAAGAGAGGAGAATATTATGAAAAAAAGAGTATTATTAAAAAATCGTGTTTTGGCAATTTGTTTGACTACAGCACTTATATTTGGATGTTTACCTACTTATGCTGTATCTGCGAATAGTCAGAAGAATACACAAATTACTACACAGAGTAAGAACGATGGTGTAGATATTGAATTTACATTAGGTTCAAAAGCTTCTTATGTAGATAATGGAAATAATGGTCAGGCAATAAAAATTGGAGCAAGTTGGGTAGAAAATAGCGGTGGTATGGCTGCTTCAGCAGCATTTTCAGATGGAAATATCTTAAAAAAAGATGCGTTTACTTTATATACAGATGTGTATCGTCAGGTAATTTCTACAGACAATAATGCACAGGATGGCACTAATCAGGGAAAAAGTGTAGCGTTTTGTGTAGGTGAAGAAAAGAATTATTTTAAGATTTGTCTTTCGAATGGTGGATCTTTGCGTTATGTAAGTAATGGAGAAAGTGAAAAAATAGCAGCTTTTACGGCAACAACGAAAGAAAATAAGTGGAATGCACTTGCTGTTTCTTATGAAGAAATAGATGGTATGGGAACAGTAACTGTTTATGTCGAAGGAAAGAAGGTTTTAGAGCAGACAAATATTGGATTTGCTCTTAGTAAATTAACAGATATAAAGGCAAATATCGGAGGTGGATTTGCTACAGGATTTATGGGAAAAGGTTTGTATAATAACCTTGTAATTGAAGATACGGCTATTCATACAGATTCTATTGAAATAGCAGACCGTTATACACCATATACTACCTTTTCAGGTGCTGCAGATGGTATTTTGTGCAGCGGCAATGTAAATGTTAATGAATGGTTGGATACAAATGGTGAGCATATTCAGGCCCATGGCGGACAGGTACAGTGGTTAGACACTTTAGATTTGGATGAAAATGGTACTGCTGAAGGCGGTTGGATTTGGTATGGTGAAGATAAAACCCGTAATGGAAAGCCAATAGATGGTATTCATTGTTATACTTCATCGGATTTATATAATTGGACAGATCGTGGAATTGTACTTTCTACCCATGATATTGTACCGGATGAATTGACAGCAGATAAAAGCTGGTATCAGACTAATAGTAAGGGATTGGAAAATTTAAAAGTCTGGGCAGAAATGGATGAATCTACAGAAGAAGTATCTTCTGAAATGATAGACATGGCAAAAGCTTTTATTGGGGCATACAAAACAGAGGCTGGATATGATGAAGAAAATTTAGAAAGAGCATTTAAATATCTCTATTCAGGTTACTGTATTGCAGAAAGACCAAAAATGTTATACAACGAATCTACAAAGCAGTATGTAATTGTATACCATGTGGATGCACCTGCTGATGAACGAATTATGTCCTATTTGAAGGGGGAAACAAATGCGCCTAGTCGCTATGGTCGCGCATGTATGGGATTTGCTGTATCTGATACACCATATGGACCTTTTAAATTGGTAAATGTACAGCGAATGAATTACCGTACGGGTGGAGATTATGCAACAAACACCGGTATGGCAAGAGATATGACAGTTTTTATGGATGATACAGATGTAAATAAGGATGGCGTAAAGGATGCCTATGCAATTTATTCCAGTGAAGATAATGAGTATATGTATATTTCTCTTTTAAATTCTACATATACAGCTCCGATTACTGAAGGAGCAGAAGATACACTAAAATTAGCAGATGGTACAAAGATTCAGACTTTTGCAGATCGTGTATTAGGAAGTAATACATGGAGAGAAGCACCAGCACTTTTCAAATATAATGGCTATTATTATATGATTACTTCCGGTTGTACGGGATGGATTGCTAATGCGGCAGGGTACTATCGTTCTGAAAGTATTTATGGACCATGGACATCTTTGGGAGATCCTTGTGAGGGTGGTTCTGGTAATACCTTTGGTTCACAGCCTACAGCAGTTATCCCTGTTGATCCGGAAAGAGGAAAATTTATTTATATGGGTGACCGTTGGAGTTATACAGTGCTTGATGCAAGCGCAGGATCTAACGGAACAGATTCTGCTCATTGGGATTCAGGATATGTATGGCTTCCAATTGAGATAAAAGAGGATAATACAATTATGCTTCCAAATATCTCTAATTGGGATTTATCTGTTTTGGATAAGCCAAAAGTAAATACGGAAATTCCAGAGTTAATCTCCTCTATTGACGATTTGCCAACACAGTTAAATGTAACCTATGATGCAGGAACTTTTGATTCTACAGTTGTATGGAATGTTGATAATTGAGAATACTTTACAACAAATAGGATTTCTGGTACATTGACTGATTTAGATAACCGTACAATTAGTATTAATGTAAAAGCAGCACCAAAGAATATAGTATATTTGGTAGATGCGGGAGCTGGCAGTGTAGAGGAACGAAATAACTATATTGCTTCTGATAATACAGTGTTAAAGAATAAAACAACAGCAGATCAGGCATATAGTGTAGTAAATAAATGGGGACATGTAGGAAATAATACAACAGCCCGTACTTTGACAAGTGGAAACATATACGAAATGCTTCGATATGTAAGCAGTAGTGACAACAGAAATCTGTTATATCAGTTTGATGAATTAGAGGAAGGAAAGTATTCTGTTTATGTTGGTCTGCATGAGCCGTCTGGTTGGTACAGTTCAACCCGTATTGCAAATATTTCTGTAAAACAAGGAGAAACAGTTCTTGCCAAAAGTGAAGAGAACTATGGCAAAAAGGGTGATGCTGGTCGTTATGTAGTATATGAAAATCTTGAATTACAAGGAACAGACAGTGTTCAGGTTGTACTTAACCCAAAAAATACAGGAAGCAATACAGATGTACAGATTAGTTTTATCGCTATTGTAGATAATACAATTCGCAAGGGTGATGGAGACCAAAATGGTGGAAATGGAGACAACAACAATGGAGACCAAAATGGTGGAAATGGAGACAACAACAATGGAAACCAGAATGGTGGAAATGGAGACAGCAACAATGGAAACCAGAATGGTGGAAATGGAGACAACAACAATGGAAACCAGAATGGTGGAAATGGAGACAGCAGCAATGGAAGCCAGAATGGTGGAAATGAAGACAACAACAATGGAAACCAGAATGGTGAAAGTGAACAGAAAGTCCCTGCAAGCAGTATTACTTTAAATACCAAAAAATTATATATTGTTAAAGGGAAGAATATTCAGTTAAAGGCAATGATGATGCCTGCTAATACAACAGATACACTTATTTGGAGCAGTTCTAAGGAGTCTGTAGCAACCGTATCTGATGGAAAAATCAAAGCGAAAAAGGTAGGAAATACAAAAGTCACAGTAACAACTACCAGCGGAAAAAAAGTAACCTGTAAGGTTTATGTTGTAAACAAGGCAAAAAAATCTGTTTCTGTGAAATTGAATAAGAAGAAATTAACAATGAAAACAGGAAGTATTAGTATTTTGACTGCAACACTAAAACCGGCAAAATCTACAGATACAATTAAGTGGAAAAGTTCTAATAAAAAGGTAGCTTCTGTGGATAAATATGGTTATATAACAGCTAAGAAAAAAGGAAAAGCAACAATTACAGCCACTACAAAGAGTGGTAAAAAAGCAAAATGTATAATAAATGTAAAATAATTTAGTTATAAAAAACCCGGCATTTAGATATAATTTCTGCCAAGCAGGTAAGTGAAATATCTATAATGTCGGGGTTTTTATATTAAATATCATCAATTTGTTTTATTTTAAAATAAGGTGATCAATCTCGTTATAATTATCTTTACGGTTAAAGCTTCTGATTTCTTCTGTACTGGCAATATAAAAAGTATCCTGAATATAGATTCCTCTTAAATAATTATGATTTATATTATCAGACAGTGGCAATTTCATTTTTTGAATAAATTCATCATTTTCCCAAGAGAAGAGAAAATAATCATAGGTGCTTGTGTAGTCTTCGTTTTCATATTCTCCGACGAAACCAATAAGATTCGCAGATGCATCTGCTAAAATGCATTTGTAATCATATAAAGCTGGCGAATAGAAATAATCCGTTAAAACAGTAGTATAAAGTACTTCTGGTTTTGTGGGATTTGAAATATCAAACATTGCTAATTTTAAGCCTAAGGTTTCATTTGTATCTGGGTCGGTTTCATAGCCTATGCCTAACAATTTATCTTCTCCCCAAAAATGCAGATATTCAGAAAAGCCGGTAATTTTTAATTCAGCAAGCATTTTCGGTGAGGCAGGATCAGAAATATCTACAACAAAGAGAGGATCTGTATTTTTATAGGTAACAAAGTAAACAGTATCGCCAAAATATCTTGCAGAATAGATAATTTCACCTGTAGCTATATCTGTAAGAGAGCCTGTTAATTTCATATTTTCATCCAATAAATATAGGTTATTGGATTCTAAATAGTCATCATCATAAGATGTTGTTAGAATCCGTAAACATCGATTTGATTCATGAATAGCAAAGGTATCCAAAATTTCTCCCGGTACAGAGGCAGCACCGATAGCGTTAAAAAATCCATTTTCCATAGAAAAGCCTGCAATTTCTGTTAGAGAATTTGGCTGGGCATAATCTGTATTGTAAAGATAAATCGAATCTGGACCAACATAAATATCCACATAATTATGAAGGATCATAACATTATCCACAATTTCAGAGGGGGTTTGGAGATTTATGGAGGATAAAACTAAGCCTGCATTTCCCTGCTCTGACAGGTAGATATTTTCGTAAGGAATAGTCGTATTATTAATACAGGGAATAATTCCGTTTTTTCCTTCCTTGTATGCAACATTTGTATAGACTTCCTGATTGGTAAAAAGGTAGAGTATGTTACCAATTTTACGGGAAGTATAGTAGCTTCCATCCTGTATGAAGGTTCCTTTTAAGGTTGGTTTTTCTGGGTTGGTAATATCGTAAGTATAAAGCATGGTTTGACATTTGGTATTTATGGAATACCCAATATCTACACACATATCTGTATAGGCAATATCTTCACTGCTATAGGTGGCAGAGGAATCTTCCATAGAGGTTTCATAGTGTTGTGTAATCAGCAGGAGCTTTCCATTATCCACATAGATTTCTAAAATGCGGTCAGTGGCACTTGAATTTGGAGTGATAGTGCCAACCGGGGTTAATTTTTCGTTTGTAACATCGGTGATGCGGACTTTGGAATCTGTGGCTGTGTAAATATATTTACCATCGGTTTTGATACGGTCGCTTTCATCTACACCGTAGGTCTGCAGATTTGTGGTGGAATACTTTAAGGAAGAATTTGCAGCACTTTTGCTGATAGAAACATCTTCCATAAGGGATTCGGCGGCACTTTCTTCTACAGCAATATAATCACCAGCAGGAGGATCCTCTTCACTTTCAAGGATTGCGCCAGAGGTGACATAGCGGGTTTCCTCTTCATAAAGAGCAGCTAAATAGGTGTAAACTTCATCATAGCTTTTTGCGACGGTATATAGTGTTCCGGCATCTTGTTTAGGTGCTATGACTAGAGAATCTTCGGCTGTGGCTTGTGAAGTATCTAAAATTTGTATGGACTCTTCCATAAGGAATTCATGTTCCGATGAATTCCTTTGTGCAGTTTCTATAGACGAATCAGTATTTGGACTAATCTTTGAAGATACAATGGATAAAAGCAGACAAAATAATAACACAGCAGCGGCAGATATAGTCCTTTGTATAGGATAAATATGCCAATTATGCTTTGGATTTGCTTTTATACTTGAAATATCTAGGGTCTTATGTATGTTTTCTGGGGACAGGGATTCTGGTATTTCTACTGCATCAGCAGAATTTCTGATTTTCTTTAATAATTCTTTATCTGTCATAGGTGTCACTCCTTTTCTGGCTTTAGATTTGCTGCCATCTTTTTTAAAGCACGACTTTCTTTGGAACGGATAGTATTTTCATTCATATGAAGAATTTTAGCAATTTCCCGACTTTTGTATCCGGCAAAAATATGCATACTGATAATTAATCGTTCTTCATCGGATAGAGAAAAAAATTCTTCTCGAATGATAGTATCCATTTCAAGATTTTTAGAACAGGGCTCTGGAAAATCCCAAGGAATTTCTTCTAAGGATAAATTTTGATTTTTAAATCGTTGTTTGCACTTATTGGAAAGAATTGTAAATATCCATGCCTTAAAGGATTCTTCCCTGCGCAGTTTGTGAATCTGGGCATATGCCTCTAGAATGGTTTCACTGACTAAATCTTCTGCATCTGTGGGATTTTTTAAGGTGTAAAGTGCAAAATGATAAAGGTCCTTATAAATTTTCTCATAAAGTGCGGCAAAGGCAGTAGGATCTTTTGACTTTGCTTTTTTTATTAATTGTAAATCTGTTTTCATTAGCATCTCTCCCAAATAGCTATTTTTATTATGCTGTTATAGAATAGTGTGAGTTTTTTTCTTTTTTGTTGCAAGTAAAATAAAATTTATAAGAATATTTTTAATATTTTTGTATATACTATAATTGTAAGAAAGATAATAAATTTTGCTTGACGGTATAAAGGCTTTTTGTTAAAATAATTTTTGCAAGTGAATATGGCGACATAGCCAAGTGGTAAGGCACGGGTCTGCAACACCCTTATCATCGGTTCAAATCCGATTGTCGCCTCTTATAAAGAACTCAAAACAAAATGTTTTGGGTTCTTTTTTTATGGTAAATTATGGTTAAATAGATGTTTTGTAAAAATCAAAACAGCAACTTTTGCAAGGTACACAACAAATCGTTCAATGTATTTTTTTTTTAGAACTATTTATAATCATAATAACAAATAAATCGAAATGCAAAGAGAAAGGAAGGTATTTTTATTATGGAGATGACATTGAGATGGTACGGTTCAAAATTTGACACAGTTACATTAAAACAGATTCGTCAGATACCGGGTGTGACGGGGGTAATCACAACCTTGTATGATACAGCTCCGGGTGAGGTTTGGAGTCGTGAGAGAATTCGTGCTATGAAGGATGAAGTAGAAGCAGCAGGACTTCATGTAGCAGGTATTGAAAGTGTAAATATTCATGATGCAATCAAAACAGGTGCGCCGGAGAGAGAAGAATATATTGCAAACTATATTGAAACCTTAGAAAATCTTGGAAAAGAAGACATCCATTTAGTATGTTATAACTTTATGCCGGTATTTGACTGGACAAGAACAGAGCTTGCCAGAATGCGTCCAGACGGTTCTACAGTGCTTGCTTACACACAGGAAGCCGTAGATGCCTTAGATCCGGAAAAGATGTTTGAATCTATTGCAGGAGATATGAACGGAACCATTATGCCGGGCTGGGAGCCAGAGCGAATGGAAAAAGTAAAAGAATTGTTTGAGATGTACAAAGAAGTCGATGATGAAAAATTGTTTGAAAATTTAAAATACTTCTTAGAGAAAATTATGCCGGTTTGTGACAAGTATGATATTAACATGGCTATCCATCCGGATGATCCTGCATGGAGTGTATTTGGGCTTCCAAGAATTATTATCAACAAGAAAAATATTCTTCGTATGATGGAAATGGTAGATAACCCACACAATGGTGTAACCTTCTGTTCAGGCTCTTATGGAACAAACTTAGAAAATGATTTACCGGATATGATTCGTTCCTTAAAGGGAAGAATTCATTTTGCTCATGTAAGAAACTTAAAATTTAATACACCAACAGATTTTGAAGAAGCAGCACATTTATCTTCTGACGGAACTTTCGATATGTACGAGATTATGAAAGCACTTTATGATATTGGATTTACCGGACCAATCCGTCCAGACCATGGAAGAATGATTTGGGATGAAGTAGCTATGCCGGGATATGGTCTTTATGACAGAGCTTTAGGCGCAACTTACTTAAATGGACTTTGGGAAGCAATCGAAAAGAGTGCAAAATAGGAGGAAGTTATGAAGTTAAATCAAAGCGGAATTGACAATAGAGCACAGTGGGAAGCTGCCGGATATAATCTGCCTAAATTTGACAGAGAAGCTGTTACAAAGGCTACTAAAGAAAATCCTTTCTGGATTCATTTTGGTGCAGGAAATATTTTTCGTGCATTTCAGGCAAATGTGGTACAAAATCTTTTGAATAATGGAGATTTAGATCGAGGACTTATCGTAGCAGAGGGTTATGATTATGAAATTGTGGAAAAAATGAATCATCCACATGATGATTATACGATTCTTGTAACCTTAAAAGCCGATGGTAATGTGGAAAAAACGGTTGTCGGAAGTGTGGTAGAATCCTTAGCCTTAGATTCTGAAAATGCTACAGAATATAACCGCTTAAAAGAAATTTTCTGTAAGGATTCCTTACAGATGGCTTCTTTTACCATTACAGAAAAGGGCTATAGCTTAGTAAATGGTAAAGGCGAAACTTTACCTGCTGTAGAAGAAGATTTTAAAAATGGTCCTCAAAAACCAATGAGCTATATTGGAAAGGTGGCATCGCTTTTATATGCCCGTTTTTTAGCAGGTGAAAAGCCAATTGCAATGGTGAGTATGGATAACTGTTCTCATAATGGAGATAAATTATATGCTGCTATTCATGCTTTTGCAAAAAAATGGACAGAGAATGGTACAGCAGATAAAGGATTCAAAGAATATATTGAAAATAAAAATAAGGTATCTTTCCCATGGTCTATGATTGATAAAATTACACCTCGTCCGGATGCTTCTGTGGAAGAGATTTTAAAGAAAGACGGTGTAGAGGAATTAGATCCTGTAATTACTTCTAAAAATACCTATGTAGCACCTTTTGTAAATGCTGAGGAATGTGAGTATTTAGTCATCGAAGATGCTTTCCCAAATGGCAGACCAAAGCTTGAAAAAGGCGGCCTGATGTTTACAGCAAGAGGAACTGTAGATAAAGTGGAAAAAATGAAGGTTTGTACCTGTTTAAATCCTCTTCATACAACATTAGCTGTATTTGGATGTTTATTAGGCTATGAACTGATTTCTGCGGAAATGAAGGATGCCACTTTAAAGAAATTGGTAGAAGAAATTGGCTATACAGAAGGGCTTCCGGTTGTGGTTAATCCGGGAATTTTAAATCCGAAGGAATTTATTGATACAGTTTTGAATGTGCGTATTCCAAATCCGTTTATGCCGGATACACCTCAGAGAATTGCAACAGATACTTCGCAGAAACTGGCTATTCGTTTTGGTGAAACCATTAAGGCATATGCGGCTTCTGAAAATTTAAATGTGACAGATCTGAAGCGTATTCCATTGGTATTTGCCGGATGGCTGCGTTATCTGATGGCTGTGGATGATAACGGAAAAGCGTTTGAATTAAGCCCTGATCCATTGTTGGATACTGTTCGTCCTTATGTAATGAACATAAAACTTGGTGAAGCAGTAGATACAGATGTGTTAAAATCAATTTTAAGTGATGCTAAGATTTTTGGTGTTGATTTGTATGAGGTAGGTTTAGCGGAACTTGTATGCCGATATTTTACAGAGATGTGTGCGGGTACAGGTGCTGTAAGAGCTACACTTGAAAAATATGTATAAAATTTTTTTGAACAAAAAGAATTTCAGATAGTTGGCAGCTAGTTGACAAAATAATTTTTACCGCCTATAATGACTATAATTTCAAAGATTAAGGCTATGACAAGAAGAAGTAGCAGCAGACAGAGGCTTACAGAAAGTTACCGGCTGATGAGAGGTGCATGAAGAGTTTGTTGTGAATACATCTTTGAGCTTTGCACTGAATACTTATAAATCGACTTTTTGGAGTTGAGTGAGTTAGTAGGCTGCAACGGAGTTGTGCTCGTTATTGCACAGAGGTATTTCAAGTGAGAGATACCTATAGAGGCAGTTTTGCGTAAGCTGGCTGTGAATAAAGGTGGTAACACGGAGTTTGGTCTTCGTCCTTTTATAAGGACGGAGACTTTTTTAATGCGTATTTAGGATGTGAAAAGGAGAATAAAAATGACATTATACGAAGAATTAGTTGCCCGTGGACTTATTGCACAGGTAACAGACGAAGAAGAAATCAAAGAATTAATCAACAATGGAAAAGCTGTATTTTATATTGGTTTTGACCCAACAGCAGATAGTCTTCATGTAGGACATTTTATGGCACTTTGTTTGATGAAGCGTTTACAGATGGCTGGAAATAAACCAATTGCGCTGATTGGCGGCGGTACAGCTATGATTGGTGATCCATCTGGTCGTACAGATATGCGTCAAATGATGACACCGGAAACAATCCAGCACAACTGTGATTGTTTTAAAAAGCAGATGAGCCGTTTTATTGATTTTTCTGATGGAAAAGCAATTATGGTAAATAACGCAGACTGGCTGATGGATTTGAATTATATTGATGTACTTCGTGAAGTTGGTGCACATTTCTCTGTAAACCGTATGCTTACAGCAGAGTGCTACAAGCAGCGTATGGAAAAAGGACTTAGCTTTTTAGAGTTTAACTACATGATTATGCAGAGCTATGATTTCTATGCATTATACCAGAAATATGGCTGTAATATGCAGTTCGGCGGAGACGACCAGTGGAGCAATATGCTTGGTGGTACAGAGCTTATTCGTCGTAAATTAGGCAAAGATGCTTATGCAATGACTATCAATCTGCTGTTAAATTCCGAAGGTAAGAAAATGGGTAAAACCCAGTCTGGAGCAGTATGGTTAGACCCAGAGAAAACCACACCATTTGATTTTTACCAGTATTGGAGAAATGTATCCGATGCTGATGTATTAAAATGCATCAAAATGCTCACATTCCTTCCATTAGAAGAAATTGAAGCTATGGAAAGCTGGGAAGGCAGCCAGTTAAATCGTGCAAAGGAAATTCTTGCTTATGAGCTGACAAATCTTGTACATGGTGAGGAGGAAGCAAAAAAAGCAGAAGAAAGTGCAAAAGCATTATTCTCCGGCGGAAACGCAGCAGATATGCCAACCGCAGTGATTACAGAAGCTAATTTAAGAGATGGAAGCATTGATATTTTAGGACTTTTAGTAAGTTCCTCCCTTGCTGCTTCCAGAGCAGAGGCTCGTCGTAATGTAGAGCAAGGTGGTGTAACTGTAAATGGTGAAAAGGTTACAGATGTGAAAAAGACCTATACACCGGATGAAATTATGGCAGAAGATTTCGTATTGAAACGCGGAAAGAAGAAATTCTGCAAGGTTGTTTTTGAATAAAATTTAAGAAAATAAAACAGGCATTTTTGATAGAGATATGTCATATCAAAAATGCCTGTTTGCTTATATAAAGGCTTATAAAAACATTAGTAATAGAGCTATAAACAGAATTGCTGCAGCAAAAAGTATCGTATAAATACCAAAATATCCACAAAGCAGACCTCCTAAGAGTGCCCCCACAATAAATATGCCAATAATAATAAAATATTGAAGACTTGCTTTTAAAGCAGCCGTATCCTTGGTCTTATGGTAGTTTATAATTTCTTCTGTAGCACTGCGTAAATTGCCTGTACACATAGTAGTGGCATAGGTATTTCCATTTAATTTCCGAAAAGATTGTACCTGCATGGAGCATACAAAGGATACCAGTACATTTGCAAGCATATCGTAATCGTTTTTGGGCAGAAATGCCACGATTATAATTACAATAAGCTCAATGCAGACAGTAATCTGCCGCCAGTGAATTGAAGGACTAGCTTTATATTTTCCTTTAATTGCTTCTGATAAAATAACACCAAGAATAAATGCCAGAACCGGAATAAAGTAACGGAATGCATATAAAAAATTGCTATTGGCAAAATAAATCCCCATTAATACCATGTTTCCGGTCTGGGCATTGGCAAAAACAGCACCTCTGACAAGGTAAGTATATGCATCTAAAAATCCGCCTGCAAGAGAAAGAAGTATACCGATAAATAATGATTCAGAAATTTGTTTTTTAGAATTCATTTGTTAGTCTCCTTTTTTTGGTTATTGTTATTGTTATTATAAAGAAATGTCAAGAGAATGCAAGATTTTACAGATTTGTGCCGATATAAAATAAAAGGATTTTTATTTAGCACAGGGAGGTGTGAGAATGAATATAACCATTGACAGAAGCAGGAATACGCAGTTTCAAACCGTTATCGGAAACAGTCTGATGGCAAAACCAAAAAAAGCAGAAAAGAAAACTGGTGAGGAATTGATGATTCAACAGTTTAAGGAGCAGAATTCTAAGAAAAATAACCGTACAGCAGAGCTTTGGGGCAAATTTAAGGCAGGAAGTAAATTGAGTCCCGAGGAGTTAGAGTATCTGGCAAAGGAAGCTCCTGAATTATATCGTAAAATACGGGAAATCTTAATGGAGCGACAGGCATTAGAAGAGCAGATGGCAAGGGCAGAATCCAAAGAAGAGGTTTCTCAGATTCATGCTAATCAAATGAGTAAAATTCAATGTAGTATGGGAAAAGGGGAAGAAGCTGCAGGGAATGCGGAAGAAATAATGGCACGAGTAAATCATACGCAGGCTGCCTATCAGAAATTTACTGCCAGCTTGGAATATAAAGAAAAAGAAGATACAGAATCAAGGACAGAGGAAAAAAGAGATTTATTAGAGGAATTGGAGTGGGAGCAGGAAATCTACCGCGATAAAATTGCCAAAAAGGCAGAGGAGAATACAGTTTCTAAAAAAGAAAGTTCGTCTGATATAGTCAACGATTCAGTAAAAAACGAAATGCTAGAAGAGGCTTTGGAGTTTGATGATGCAGAGCATGAAGTTAAACGCCGCAAACGAGGCAAAAACAGTAATTCTGCGATAAGTTCTCCATTTATTACGGCATCGGTAGATTTAGAGGATTTAAGGTTAAAGGTTCGGGAATTGTACAGAAGTGAAAGCACCGGTGTCACAAAGACAGAAAGTTATAAAGGCAAAGGCGTGGATTTGTCTTTGTAGAAAGAATAAACAATCAAAGGAGTAAAAGATAGACATGATCAGAAGTTTCACTACACACAAAATCAGAGAGCAAAAGGAATTAACAGGTGTTTATTGGGCGTTTACACCATGTCAGGGAGAGCACAAAGGAAAAATATATCAGGTAATGACCCCAAGCTGCTGGGAAAGTCATCCGGATTTTACGAATTATAGAGGCGAAGGTATATATAAAACTCAGTTTTATGCTGGGGGAAATATTCGTCTGGAGTTTAAAGGGGTAAGTCATACAGCTACCGTTTATTGCGATGGAAAAGAAATTGCTTCCCACTATAATGCTTACACCATTTTTGGTACAGTTTTAAAGGATTTGCCAGAGGGAGAGCATACCTTAGAGATTAAGGCAGATAATCGCTTCAGTGAAGCAAGCGCATTGCATATTCCAAATGATTATATGTCCTATGGCGGCATAAATCGTCCTGTGGTATTAGAAAAAATTCATGAGGTTTATATAAATTGGATACATGTGACACCAATGCTTGTGGAAGGAAAATGGAAAGCAGAAGTTCAGGTGCAGATGGAAAATATCGCAGAAGAAGAAAAAAGTATAGATATAGATATGGAAATTGCTGGTCAAAAGAGCAATTTAACAGACATAAAAATTGCAGGAAACAGTAAAAATACAATAACAACAAGCTTTGATTTTACAGGTGTTGAAGTCTGGTGTCCGGAAAATCCAAAATTATATACTGTAACAGCAGAAATTTATAAAGACGGTATCTGTGAAGACGACTTCATCGACCGTTTTGGTTTTCGTGAAGTAAAGCTCTTAGGAAAAGACATTTTATTAAATGGCAAAAAGCTTCGTATTAAGGGGCTTTGCAGACATGAGGATCATCCACAGTTTGCATCCGCCCTTCCGGTTGCAGCAATGGCAGCGGATTTGGAAATATTTAAGGATTTAGGAGCAAATTCTGTAAGAACCTCCCATTATCCAAATGATGAAGTATTCTTAGATTTATGTGATGAACAGGGAATTTTGGTCTGGGAAGAAAACCATGCCAGAGGCTTAAGTCTTGAAGATATGAAAAATCCAAACTTTGAACCGCAGGCAGAGCAGGTAATCAGAGAAATGATTGAAGCACATTACAATCATCCTTCTATTTATATCTGGGGAATTTTAAATGAATGTGCCAGTGATGATCCCTATGGAAAAGAATGCTATGACAAGCAGTTTCAGTTAATAAAAGAATTAGACCAGTCCAGACCACATTCTTTTGCCAGCTTTAAGTTCAAAACAGATATCTGTTTTGGTTTGCCGGATGTAGTTTCTTATAATATTTATCCAAAGTGGTATCATGATACACCAGTGGATGAATATTTAGACGATTTATATCAATGGGTGCAAAAGGAAACCGATGGCGCAGGAAAACCGTTTTTGATTACAGAAATCGGAGCAGGCGGTCTGTATGGGTATAGAAATGCCTATGATTCTAAATGGACAGAGGAATATCAGGCAAAAACTGTTGAAAAACAGGTTAGTACAGTATTGAATTATGCAGATTGCAGCGGTGTGTATATCTGGCAGTTCTGTGATATCAGAGTTTGTGATGAATGGTTTGATAAACGACCAAGAACCATGAATAATAAAGGAATTGTGGATGAATACAGACGAAAGAAATTAGCCTATGATGGAGTAAAAAGGTTATTTAAATCTTATAGCAATTATGTAGAATAAATTATAAATAACAAATAGGAGAAAAGACAAAATATATGCTGACGCTAGAGGATATCAAAGGCTTTACTTTTTCAAAAAATTATAAAAAAGGTCTGGAATTACAGCGGTTAAATTCTGTAAAAGAATTTGAATACAGTATTTACAGTGTGAATGAATCTACTATAGCAGAGCTGCAGGCAAAAGTGAAGGAAGCTTCGGACATTTGCCGAAACTGCCTGGTAATTGTGGACGAGGAATATGCAGATATCAGCGAGTATCGCTGTGACTGCGAAGAAGTACTTAGAGATCAGGGAATGTGTCAGCATTGTATTGCTGTAGTTGTGGAATACCTGATGAAACGACGGGTAAAAGAGGTCTTAGATGTAAAATGGAATAAAGAACTCAATATTCAAAGAGGATTTCATCAACAGACCAGTCAGGGAATGAAGAGTATATTAAACCGTTATGCAAAACAGGGAACATCTAAATATTTGCTTTCTGAAACAGACAGAGGAAATGTGCAGTTGATTCCTTATGTAACCGAAAATGGGAATAAATCCATAAGCATTGATTTCAAGATTGGTATTGAACAGAAATATGTGGTAAAAAATCTTTCTGAATTTTTAGATGCTATAGAATATGCTAAAAAGGTAACCTATGGTAAAAAATTAGAATTTTATCATACGATGGAGGCTTTTACCGAAAACTCCCAAAGGCTGATTACTTTTTTAAAGGAAAAAAGAAAGGAATATAGTAAAAAAACTGTTTTATCCATGTATTTTTATCGTAATATGGGCATAAGTTATAGTTTTGAGCGAACTATACAATTGGATGAAGCAGGCATGGAACAGTTTTTTGAGGTCATGCAGGGAGAGTATTTTGAAGGTACATTCCGTAAGCCTGTTAAAGAATTTGGATTAGGTCTTAATTATGAATATTTAGATACAACTGTGTGGTATGTTTCAACAGAGGAAAAGAAACCGAAATTGACAATTATCGGGGATGCAAATGGTGCAATGGTAGAGTTAGAAGAAATTCATACACTTTATGGTGCAGACAGATACTTTTTCTGTGAACAGGGGACAATTTATAAAAGTCCTGCAGAGTTTAAAGAAAAAGCAGAGGAGTTTTATGAATATCTATCTAACGAAGAGTTTTGCCGATGCTATATAGCAGCAGGGGAATTACCGGTATTTTGCAGGGAATTGCTGCCACAGCTAAAGGAAATGTTTGATACTTCGTTTCAGCAGTTTGATGAGAGGTTGTACTTGCCCCAGAAACCGGAGTTTGAGCTTTATGTAGACAAATTAGAGCACAATGTAGTAGCCGGAAAGGTCATGGTTATCTATCCGGAAAAACAATATAATCTTTTGGATAAAATAGATTTTACCACTTTAAGGAATGTAGAAGAGGAAACACGCATTTCCCGGATGGTAAGGTCTTATTTTCATGGAATAGATGCAAGTGGAAGTCTGTTTGTAATTGGAGAAGATGAGGATTTATTGTATCAATTATTATCCGGCGGATTACAGCGGTTAAGTGAGCATATGACGATTTATGCTTCGGATGCCTTCCAGAGAATGAAAATTCATTCTTCACCGAATGTGTCAGTAGGATTATCTTTAAAAAGTGATTTATTAGAGCTGCAGATTCAATCCGAAGAGCTGCCGTTAGATCAGTTGGCATATCTGCTTTCAAAGTATGACAGAAAAAAACGATATATTCGTCTGAAAAATGGCGATTTTATGAATTTAAATCGGGATGATGGTCTGGAAATTTTAGCAGAGCTAAAAGAAGATTTGCATTTTACAGATGCTAAATTAAAAACAGGAAATCTTATTATTCCAAAGTATCGTGCCATGTATTTAGATAGTTCATTACGGGATAAGCAGTCCTTACGCATTGAAAAAAATAAAGAATTTAAATCCATGATTCGAAATATGAAAACCATTGAAGACAGTGATTATGAAGTGCCGGTTACCTTAAAAAAAATTATGCGGGCATATCAAAAAATCGGTTATCGATGGATGAAAACCTTGCGGGAATATGGATTTGGCGGTATTCTTGCCGATGATATGGGGCTTGGAAAAACCCTTCAGGTGATAAGTCTTATTTTATCAGAATGGCTAGAGCAGCAGGAAGGTACTCGGGAGAAAAAGCCTTTTTTGGTGATTTGTCCTGCCTCTTTAGTATATAACTGGAAAAAAGAAATGGAACGGTTTGCACCGGAATTATCTATAAAAATTATATCTGGAAATGCAGCGGAGCGAAAAGAAGAAATTGGCAAAATTGCAGCAGGAGAAGTGGTGATTACTTCTTACGATTTACTCAAAAGAGATGTAAAAAATTATGAAGACCATATTTTTGCCATTCAGGTCATTGATGAAGCACAGTACATTAAAAATCCCACAACGCAGGCAGCAAAAGCGGTAAAGAAAATTTCAGCCGGATTTAAGCTTGCATTGACAGGAACACCGATAGAGAATCGTTTAAGTGAATTGTGGAGTATTTTTGATTATCTGATGCCGGGATTTTTGTATCCTTATGCAAGATTTCGGGATGAAATGGAGATGCCCATCGTAGTGGGTAAGGATGAGAATAAAATGGAGCGGCTGCAGCGTATGATTCGTCCGTTTGTATTGCGGCGGTTAAAAACAGATGTTTTAAAGGATTTACCGGAAAAATTAGAGGAAAATATTTATTCTAAGATTGAAGGTGAACAGCTTGCTCTTTATGATGCTCATGTGCAGCGAATGAAAATTATGTTGGATAAGAAAACAGAGCAGGAATTTAGAAGCGGAAGATTTGAGATTTTAGCAGAGCTTACTAAGCTTCGGCAGCTTTGTTGTGATCCTAGTCTGGTATTTGAGGATTATAAGGGTGAATCCGCTAAGATGGAAACCTGTATGGAACTGATTACGAATGCAGTAAACGGCGGACATAAGATACTTTTATTTTCCCAGTTTACAACTATGCTAGAGCATTTGCAGGAAAGATTAGAGGCTGTCGGAGTGTCCTATTATACATTAACAGGTGCTGTGAATAAGGAAAAAAGAATGCAGCTTGTGGAGGATTTTAATAAAGACGATACAAATGTATTTTGTATATCTCTAAAGGCCGGCGGTACGGGTTTAAATCTTACAGCCGCAGATATTGTTATCCACTATGATCCGTGGTGGAATGTAGCTGTGCAGAATCAGGCGACAGACAGAGCCCATAGAATTGGACAGGAAAATGTGGTGACAGTGTACAAGCTGGTAACACAGGGGACAATCGAGGAAAAAATTGTAGAGATGCAGGAAAAGAAAAAAGCATTGGCGGATGAGGTTTTAGAAGGTGTCGGTATGGATACTTCTGTATTTTCCAGAGAGGAATTGCTTGAACTATTAGGATAAAAGTACTAAAATTGATTGTTTTTTTATAGGTATATTGCTATAATATGAACAAGTTTTGTAAAAATAAAAAAATTTTAAAAAAATTAAAAAAAAATAAAACCGATGGTATTTTGCATGGTACTTATAAGTGAAAAAAGTAAAAATTCAAAATATAATCGAAGGAGAGGACATGAATATGAGAAGACAAACATTTGGAAAGAAAATTTTTAGCAGTATTTTGGCAGCATCTATGATGATTTCACCTTTTGGAGGATTAGAAATTGTTCATGCAGCAAATGATTTAGAGGGGGATACAGCTGCTGAGGCAGTAGAGTTTTCTGTCGGTGTAGAAGAAAGACATGCAATAGAAGATAAATCGGATGTGGACTGGTATAAATTTACAACAGATAGCACAGATTCTTTTTATGCGATTAAATTGACAAATGCAGCAGTAACCGATGAAGTAATGTTTCGAGTATATGAAGATGCAGATGGTACAAAAAAAGTAGGAAGTTCTAGCTATGGTGTAGATAAAAAGACGACACAGACAAGTGATATGGGTAAGCTTTTAAGTAATCATACCTATTATGTCTGGGTAGATGCAGACAATTCAGGTACGGGTGAATATACCTTTCAGGTAACCAAGACAGAGGATGATGTAAAGGATACCGTTGCAGAAGCACAGGAAATTGCTGTTAATACAGAGATTGAGCGAGGCTTGCAAAATATAGACGATGATGATTATTTTAAATTTACTACAGATGGAAGTGATTCGTTCTATAGCTTTTCGTTTACAAACATCAGTATGTCTGGTGATGCATATTATCATGTGTACTATGATGAGAATTGTACAGAATATGTTGCAAAGCACAATAATGGAGTAAATGCAAAAGCAACACAGACAAATAACATGGTAAAACTAGAAAAAAATCATACCTATTATATTAAGGTTTTTTCTAATAAAGTTGGTTCTTATAAATTTAGTGTGACAAGTATTTTAGATGATGTAAATGACACTGCTACAGAAGCAAATAGTATAGCTTTAAACGATACCAGATATTATAATATCCAGAATGTAAAAGATGTGGATTATTTTACCTTTCAAACATCTGATTTTACTGAATACAGATTGATTTTTGCAAATATAGATTTGAATGGTAAGGTGAATATTGAGATATATTCCGGAAAAGATTGTCTGAATAATCAGAAAGTATACAGTACATCATTGTCTCTAAAAGGCTCTGTAGATAAGACAAAGGGTAAGATTAAGTTAGGTCGTTTCAAGAATTATTATGTAAAAGTCACTGGAAGTGTTACTGGAAAGTATAAGTTAGGTATTGATGCAGCAGCTCCTGATAATTTAAAAACCTCTAAGGCTGGAAGCAAAAAAGTCACTGTAAAATGGGGAAAGGTTACTCGGGCAAACGGTTATGAAATCTATCGTTCTCAGACAAGAAACGGTAAGTATAAGAAAATTAAGACTATTAAGAAAGCAAATACAGTAAAATTTGTAGATAAAAAGGGACTTAAAAAAGGAAAAACTTATTTTTATAAAGTAAGAGCATATAAAAAAGCTAAGGGAAAAACTTATTATAGTGCATTTTCTACTGTAAAATCTATTAAAGTAAAATAAATTATTTTACAAAAAATAAAACCTATGGTATTTTGGATGGTACTTATAAGTGAAATAAGTAAAATTCAAAATATAATCGAAAGAGAGGACATGAATATGAGAAGACAAAAATTAGCAAAGAGAATTTGCAGCAGTATTTTGGCAGCAGTGATGACATTATCATCCTTTAGTGGAATGGAGATTGTACATGCAGCAGAGGATGAAGCAGGTGCTACCGGTGCAGAAGCAGTAACACATGAAATTGGAAAAGCTACAACCGGAGAAATCCAGAATGCAGAGGATGTAGATGTATACAAATTTACAACCGATGAGAGTGATGCTTTTTATAAATTAAATTTCGAGAATATCAATGATGGTTCAAGTATACATTATGAGATTTATTCTGACGAAGATTTATTGGAAAAGATAGGTGATGATTATTTTAACCTTATAAGTACATATGATTTTGTGAAATTGCCGGCAAATACCACATATTATATTAAGGTATTTGATGAGTATGTAAGTGAAGAGGTAGCTTCAAAATATAAATTTAAAGTTACTAAAACCGTGGATGATGTAAAAGATACAGCAGCAGAAGCAACAGCAGTAGCTATTGATACAGAAAAAACAGGTGTAATTCAGCATAATACAGATGCAGATGTATTTTCATTTACAACGGATGAGAGCAATGTATTTTATCAGTTTAAATTTGAAAATATAGATAAAGAAAGTATTTTAGAGTACCAAATATATGCAGATGCAAACTTGACAACAGAAATCGCAAGCGATTGGGCAATTTATCCAAATGATGGTTCTAATGGACATATAAGAACAAGTGATTTGGGAAAATTAGACAAAAATACCACTTACTATGTAAAAGTGACGGGAGAGCTCTGTGATGGCGGAGATGCTGTAGATTATAAATTTGTATTTACCAGTGTATTAGACGATGCTAAAGATACAACAGCAGAAGCAACAGAAGCAGTTGTTGGAACAGAAACTGCCGGTATAATTCAAAAAAGAGACATTGATCTTGATATATATGCATTTCATTTAGATAACACAGATTCCTTCTATAGATTTAAGCTGACAAATGTAAGTGATACAGATGTCAGAGTATATTATAAAATATATTCTGATGCAGATTTTACGAATTGTGTCGGAGAAGGAAGCAGTTGGGGAATTGCTGCAAAGGAAAGCAGCGAATTGGATTTGGCAAGATTGACTCCTAATCATACCTATTATTTAAAGGTTACCGGAATGGAAGGTGCTGCCTATAAATTTATTATGACAAAAATAGAGGATGATATAAAGGATACAGTAGAAGAAGCAAAAGTCTTTACCATGGGAGAACAGGTAAAATGCGGAATTCAGAACAATGCTGATGTGGATATGTTTGCTTTTGTTACGGATGGAACAGACTCTTTCTATGAGTTTACTCTGACAAATATCAGCTCTGATAATGTCAGAGTATATTATAAAATATATTCTGATGCAGATCTTACGAATTGTGTCGGAGAAGGAAGCAGTTGGGGTATCGCCAAGGGGGAAAGCAGCTGTGTTGATTTTGCAAAATTGACACCAAATAGTACATATTATGTAAAAGTTACCGGTTTAGTAGATGCAAAAACAGCCCAGTATAGATTCAGTGTAAAGAAAACACAGGATGATATTAGTGACTCCATTAACGCGGCAAAAGCATTTGCAGTTGATTCTAAAGTAAATGGCGGAATTCAGAACAATGCTGATGTGGATTATTATACATTTACCACTGATGGAAGTGATGCATTCTATACCATGACGATGAATAATACCAGTGATGAGAAGTGTAATGTATATTTTAAGATTTATTCCAATATGGAAATGACGGATGATGCATTTGTAGGTGAGGGTGATTACTGGGGAATCGGCAAGAAAGAAACCCATATTACAAATCTTGGAAAAATCAAACCATATACCACATACTATATGAAGGTTTGGGGAACTGTAAATACTTATAATTTTACATTGAGTAAAGCGGTAGACGATGTAAAGGATACAGTAGAAGAAGCAAAAGTAATTGCATTAAATGAAAGTAAGACATTTGGTATTCAGAATGTGAAGGATGCAGATGTATTCGCATTTACAGCTTCCGGTTTTGAAAATTATACAGTAACTTTTGCAAACACCAGCATTGATGGCAATGCTTATATGGAAATCTATTCCAGTAAAGAGTGTTTAAACAGCCAGAAAATTTATAATGCTGCCATAGGCTTAAAGGGATCTATTGCAAAGGATAGAAATGCTTTAAAATTAAGCACTTCTACAAAAACCTATTATATAAAAGTATGGGGAAGTGCAACAGGAAGCTATAAATTAGGCATCAGTGCAGTTGCACCAAAATCTGCTAAGGTAACAAAAGCCGGAACAAAAAAGGTTACTATCAAATGGGGAAAAGTAAGCAAAGCAACCGGATATGAGATTTACCGTGCACAGGGCAAAAAAGGTAAATACAAAAAGATTAAGACTATCAAAAAAGCAAAAACCGTAAAATATGTGGACAAAAAGGGTCTGAAAAAGGGTAAAACCTATTGTTATAAAGTAAGAGCCTATAAGAAGGTAAAAGGTAAAACCTATTACAGTGCATTTTCTACTGTAAAAACTATTAAAATTAAATAAGTAATATAAAACCTGCTGTCATGCAAAATTGTGTGACAGCAGGTTTTATATATTGGCAAATAGTTGCCAGTGGTAAGTTTTGTAGGTTATACTACTGTATAGAAAAATAAAGGGGAGATTACAGAAGATGGACCAGATGTTAGAACAAGCCATTGAGCAGTTAAAAAATGGCGAACAGCAAGGCTTTCAGATTTTATATGATAAAACACACAATTATGTCTATATGCAGGCTAGAAATTTTTTGAAAAATGAATCTGATGCAAATGATTTAGTTCAGGAGGTATATATCAATGCCTATCGTTCTATTCATTCCCTGCAGGAAAATCAGAAGATATATGGCTGGCTTTGCGGAATTACTTTTCGGCAGGCAACCAAATTGATGCGCAAACAAAAAGAAGTCCTTATGCAGGATGAAGAGGAAGGCATATTTGAAAATATTGTAGATTTTGATGAAGATATTCAGCCGGAGAAGGCATTGGATAAAAAGACCTCTGCCCAGATTTTGCTGGATTTAATGGATGAATTGCCAGAGCTGCAAAAAGGAGCATTACTTGCATATTACTATGATGAAATGAGTATAGGAGAAATTGCAGAAATTTATTCCTGTAGTGAAGGTACAATAAAAAGCCGTCTGAATTATGCCAGAAAAAGCTTAAAGGAGTTAATACAGAAAAAAGAAGAAAAAGATGGTATCAAATTGTATAGCTTTAGCTTACCGTTGCTCTTATTGGCACTACATATGTTTGTAGATACAAGTCTCATGGATGTAAAGGCTGCAGAGATAGTCTGTGAAAAGTGTTTAAAAGAGATGGATTTGTCATTGAATGAAACACTTTTTACAGCAAAGCAAAGCTATGCAGAAAATATTGTGACAGATGCCGCAGAAATTGCTAAAAATGGAATATATATTGGAGAAAAATTTGTGACAGCAAGAGCATTGGCTGTTGGAGCAGCGGCTGTACTTGCTTTGGGAATCGGCGGTGGAACATTTGCCGGGTATAAAATGGCACAGAAGGAATATGAAGCTATAAAGCCTGTAAATGAAGTGATTTCAGTTGAAATTTTAGATGATACAGAAGAATTAGAAATTATCGAGACAGAGACTACGACAGAAATTATGGAGGAAACAGAGGAAGCTGTTACAGAAATAGTAGAAACAGAAGAAGCAGCTACAGAAATGCCGGAAACAGAAATACAGACAGAGTCGGCGGAAGTGCCAGAACCAGAGCCGGCACCGGTACCGACACCAGAAACAGAGCCAACACCGGCGCCAGAGCCAGTACCGGTATCAGAGCCGACACCAGAACCAGCACCGGCGCCAGAACCGGCACCAGAACCAACGCCGGCACCGGAGGTTACTGTGACGCAGGAAGAAAATTCAGGTGAGGATGAGTTTGTACTAGATGCTCCGGAAGTAGAAGTGGAATAAAAGAGACAGTGATATGTATAGTATGATGCTATCGTATCACTGTTTTTTTGATTTACAAACATTTTACATAGGATTTACAAAACTGACGGTATTTATTTTACATTGGAGAATTATTGTAAAGAAGTCGACAAGGAAAATGAGAAAAGTGAAAAGGTAAAATGGAGGAAATCAAAATGAAAAAAATTACCGCAATGATGCTCACAGGAGCACTTATGTTAGGAACAGTTGGAATGACAGGTTGTAATGCAGGAAGTGAAGAAACCTCTGATTATGATACAAGTGAATATATCAGCGTAGTATCCAGAGAGGATGGTTCTGGTACAAGAGGAGCTTTTATTGAGTTATTTGGAGTTGAGCAGAAGGATGAAAGTGGAGAAAAGATTGATTATACAACAGAAGAAGCCATTATTACAAATAGTACAGATGTTATGATGACAACTGTAGCAGGAGATGATTATGCTATTGGCTATTGTTCACTTGGTTCTTTAAATGACTCTGTAAAAGCAGTAACTATTGATGGAGCTGAGGCAACTGTAGAAAATATCAAGTCTGGAACATATACCATTTCAAGACCATTTAATATTGTCACACAGGATACGGTATCCGCAGCAGCACAGGATTTTGTAAATTACATTTTAAGTGCAGAAGGTCAGGCAGTTGTCACAGATAAGGGATATATTTCTGTAGTAGATAATGCTGACAGCTTTATATCTGATAATTCGAAAGGAAAAATTGTCGTTGCAGGTTCTTCTTCTGTAACACCGGTAATGGAAAAATTAAAAGAAGCTTATATGGAAGTAAATGTTAATGCAGAAATCGAAATTCAGGAAAGTGATTCTACAACAGGTATTACAGCAGCTATCGATGGAACTTGTGATATCGGAATGGCTTCTAGAGACTTAAAAGAAGAAGAAACTGGTGTATCAGCAACAAAAATTGCATTAGACGGTATTGCAGTGATTGTGAATAATAATTGTCCGGCAAATGATTTATCCAAAGATACGGTAAAGAACATCTTTACAGGTGAATTTACTTCATGGGATGAAGTGATGGAATAGAGGTTTGTATGATTCAGAAAAAGGAAAAAATCATGGAAGTGCTGTTTTTAGTAACAGCCTGTATTTCTGTAGTAGCAGTAGCTTTAATTTGTATATTTTTATTTGCAAATGGTTTTCCGGCAATGTTTGAAATTGGAATAATGGATTTTCTATCCGGAACAAAATGGAAGCCGGGAAATGATATTTATGGAATTTTTCCAATGATTTTAGGCAGTATTTATGTAACAATTGGTGCGATTATCATTGGTGTGCCCATTGGTATTTTAATGGCAATTTTTATGGCACATTTCTGTCCGGCAAGGCTGCATGCAATACTAAAGCCTATTGTGGATTTGTTGGCAGGAATTCCATCTATTGTGTATGGATTTTTTGGATTAGTAGTATTAGTACCTTTTATCAGAGAGCATTTTTCGGGAAATGGAAATAGTATTTTGACAGCGTCTATTTTGCTTGGAATAATGATTCTTCCGACAATTATCGGCGTGTCAGAGTCTGCTCTTTATGCTGTGCCGCAAAGCTATTATGAAGGAGCGCTTGCCTTAGGTGCAACCCATGAAAGAAGTGTATTTTCCGTAGTGCTTCCTGCGGCAAAATCCGCAGTAACTGCAGCAGTAATTTTAGGTGTAGGTCGTGCCATCGGAGAAACGATGGCAGTTATGATGGTAGCAGGAAATCAGGCAAGAATTCCAAGTTCTATTTTTAAGGGTGTTCGTACTATGACGGCGAATATTGTCATTGAAATGGGATATGCTGCAGGCTTACATAGAGAAGCTTTAATTGCAACAGGCGTAGTTTTGTTCATATTTATCCTAATCATTAATTTAAGCTTCTCTTTATTAAAACAAAAATCGGAGGTGGCATAAATGAAGCTGAAACAAAAATTGGCTTCCTATCGTAAGCATCCGGGCTCTTTTCTGTTAATGCTGCTGGTGTTGATTTCAGCGGTTTTTACAGTGAGTGTTTTGGTTTATCTGATTGCCTATATTTTAATTCATGGTATTCCATATCTGACGCCTCAACTGTTTTCTTTAGAATATAATTCTGAAAATGTATCCATGCTTCCGGCATTAATAAATACATTATATATGACCGGACTGGCACTTTTCATTGCAGTTCCGGTGGGAATTGGTTCAGCAATTTATTTATCTGAGTATGCCAAAAAGGGCAATAAGCTGGTAAAGCTAATTCGTCTGATGGCAGAAACTTTGCAGGGAATACCTTCTATTATTTATGGTTTGTTTGGAATGTTGTTTTTTGTAGGCACATTAAAAATGGGATATTCCATTCTCGCTGGTGCAGCAACGCTGGCAATTATGGTACTTCCGGTAGTTATGCGTACCACAGAAGAGGCTTTGCTATCTGTGCCGGATATGTATAGAGAAGGAAGCTTTGGACTTGGCGCAGGAAAGCTTCGTACAGTATTTCGTATTGTACTGCCTTCTGCAATACCTGGAATTTTATCGGGAGTTATTTTGGCGATAGGTCGTATTGTGGGAGAAACAGCAGCTTTAATTTATACAGCAGGTACTGTACCGGAAATAGCAGGCAGTATTTTTGATTCGGGAAGAACTCTTGCTGTACATATGTATTCTCTTTCACGAGAAGGCTTCCATACCAATCAGGCATATGCGACAGCCGTGGTATTATTGATAATTGTACTTTTGATGAATGGTTTATCTTCTACGATTGCAAAAAGAGTAGCTTCTAAGAATAAATAGAGAGGAATAAAAGAATGGGATATAAATTTACAGTCAATAACCTTGATTTATATTATAGTGATTTTCATGCACTAAAAAATGTAAATTTAAATATTGAAGAAAATAAAATTACTGCATTTATCGGACCTTCCGGATGTGGAAAATCGACTTTTTTAAAGACCTTAAACCGTATGAATGATTTAGTAGAGGGATGTAAAATTACCGGAGATATTCGTTTAGATGGAGAAGATATTTATGGAAAAATGGATGTAAACCATCTTCGTAAACGGGTGGGTATGGTATTCCAGAAGCCAAATCCATTTCCAATGAGTATATATGATAATATTGCTTACGGACCAAGAACCCATGGTATTCGTTCCAAGACAAAATTGGATGAAATTGTAGAAACTTCTTTGAAGCAGGCAGCTATCTGGGATGAAGTAAAAGACCGCTTAAAAAAGAGTGCATTAGGCTTATCCGGCGGTCAGCAGCAAAGACTTTGTATAGCCAGAGCTTTAGCAGTAAATCCTGAGGTTATTTTAATGGATGAGCCTACTTCTGCATTAGATCCGATTTCTACTTCAAAAATTGAAGATTTGGTCATTGATTTAAAGAAGGATTACACCATAGTTATGGTAACACATAATATGCAGCAGGCGACACGAGTATCCGATGAAACGGTATTTTTCCTGTTGGGAGAAATCATTGAGCATGGAAATACAGAACAGTTATTCTCAATGCCAAGAGATAAACGGACAGAGGATTATATTACAGGCAGATTTGGTTAAAAACAGGAGGAATGTATGATGAGAAACCGTTTTGACAGACAGTTAAATCAACTGAATCATGAGTTGATTGAAATGGGAGAACGCATAGAGCATGCCATTGAAATGGCAGTTAATGCATTTGTATTACAGGATTGTGAAAGAGCAAAAGAGGCTATCGCTTATGATGTGGAAATTGATAGACAGGAAAGAGATATTGAAGCACTGTGTATGAAGCTTCTTTTACAACAGCAGCCGGTAGCAAGAGATTTACGATTGATTTCAGCCGCACTTAAAATGATTACAGATATGGAAAGAATCGGCGATCATGCGGCAGATATTTCAGAAATGACGATTCATATGGGAAATACGCCGTATATGATTCAGCCGGATTGTATTCAAAAAATGGCTGCAGAAACTACAGATATGGTTATTCGCAGTATCAATGCGTTTGTAAATAAAGATATAGAAATGGCAAAATGGGTCATTGAGAGAGACGACATTGTGGATGATTTATTCAATTCTGAAAAAAATATGTTAATTGAACTGATTAACCAGAATAAAGAAAATGGTGAACAGGCAGCAGATATGCTGATGGTGGCAAAGTATTTTGAAAGAATTGGAGACCATGCCACAAATATTGCAGAATGGGTAATTTTTTCTATTACAGGAAGCCACGAGATTTAAAGTACTGTTTGTTTTTACATACATTTTACAAAAACACCTTGTTTATTTTACATATCCGAAGTATGATGTAAAGGAATTGTTAAGAAAATATGTAGTTTTTACTGGATACTTTATAACAATTCGGTTATAATGTTATTGGTACTGGGTAATTTTACCTAGATACTTATGAATGAAAAAAGAGAACATATGAGGAGAATGAAATGGACATTTTTGGTTTTCTGACATTAGTCGGCGGATTAGCATTGTTTTTGTATGGAATGAGTGTTATGGGAAGCGGTTTAGAGAAGCTTTCCGGTGGTCGATTGGAGAGAATCCTTGAGAAACTGACATCAAATCCGATTAAGGCGGTATTATTAGGTGCAGGTGTTACTGCAGTTATTCAGTCGTCATCAGCGACAACCGTTATGGTAGTAGGATTTGTAAACTCCAGTATCATGAAATTGTCTCAGGCAATCGGTATTATCATGGGTGCAAATATTGGTACTACCATTACAGCCTGGGTTTTAAGTTTGACAGGTATTCAGGGAGATAATCTTTTTGTAAAATTATTAAAACCATCTTCTTTTACACCGATTTTGGCATTGATTGGTATTATTATGTACATGAGCGGTAAAAACAGTAAAAAGAAGGATATTGGTGAGATTTTACTGGGATTTGCGGTACTGATGTTTGGTATGGATGCTATGAGTGGAGCAGTAAAACCATTAGCAGATGTGCCGGAATTTACAAACATCTTGCTTATGTTTAATAATCCGTTTCTTGGTATAGTTGTTGGAGCTATTTTAACTGCAATTATCCAGTCTTCGTCCGCATCTGTCGGTATTTTGCAGGCATTGTCTGTAACAGGAGCATTTACTTACAGTTCTGTTGTTCCGATTATTATGGGACAGAATATCGGTACCTGTGTAACAGCTATGTTATCTTCTATAGGAGCAAATAAAGGGGCTAGAAGAACAGCATTTGTACACTTGTATTTTAACTTAATTGGTACAATTTTATTTATGGCAGTGTATTTTGGATTAAATAAATTGATTGGATTTGCATTTGCTGATGATGTAGTGGGTGCAGCAGGAATTGCGCTGCTTCATACAACATTTAATGTATTTACAACATTAGTGTTATTGCCATTTACCAAAGTTCTTGAAAAACTGGCATATCTGACACTTCCTGTTTCCGAAGAGGAGAAGGCACCTGTAGAAGATCAGGAATTCCAGATTTTAGACGACAGATTTTTACAGACACCGGCATTTGCAATCGAACAGTGTAGAACACTTGCAAATAAAATGGCTGAATTAGCAAAAGAATCCTTTGTTCGAGCAATGAAAACTTTAGATGGATATTCTGACGAAGAGGCAGAAGAGATTGTCAAATTAGAAAACCGTATTGACCTTTATGAGGATAAAATCAGCGTATATCTGACAAAGCTAAGCAGTCAGAATTTAAGCTATAATGATAGTCAGAATGTGTCTACGCTATTACATTGTATTACAGATTTAGAGCGTATTTCTGATCATGCTGTAAATGTCGTAGAGTCTGTACAGGAAATGAATAAAAGAGACTTACAGTTCTCTAAAAAGGCTGAGGAAGAAATGCGTATTTACAGAAGTGCGGTAGAAGAAATTTTAGACCGTACAACAAGTGCATTTGTTCATGGAGATCAAAGTCAGGCAATAACAGTAGAACCATTAGAAGAAGTAATTGACCAGTTAAATAAAGATGTAAAGAAACGACATATTAAGCGTATGCGTAAGGGAAAATGTACAGTGGATTTAGGACTGTTACTTTCTGATATCGCAACAAATTTTGAGAGAGTTTCTGACCATTGTTCCAATATTGCTGTCTGTTTGATTCAGGTACAGGATACAGAATTAGAAGCACACAGCTATGTAAATCAGTTAAAGGATGGAGAGCATCTTTCCTTTGAAAAACAGGTAGAAGTATTAGAACAGAAATACTCTTTACCAAAGGATAAAGAAAAATCAAATACATAAGAAGAACGCAGGTGCCCATCCATTTTGGATGGGCATTATTATATAAATGAAAGGTAGAGAAGAGAAATGGCAACTGTTTATATTGTAGAAGATGATGTAAATATTCGTGAAATAGAAAGCTATGCCTTAAAAACAGGCGGTTACCATGTAGAAGAATTTGAATGTGGTTCTGAGCTTTTTTCGGCAGTAAAAAAGAAAGTTCCGGCATTGATTATTTTGGATATTATGCTTCCTGAGGAGGATGGACTAGAGATTTTAAAGGAGCTTCGTGCAAAAAAAGAAACAAAAAATGTGCCCATTATTATGGTGACAGCAAAATCTACAGAGTTAGATAAAGTAAAGGGCTTAGATAATGGTGCGGATGATTATATTACAAAACCATTTGGTGTAATGGAATTAATTTCCAGAGTGAAAGCTCTTTTGCGGCGGACAGAAAGGGTTACAGAAACAGATGTGATTCATTGTGGTCTGATAAGCTTAGATACAAAAAAACACGCTGTAACAGTAAATGAAACACTCTGTGAGCTTACCTACAAGGAGTTTGAACTGCTTCGTTATCTGATGATTAATGAAGGCATTGTACTATCTAGAGATAAGATTATGGATCAGGTTTGGGGATTTGAATATGAGGGAGAAAGTCGTACTGTAGATATGCATATCAAAACCCTGCGGCATAAATTAGGAGAGGGCGGAAGTATGATAAAAACCGTCAGAAATGTTGGTTATATGATGGATGAATAAAATGGAGAAAAATACATGAAAAAAACAATGAATGTCCGCTTTATGATTATATCAGCGGCAGCAATTTTAATTACGGCACTTATTTCTACAATTCTTTTTTTTCATATATTAAAAAGACAGGTTTTTGCAGATTTACAGGCATATGAGCATGTCATTAGTCAGGTAGACCCATCCATGCTTGAAATCAGCAAGGAAGAGATGCGTGTGACTGTTATTGCAGAGGATGGAGAAGTACTTTTTGATAGTCAGGCAAATGCAAAGGAAATGGAAAATCATAAAGACCGTCCTGAAATACAAGCGGCGAGAAGATATGGTGTGGGCGAGAAGGTACGATGGTCAGATACTTTTTCTGTACATACCTTTTATTATGCTGCCTTGATGGAGGATGGAAGTGTCTTAAGGGTAGCAAAGCAGTCCACAAGTCTTTATGATGTGATGAAAAATACAATCATGGTTATTGTGGTAATCGCTGTAATTACATTTATTCTTTGCGCAGTGGCTGCTCATCTGCTTACCCGCAGAATGATAGAACCCATTGAACGGATGGCACATAGCTTATTAGTACTTGAAGAGGATAATGTTTATGAGGAAATTCGTCCCTTTGTCAAGACGATTAAAGAACAGCATATGAATATTTTAAATCATGCAAAGCTGCGTCAGGAATTTACAGCTAATGTATCTCATGAGTTAAAGACCCCACTTACGGCAATCTCAGGCTATGCGGAATTGATAGAAAACGGTATGGTGCAGCAGGAGGATATGGGGCGTTTTGCCGGACAGATACAAAAAAACGCCAATCGTCTGTTAAATCTTATTAATGATATCATGAAGCTTTCAGAATTAGACAGTGAAGAAATGGAGATTCCATTTGAAAAATTTGATTTATATGATTTGGCGGAAAATACGATGCATATGATGGAGCTTCCGGCACAAAAACAGGATGTTGAGCTTATTTTTTCCGGAGAACATGTGGAAGTTAATGGCGGAAAGAGCCTGATTGAAGAATTGATTTACAATCTTATCAGCAATGCAATTCGTTATAATGTAAAAGGCGGAAGGGTCTATATAAAAGTGGAAGTGGAAAATGAACACCCTGTTTTGGTGGTAGAAGATACAGGAATCGGTATATCAAAAGAGCATCAGGAGAGAATATTTGAACGCTTTTATAGGGTAGATAAAAGCCGTTCTAAGTCTACAGGGGGAACCGGACTTGGACTTGCTATTGTAAAACATATCATAGCCCAGCACGATGCAGCCATTACAGTAGAAAGTGAAGAGGGAAAGGGTACAAAAATGAAGGTTATTTTCGGATAAAGATGCAGAGGACTTGCATACTTATAGAGAAATGTATAGAATATAGGTATAAAGTCACAGGAAGGAGATAACTTATGGATTTTTTTAGTAAATTAGGAGATACAATTGCAAATGTAGGTAAGGATGTCACACAGAAGGCAAAGGATGTATCAGGTATTGCAAAATTAAAGTTGGATATAAAAGCAAAAGAGGATTTTATTAAAGAACAGTATATAGAGCTTGGAAAAGCCTATTATGAGAAAAATAAAGGAATGGATGTACCGGAAAAAGTGCAGTTTGACCGTATCGAAGAAGCTATGGAGGATATTTCCAAAATGGAGCTTTTAATTCTGGAAATAAAAAAAGCCAGAAGATGTCCGGAATGTGGTGCAGAAGCTGCGGAAACCGCAGAGTTTTGCAGTGTTTGTGGCAAAAAGCTTTCTATTGTGGTAGAAGATTATCCATATGAGGAAGAAGAAATCGTTAAGGGAGAAGCAGCGGTTACAGTAAATACAGAGGATTAAAAGAAGCAGGGAAGAGAGCTTATGGGGAAAATTCGTTATTGTGCATGGTTTGTGTTCAGTATAATAATCATTATTATGCTGTATGTAGCGGTTGGTTTTGATATAGAGGATGTATCACTTTCAAAGGGAGAAATTGTCTCATTTAATACAGGATGGACATTAATACGGGAAGATAATACATCCACAGAAATTACCCTTCCGTATTATGAAGCATGTGATGCATTAGAAACGATTACAATTTGCAATATGCTCCCAAAAGAATATCAGGGCAAATGCCTGTCATTTCTTACTGCGGATAAAAATATGCGGGTATATATTGATGAAAAAATAGTCTATGAATTTGGCGTAAATGATAAAAGAACTTTCGGACAGACGCCGGGAAGTGTCACAAATTTCATTGATATACCGGAAGAAATGACAGAGGGCAGGATAAAAATAGAGCTTAGTTCGCCATATGCAAATTATGGAGCATGTATAGATGAAATGTTTATAGCCAATAGAGATACAGCAATACTTCGGCTGATAAAAAAGAACCTTTTTAATTTTGCCTGTGTAGGGATTATGTTTATAGCAAGCTGTAGTTTTTGTATTCTGGCATTTGCACAGCATCATTACCGTCAGAGCAGGGATGGTATGGACTATATTGCGGTCTATTGTCTGCTATCAAGCATTTACTATGGTGTAGAAACAAAAGCATTAAACATTTTCTATGGAAATCAGACCCTTTATTCTGTGATTGTATTTCTGATGCTTATGCTGATTCCGGTGTTTTTTACGCTGTATTGCGATGCGGCATTTTTCAGAGGCAGTTCTCAGGGGCTGCAGATGCTTTTTATGGTGACAATTGCCAATGTATTTGTGCAGCTTCCGTTACAGCTGTTGAATATTATTGATTTTATGGATATGGCTTTTTTCTCCCATGGAATATTGTTTGTATCTATTATTTTTATTTTGATAAAATTTGCTGCCATGTGCAAGGAATGTCAGCATACACGCTATAAGATAGAGTTTTTTGCATTAAGTGTACTTGGGATTTGCGGCACAATAGATATTATTCGTGCTTATACACTAAAACAGGAGCATATAGAAAAATTCAGCAGATATGGAGCGACGATATTTGCTTTTCTTATGCTGATTTCCCATATCGGACGAATGACTAAGCGCTATGCAGCAAGCATGGAGGAAAATGCGCAGTTATTAGAGCAGAAGGTAGAGCTAATTGAAAAGCAGAATATAGAATTGCAGGAAGCAAAGGATGAGGCAATAGCAGCAAATTCTGCGAAGAGTCATTTCCTTGCCAGAATGTCCCATGAGATACGGACACCGATGAATGCCGTTATTGGGATGAATGAAATGATTCTTAAGGAAACCAAAGAGGAACATATCAAAGAATATGCACAGGATGTAGAAGGCGCTGCCCGGACATTATTAGAGCTTATCAATGAGATTTTAGATTTGTCAAAGATAGAATCCGGTAAAATGACAATTGTACCGGCTGATTATGATGTCAGCAGCATGCTGCATGATTTAATCAGCATGCTTAATGTTCGCGCAAATACAAAGGGTTTGGAAATAAAAGTGGAAATAGATGAAAATATACCATCTATTTTGCATGGGGATGATGTGAAAATTCGTCAGATACTCATCAATCTGCTTTCAAATGCCATAAAATATACAAAGCAGGGGTATGTTCAGTTTACTGTAAATGCCAAAGTGATTGAGAGACAGGCGATTTTGCATTTTGCTGTGAAAGATACGGGTATTGGTATCAAAAAAGAAGATATTCCTAAATTGTTTGGTGAGTACGAACGAGTTGACGAAGAAAAAAACAGAGCTGTTGAAGGCAGCGGTCTGGGAATGAATATTGCCAGGCGTTTGTTAAAGCTTATGGGTAGTGAGCTTGAGATAGAAAGTGTATATGGAGAGGGCAGTACATTCTCTTTTTCTATTATACAGCCTGTTATAAAATCTGCGCCTATTGGAAATTTTCAGGAAAATTACAGACAAAGACGGGAAAACAGTAAAGAGAGAATGTCATTACAGGCATCAGGAGTAAAGGTGCTGATAGTAGATGATAATACAATTAATCGCAAGGTATTTAGTGCATTTTTGAATCGGACAGGAATAAAACTAGCGGAAGCCTCTAGTGGAATGCAATGTTTAGGTCTTGTAAAGAAACATAAATATGATATCATATTTTTAGATCACATGATGCCGGAAATGGATGGTGTTGAAACCCTAAAGTGCATGAAACAGCCAGAGTATGTATTGAATCACAATACACCGGTAATAGCACTTACAGCAAATGCCATTGCAGGTGCAAAGGATTACTATTTAGAGAAAGGCTTTGATGGATATTTGTCAAAGCCTATTGATTCTGAGCGATTAGAGAAAATTATTGAAGAAAAAGTTTCTTTTGCGGTAAGAAAAAAGGACGAAAGTGAGCCTGAAAAGAAAGAAAAAGTATGCAGTATTCCAGAGGCAGAAGGCTTTTCATGGAAAGAAGCCATGAAGCATTTTCCGGATGAAAAGGCATTGTATGGCAGTTTAAAGCAGTTTTATTATAGTCTGCCGGATACATTAAAAACGATAGAAGATATATATGAGAAATTAAATGGCAAGTATTCTAAAGAAGAAAAAGAAAATGCCATAAATCAGGGGAAAATAGAATTCCATACAGTAAAAAGTGTATTGGTGTTGTTAGGAAATGATAAAGTATCGAGTCTGGCAAGAGAGCTGGAAATGGCAGCAAAGGGCGGACAAATAGAGGATATTTTAAATAAGACACCAGTGTTATTAGAAGAACTTGAAAAGATGCCAAAAAGGCTGGATGCTGCAGTTGCAGAGCAAAAGTCAGATAAGCCTTTATGTACCAATGATAAGGCTTTTGAAGAAGATATTCAAAAACTGTTAGAAGCGGCAAAAAAGGCAGATATCAATGAAATGGATAGAATTATGCTGCGGATAAATGCCTATTCCTATGCCGGAGAAAGAGGGCAGCTAGTGGAAGAACTATCCATACATGTGTATAATTTAGATGCAGCAAAAGTAATAACTGTGCTGGAAAAAATGAAATAGTATCCTAAAGGAAATACAAAGGAGGATGTTATGAGTAACAAAAAGCGAATATTAGTAGTGGATGATAGTCCGATTTTACTGCGTTCGGTTAAAAATATGTTAGATTCCTATTATGAGGTGGATATGGCGACTTCTGTTGATCAGGCAATGGTGGTCATCGGAGGGAAAAGACCGGATTTGATTTTGTTGGACTATGATATGCCAATCTGCAATGGAAAGGTAATGCTGCAAAGACTGCGTAATAAACCGGAAACGAAGGATATTCCAGTTATATTTTTAACCGCAGTGGATAATTCAACTGAGGTAAGAGAGGTTTTGCAGATGCATCCGCAGGGATATTTATTAAAGCCGCCAGAGATAGAAAAGCTCTTAGATGCGGTGCAAAGGCAGCTATGGCAGTAAAAGGAAATTCTTTGACAATACCCCATTTTACATGTTAGTCTAAAACAGTAAATGTGAAAAAAAGAGAATATATGAGATGGAAGTTTCTTAGGTTACTTTAATTAAGGAGGACACGATGAGTAATAAAGGGAAATTTTATATGACAACAGCGATTGCCTATACATCAGGCAAACCGCATATTGGAAACACCTATGAAATTATTTTGGCAGATGCTATCGCTCGTTATAAAAGACAGGAAGGCTATGATGTATACTTCCAGACCGGAACAGACGAGCATGGTCAGAAAATTCAGGAAAAGGCTGAGGCAGCAGGCATCACACCAAAGGAGCATGTAGATAAAATTGCAGGGGAAGTAAAACGCATCTGGGATTTGATGAATACTTCTTATGACAATTTTGTTCGTACTACAGACGAAGATCATGAAAAACAGGTACAGAAGATTTTTAAGAAATTATATGATAAAGGAGATATCTATAAGGGTGCATACGAAGGACTTTATTGTACACCATGTGAATCCTTCTGGACAGAATCTCAGTTGGTAGACGGTAAATGTCCGGATTGCGGTCGTGAAGTAATTCCTGCAAAGGAAGAGGCATATTTCTTTAAAATGAGCAAATATGCTGACCGCTTAATCGAGCATATTAATACACATCCGGAATTTATTCAGCCGGTTTCCCGCAAAAATGAAATGATGAATAATTTCTTATTACCGGGCTTACAGGATTTATGTGTATCTAGAACTTCCTTTAGCTGGGGTATTCCGGTAGACTTTGATCCAAAGCATGTGGTTTATGTATGGTTAGATGCGCTTACTAACTACATTACAAAAATTGGATATGATGCAGACGGTGATAATAGTGAATTATTTAACAAAAACTGGCCTGCAGACTTACACTTAATCGGCAAAGATATTATTCGTTTCCATACAATTTACTGGCCAATCTTTTTAATGGCATTGGATATTCCATTACCAAAACAGGTATTTGGTCATCCATGGCTGTTACAGGGCAATGGTAAAATGAGTAAATCCAAAGGAAATGTACTTTATGCCGATGAATTAGTAGATTTCTTTGGCGTGGATGCGGTTCGTTACTTTGTATTACACGAAATGCCATTTGATAATGATGGTGTTATCACATGGGAATTAATGGTAGAGCGTATGAATTCTGACCTTGCAAATACATTAGGAAACCTTGTAAATCGTACGATTTCCATGAGTAACAAATATTTTGGCGGTGTGGTAAATAACAGCGGCGCAGCAGAAGAAGTAGACGAAGATTTAAAGAATATAGTAACAGGAACTGTGGCAAAGGTAGAAGCAAAAATGGCTGAGCTTCGTGTAGCAGATGCCATGACAGAGGTATTCAACCTCTTCAAACGCTGCAACAAATATATCGATGAGACTACACCATGGGTACTTGCAAAGGACGAAGCTACCTTACCTCGTTTAGAAACAGTTATGTACAACCTTGTAGAAAGTATCAGCATCGGTGCGACATTATTACACAGCTTCATGCCGGAAACAGCAGAAAAGGTACTGGCACAGTTAAATGCTAAGATGGTGGATTACGATGAATTATCTACATTTGGTCATTATCCAAATGGCAGTAAGGTAACTGAAAAACCGGAAATCTTATTTGCAAGATTAGATGTAGAGGAAGTATTGAAAAAAGTAGAGGAGCTTCATCCTCCGGTAGAAGAAGAGACAACAGAAGCTGCTAAGGAAGAGGAAGTGGTTATTGATATCGAAGCAAAAGAAGAGATTACCTTTGATGATTTCATGAAAATGCAGTTTCAGGTGGGTGAAATCATCGAATGTAAAGCGGTGGAGAAATCCAAAAAGCTCCTTTGCTCTCAGGTAAAAATCGGAAGTCAGGTAAAACAGATTGTATCCGGTATCCGTAAAGAGTATTCTCCAGAGGATATGGTAGGCAAAAAGGTTATGGTTCTTGTGAACCTAAAACCTGCAAAATTAGCCGGAGTACTTTCCGAAGGTATGCTGCTTTGCGCAGAGAATGAAAAAGGTGAATTGGCATTGATGCAGCCGGATAAGGATATGCCGTCTGGAGCAGAAATTTGCTAGTTATTCAAAGTGAATTGCAATTATAGATAATATTTCCCCTTGTATGCGAAAATAGGATACTCTTTATATTCGTATACAAGGGGAACTTTTATAATAATTCTTTTACCGTTTTTTCAACTACACTGATATCCTCTGTCGGCTCGAATCTTTCAACAACATTTCCTTGACGGTCAATTAAGAATTTTGTGAAGTTCCATTTGATATCTGAAGTTTCTTTATAATCTGGATGTGTTCTCTCTAACATGCTCTCTACAATAGATGTTAGTGGATGTTCCGAATTAAATCCTGCAAAGCCTTTTTTTGTCTGCAAATACTTGTAAAGAGGGATAGCATTTTCACCGTTTACATTAATTTTGGAAAACTGTGGGAAAGTAATTCCAAAACGGGAATCACAAAAACTTACAATTTCCTGATTGTCTAAAGGTGCCTGATTACCAAACTGGTTACAAGGAAAATCTAAAATTTCTAATCCGGCGGATGCATATTTTTCATATAAATCTTGTAAATCATCATACTGTGGAGTAAAGCCACATTCTGTTGCGGTATTTACAATTAAAAGTATTTTGCCTTCATAGTCTCTTAAACTCTGTTCTTCACCGTTGATGTTTACTACATTAAAATCATATACGCTCATTTTTATTCCTCCTAAATTGATTTTTTGAAATTAGATTGCGCACAACTGTTTATTGATAAAAAGATTGTACACAATTTAATTGCATTTGTCAATTATTAAATTTATTTTTTTAGTTATCGATAAAATTCAAATATAAAAAATCCATCTGATAATGTTTAAGAAAACTTATCAGATGGAATCTATACAAATTTTACAAATTATATCTTTGGACGATAGATAATTTTATTTACAGTATAAATGGTTACAAAGGCATCACAATCTGTCTTTTCAATAAAGGACATGAGCTTTGCATATTCATTCTTATCTACAATAGTAATAATTTCTCTTTTGGGTTCTAAATCATAAGCACCGATGGCTTCGTAAATTGTAGCACCGCTGTGAAGCTCGTGGAGGATAAAATTACGAATTTCTTCTTCTTTCTTAGAAACAATACATACCCGTTTTTTCAAGTTTGAACCAAATATGAAATGGTCTAACACGATTCCGTTTAAGTAAGTTCCGAGGAGACTTAACAGAAGTGTTTTGGTGTCGTAAACAAGGCCGGAGGAAAGAGCAATTACCATACCGGAGAGGGACATGGCATTTCCTAATTCCATGTGAAGGTACTTGTTCATAAGCTTTGCCACAATATCTAAGCCGCCGGAGGAAGCATTCCGATTAAATAAAATGGCTAGTCCGATGCTTACTATAAAGATATAACAAATCATATCTAAAAACGGGTCAGCCGTTGGGGAAGCAACATCTGGGAAAATCACCTCCAATATACCAATGAATGTCGGTAACAAAATTGAAGTATAGATAGTTTTTCCACCGAATTCTCTGCCAATAAACAGAATACCAATGATTAACAGCACAACATTTAGAATCATGGTAATGGCAGAAACTGGAAGTGGTATAAAGTTCTCAAGGACAATGGCAAGACCGGAGATACTGGCTATAACCAAGTGGCTTGGCATCAGTAAAAAGTAAACAGCAGCAGCGATAATGGCAGTGCCAAGAGTTATCATAGCAAATTCTCGGATGGTTTTAAGGGGAGTGTTCATAGTGATGGTTCCTTTCTGTTTTAATGTTTGGATCTATTGTGATAGTAGTATTATAATCTGTTTTGTTTTTTTTGTACATAAAGGAAATTGGGATATTCGTTACATATTGATATTTTAAGATAAAGTTCTTGAGATAAATTGTTTGAATGGTTCGACTGAAACATTAACAGTTCTGTGATATACTATTGATATATAAGTATATGGTTTCAGCAAAATCATCAATGGAGAAAGGAAAAGCAAGAAAATGAACCCATACAAATATGTTTGTGATTTACCAGTTGTAAATGTGACTGCATCACAAGAATCCATAGAAAAGGCGCTGCTGGCTTTACTTGATGAAAAAGAAGTTTATAGAATATCTGTGAAAGAGATATGCGAGAAAGCAAATGTTGCACGCAGTACATTTTATACATATTATGATGTGATTGATGACTGCTTGTTGATCATTGAAAACCGATTCTTACATAATATTATTGAACTTACCATGAGGTTAGAAGGACATGAAAAAATAGAAAAAATAGATTTAGGTTTTATAGAAGAAACTCTTGAATTTATTCAGAGTAATCAAAAAATGCTGTATTTGTTTATGATAAAAAGATATAATGCCAGATTTATAAATAAATGGAAAGATGCAATCAAATATCATTTATATCAGCGCATGCCAACTCAAATAGCTCAGAAGAATAGGGAATTGACCATGGAAATTATTGCATCGGTAGCTATGGGGGCATATCAATATTGGTTAAGAAATCCATATGATATTGATGTTGACTATGTGAAACATTTAATTCGTAAAACTATAAAGGGATATACAGAAGGCTAAGTAAAGTGTCGGCACAAGGATTTTTTTGTACACTTTTTCAAAAACTGTCGTGGAGAATATAGCGTTCATTTGCTAACATTTGTTTAGAAAAACAAAATGGAGGCGAATAGCTATGGCTTATACATTAGTAACAGGTGCATCTGGAGGAATAGGAATGGAACTTGCAAAAGAGTTTGCAAGAAATGGACATAATTTGATAATTGCAGCAAGGACTTCCGATAAACTTGAAATGTTAAAGACAGACTTGGAGAAAAAACATAATATTGAAGTAGAAGTGTTTGTGGCAGATTTATCATGTGAAGAAGAACGGAACAGATTGTATTCGTATACACAAAGTCATAATATGGAAGTAGAAATTCTTGTCAATAATGCGGGATTTGGGGATAGTAATGCATTCTTAGATGCGGCGTGGGAACGACAGAGAAATATGGTTGAACTCAATAATTTAGCGCTTATGCATCTGACATATTTATATGGTAATGAGATGAAAAAAAGGGGATGTGGAAAAATCCTTAATCTTTCTTCTGTAGCTGCTTTTTCTGCCGGACCATATATGTCTATATACTATGCATCAAAAGGATTTGTTTTATCTTTTAGTGAGGCAATACATGAGGAACTCAAAGGAAGTGGCGTTACAGTAACTGCATTATGTCCGGGACCGACTGCTACAGGCTTTGAAAAAAATGCAGAAATGAAGAATACAAAAACAACACGCAAATTTGCTAGAAAACTTGCCAGAAAGTTAAATTAATAGGTAAAAACATGAAAAATTATTTAAGGCTTCTTCTACAGAGACAAAAGTATATCTTCTAGTCATACAGAAGTTGATAAAAATATACAATAATGTTATAATAATTATATTAAAATTCATGAAATCTACCAAAATAATTGGACGAATTAAGCATGAATATGAACTTTTAGGAGGGTAATTATTATGAACAAAAAGAAAACGGCTGTTGAAGTGTACTTATCTACGGTGTTTAAGTGGGGGCTTATCATATTAGTATGCGCCTGTATGTGTGCTACTGTTATGTTTAATACAGAAAAATTGTTTGGATTATATCCTACTGTACCGTGGCTTGCAACGATTGGGTTAGGTATAATGGATACGATATTTTTTGTTAGTGCCATATGTATAGTAAAGACATCCTTTGATAAAGAAGGCTATTTAATAGATGGCAGATTAAAAGTGGGCAAAATTTTTTCTGTAGTTGTTTTAGTTGTCCAGTGGAATTATTTATTATATATGCTGCCGACAAGAACATTTTGGGGATTTTTATTTTTCTTCCTTATTCTGATAGCTTTCTTTTTGGATATTAAGTTGTTATTAGCAAGTGGTTTAGCTTGTATGATTTCACTATTTATAGGTTGGTTTATTCGAGGAACAGACCTTCTTCCGGTTAAGGATGAATTATTCCTTACAGATGTTATTATGTGTTTAGTTGCATTAGTATTGTCATTAACCGGATTGCTAATTTTTGTGTTCTTTGTTGCACACTTTTTAGTAAATGCAAAAAAAGGATGAATTAGAAAAAAGTAATGAACAAGTCACAAGTGTCCTTGAGGCTGTTCAGACATTATCAGAGAATTTGCAGGCGGCTGGTTTAGCACTTTCTCAAGTATCTGAAAATGAAAGTGCATCTGCTGAAGAATTAGCAGCAACAAGTGAAAAGTTAGTTGCAAGCAGTGATTTACTTAGTACAAAAACAGAGGAAAGCATGGTAAATCTCGGGGAACTGAGTGAATGGGAAGGCGTTGTTGCAGATAATGTAGAAAAAGTCGAAAAGGTTTCAAAAGATTTATTGGACAAATCTCTGGAAAATGAAAAGCTTTTAGGAGATTTACATATGATTAATGGAGAAGTGTCAGAATCAATGAGGATCACAACTGAGATTACTCAGAGATTGTCAGAGGCTGTACAGGAAATCGGTGTAACATTGAGTCTTATAAGCGATATTTCTGATTCTACAAACTTATTGGCTTTAAATGCATCTATTGAGGCAGCAAGGGCTGGTGAAGCAGGAAAAGGATTTGCGGTTGTTGCAACAGAGGTGGGAAATCTTGCAAATAGTACACAGCAATCCTTGCAGGTTGTTCAAACAGTTATTGAAAGAGTTCAACAGAATGTGAGAGATATTACTGCGCAGGTAAATGAAAATGCTGTGAAGCTTGGCACCCAGAATGAATATTTTGAAAATGTATTTCAAAGTATGCAGGATATGACAGAACTTTTAAATACATCAGTGGATACAATAAATACAATGGGAGAAGCTCATGGAAAACAATCTGAAGTAATCAAGAAAACAATATCCATCAATCAAGATATTGCAGAAAGTATTCAAAATGAAAATGAGCAGTTTAATTCAATTAATTTCATGGCAGAAAGTAATGCTGGTAATACAACAGAGGTTGCGACACAGGCAGGAATTATTAATGAAATGGTAGATAAAATGACTCAGTTATTAAGACAAGAGGAACAAGATGTTTAGAGAATTAATCAGACAAAATAAAAAATTATCCATGGAAGAATGTGTACAGGTTCTAAAGACTGAGACTAGAGGCGTACTGTCTGTAATCGGTGATAATGACTATCCATATGGCATGCCTATGAATCACTGGTACAATGAGGAGGATCAGAAGCTCTATTTTCATTGTGGAAAAATAGGACACAGATTAGATGCCCTTAAAAAGAATGATAAAGTATCGTTTTGTACATATGACAAGGGCTATCAGAAAGAAGGTCAGTGGCCATTCAATGTAAAGAGCGTGATCGTGTTTGGCAGGATGGAGATTGTGGAGGATTTGGAAAGTATCGTAGATATTACAACGAAGCTTAGCCATAAGTTTACTCAGGATGATGAATATATCAGAGAAGAAATTCAAAAGTATGGCAGCAAAACCTTGTTATTAAAATTGACACCAGAGCATATTTGCGGAAAATTAGTGGAAGAGTCATAATTGAAGGAACAAGAGTGTGATAGAATGAAAACAAGAGAAGAAGTACTTAGCTATGGACTTTCCTTTCCAGATACTTATCAGGATGCGCCCTTTCATGATCCGAACTGGCAGCTTATAAGAGTTAAGAGTAATAAAAAAGCGTTTTTATGGTCATATGAGAGAGAAGGGAAGATGTGTATTAACATAAAAGTTGACCCAGAATGGAGAGATTTATGGAGAAATACATATGCATCTGTATTGCCGGGGTATCATCAGAATAAGGAGCATTGGAACACAGTTATATTAGATGGAAGTGTACCGGATAAAGAAATAAAAAGAATGATAGCAGAGAGCTATGATTTGGTAATTAAGTAAAATAATTAAATACCAAAATAGCTCCGCCAAGAATTGTCAATACAACACCCGTTGCACGGTTTAAGGTGATAGCACTTGCTTTATTTGCGAACTTTGCAGCAATTCTAGCCCATAAAAGGGTAGATAATACACAAAATACCAGATACCAGACATTTGGCATTCCGCCAATAGCAAAATGGCTGATGGCACCTGTAAAGGCAGTAAATGTCATGATAAATACACTTGTGCCAACAGCCGTTTTCAGTTCATATCCTAATACACTTGTTAAGATTAAAAGCATCATCATACCGCCGCCGGCACCAACAAAGCCGCAGATAAATCCGATAATTACTCCACAAATAATCGATTGGCGAATACGAGTGTTCGCATCTATTTTCTGCATAGATTCTTTGGTGGTCATAATCGGTTTTACTATAAATTTGATACCTAAAAACAGGGTCATACAGGTAGAAAAACTGCCCATAGTAGTATTTGGAACCAGACTTGCCATATAGCTTCCTATTAGTGTAAAAATTAAGACACTAATCATCATAATGATGCCATTTCGAACATCCAGATTCTTATTTTTATGGTAAGTATAGGCGCTTACTGCGCTGGCAAGTACATCGCTGGCAAGCGCAATACCTACCGCTTCATAAGCAGGAACTTTCAAAAAAGTAATCAGCATAGGTGCAATTACTGCAGCCGCACTCATACCTGCAAATCCTGTACCAAGTCCTGCACCAATACCAGCAGTAAAGCAAATAAAAAATGCATAAAGCATAAAATAATCTCCTTTGTATAAAAATTAAATCAAGTATAACTACCTTAACAGGAGAATTCTAAAATAGCAAATAAAATTTTTATAAAATATGTTTATAGTTTTTCTTCATATTCTGAAAGTATCAAAATCACCAAAAATCCAGTTGCAACCATTAGACTGCAAATTATCCATTCCAGTCCTACCGGAAGTCCCGGAAAGGTTTCATACAAAGAGCCAAGAACAAATCCTAGAATAATAAAATAAGTGATTTTAGGATAATTATCCATAGCAAATTCTAAGGTTTTAGTTACTAATAAAATGCCTGCTAAGACACCGAATCCCAAAGGGACAAGAAAACCCATATCAAAAGCAGAAATTGCCTGCATAGTTTTATCGTACAGCCCTAAGACTAATAGCAGATAGGATACACTGATTCCCGGCAGCACCAAAGCAATGGCAGCAATTAATCCGGCAATAAATAAAAATAGCATTTGTGATGTGGCATGGTAATTATTTGCAGAAAAAACATCCGTTGGAAACAGCGCAAACATAGATACCAAAAGTATTCCAATGAGAATATAAAACAAATAAAAAAAAGAAAAATGCTTTACCTTTGCCTGTTTATAAATCAAAGGAACTCCGCCCGCCACAGCACCTAAAAAGAAATACAGCATTGGCTTAGGATAAAGTTCAATAAGGGTCAGCAATGGTTTGGCAAATAGTAATATACCTATTCCTGCGCCAGCTACAAATTGGATTAAAAAAAGAAGGTTTTTTCGCAGATTGGAAAAAAGTGAACTTACCGCAGAAATTAGTTGGTTATATATACCAAGAATCATTGCCATAGAGCCTCCGCTGACCCCTGGTACAAGCATGGTTCCTCCAATCACTAATCCCTTCCATAGAGGAGTAAAAAAATTTGTTTTATTCATACATAACACCCTTTCTATTTATGCAAAAGATGCGCAGTCTGTGCACACTTTTGTAGTATTCATATAGTTTATGTCAGCACTTTATCTGTCATACATTTTGTCATTTGCAGGGGTTATCTTTAGAAAAGCTAGAAAAAATATCAGCCCGGAAATTTTCCGGGCTGTATCTGGTGTAAAAGATGTGTATTATGCGTTGGCATCAATTTTTGTAAATGCCTGTCCAATATTTAAGACATGATCACCAATTCGTTCAAAGTCTGTTAAAAGCTCAGAATAAAGCACGCAGGCTTCTTCTGTACACAGACCCTTACGCATTCGCTCTAAGTGGCTTTCGCGGTAGGTTTTTGTCATATCATCAATCTGCTGTTCCATGGCAGCAATGTCGGAAAGCCATACCGTCATATCCTCTTCTTTATTCAGCAGCTTCTGAATCGCTTTTTTGGTAAGCTGCTGCATTTCTACCAGCTCATTTTTTGCACTGTCAGAAAATACGATAGATTTCCGTCTGATAACATCCATGTAACCGCCGATGTTTACAGCGTGATCTCCGATTCTTTCCACATTTCCGGTAATCAAAAAATATTGTTCAATGGTAGTTACATTTTGACCACTGTTATTATCTACCAGAATTTTAGAGATATACTGGGAAATCTCTTTATTCAGATTATCAATCGTCTCTTCTGTTTCATCAATTGGTTTTTCCAAAGCAGAATCAGAAGTAAGTACAGCCTGATAACATCTCTCTAAGTTTTCGCCGGCAAGAGAAATCATGCGCTCAATTTCCTGACGAAGCAAGTCAATATGAATAGTAGCAGCACCAAGATTTGTGTGTCCTCTTCTGAATTCTTCGTTTAAAGAAGTAAGGATGGAAACATTTGCTTTTTCTGCTTCTGTATCAGGCAGAATCTTTTCAGCCAGACTAGCAAGCATTGTACCAAATGGCAGAAGAATACAGGTGGTTACGATATTAAAGGTTGTATGCATATTTGCAATCTGTGCTGCTGGTTTTCCCGGTGTAAAGGAAGCTACAATATCTGTAATCGGAAGTGTCAGACAAAGTGTAGTAAATATCGCTGTTCCAATTAAGTTAAACATTAAATGAATAATGGTAGTTCTTTTTGCGCAGCGGTTTGTACCGATGGATGCCAAAACAGCGGTAATACAGGTACCGATATTCTGACCGAAAAGTACGAATACAGCACTGGAAAAAGGAATCAGTCCGTTGGTAGCAAGGGTCTGTAAAATACCTACAGAAGCAGAAGAAGACTGGATAACTGCTGTAAATAAAGCTCCGGCTAAAATTCCTAAAAGTGGATTGGAGAAAGTAGTCATCAAGGATACAAAAGCATCTAACTCCTGCAAAGGTTTCATAGCAGCACCCATCATATCCATACCAATGAAAAGTACACCAAGTCCGGCTAAAATTTTACCTACATGCTGTACCTTTGGTACTTTTAAAAATACAATCATGGCAACACCCAGGAAAGCAAATAAAGGTGCTAACATACCTACATCTAATGCAATCAACTGACCGGTAATGGTTGTACCGATATTGGCACCCATAATAATCCATACAGCCTGTCTAAGGGTCATCATTCCGGAATTTACAAAGCCAACGACCATAACCGTTGTAGCGGATGAAGACTGAATAATCGCGGTGATTCCCGCACCAACAGCTACGGCTAAAAAGCGGTTGGAAGTCAGTTTTTCGAGAATTTTCTCCATACGGTCACCGGCAACATCCTCCAAACCGTCACTCATCATTTGCATACCGTACAAAAACAGTGCAAGACCTCCTAATAAACTTAAAAAGTATGTAATGTCCATGTTTTCCTCCTAATTGTATAAATTGTCTTATTCATGTACATGCGGATTATAGTATAAATAGTTCTTTTGTAATATAAAACAAGTCAAACTTTTGCGAAATCTTTACAGAGGAAAATAGAAAAAATAGGTACTATTTACCTAAATTTTAATAAAAAACTATTGAAGTACATCAAACAGATGCTATAATAAGATTATTAGGTGGAAATGGCGTATATATGGGAAAGAGGTAAACTATAGGTTAAGCATCAAGTATGGGAGCGTGGTTTACAAAATGAAGTTAGCAGAGATAGCAGAAGGCAGTAATCTGACATTAATAATTCATAATGATACAAAGCGCATGCGTATGGGGGCTGTGCTAAAAAAGCATGTGAAAGAAAATGTGGCATTGATTACAATAGAATATGGACAGGGTAAGAGATTAATTTTTGACAATGTTTCTATCAGTATGGAATATGAGGGGGATAAGGATGTTCCTATTATATGGAATAATGTCAAAATTACCAATTATCAGTCTGCTTATGTAATGGTTGTGAGTGGTGAGGGAGTTCGTAATAACAGAAGAAATTCATTTAGAGTCGGCGTATCGAAGCTTGCAAGGGTAAAATCTATGAATGGACCAGGTCAGGTAATGATTAGAGATGTCAGTATGTCAGGATTTTCCATTACAGACAAATCTTCATCAATCGGATTGAAAATCGGTGATGAACTGAGTGTTTTTTTGGATGATATGGGACATGAATTAGACCTTAGAGGCAGGGTTGTAAGAATCGAAGAAAAGGACGATGGCTTAAAGATTTACGGGTTTGAAATTTGTAATATGTGCAAGGATTTATCGGCTTATGTTACATTAAAACAACGAAGAGTCAGAGAGCAGAAGAAAGAAAATGCCAAGCGAGTACGGCGGGCATAGTGTACAGAAGTTTAGAAAAAATTCATTAGTAATCTTTCTTTACATATATTATAATATACAGGATAATATTACAGTCAAAATATTTTGACGGAAGATGAGAGGAAAGAGATATGTATGATTTTCAAATTACGGTATTGCTTGAAGCAAGACCGGATAAGCAGACATTAATGCTTCGGTATGCTTCTTTAGCGGTTGCAGCCCTAGGTTTATTGGCTTGTATCTGGATTAATCCACTGCTTTGGGCATTGCCGGCAGCGCTTGTGATTTTCTGGTGGTGGAGAATGTGGTTTCATACCAATATGGAGTATGAGTATTTATACTTTGATGGAACCATCGACATTGATAAGGTTATAGACAAAAGAAAGCGTAAAAGTATTATGAGTTTTCATATGAATGATGTGATACAGATTGCGCCTGTAGGAGATAGCTTATTAGAAAGTGCCCATCAGAATCCGAAAACAAAATACATGGATCTCTCCAGCAGAAAGTCCAATCGTAGAGTATACGAAATTGTATTGCAGGAAGCAGGAGAAACCACATGTATTCGCTTTGAGCCGGATGACAGATTTTTAGATGGTATTTCTGTAAAATATGGTCGAAAAGTTAAACGATAGTGAGAAGATATGCCACGCGTGCTTGCCATGCGTGGTTTTCTTTTGCACATAAATAACCTTTCTTGGATATAGATTCTATTTCTTCCGGTGAAGCTAACAAATGGTAAAGCTGTTGAATCAATCCATCTGTATCTAAAACATCATAAAAGCAAAGCTCCTTAGAATGGGTAAATTGTTGCTGCAAAATAGGTGTAGCATCCGTTAAGCAAAGGCTGTGATTAAGCATGGCAGAATAAATACGGTCATGGGTACCATTGCAAAATCCTGGCATAATATTCAAGGTGATTTTACTGTTGCGGAATAAAGAAAAAGTATCCCTAAAGGAAGTATCGTCTATAATTTGGATATTTTTAAAGTCCACAAAAGGGGAATTTCGCCATCCGTTACCACAGAGAGTAAGTGGTAGGTCTGCTTTGGCAATCTGCATGAGTATATTTTCTCTTCTAAAGGCGCGCAGATAAGTATCACAAAGAAAACAAGCCTGCATATGTAAAGGAAAGGTTTCTTCTACAATTTCATCCAAGGAGGGCAAAAGCTGTTTTAAGGCATTTTCCTGAGAAAGAGAAGGGGTATTTTTCATCAAAGAAATTAAATCCTTTGTTAAATCTCCAATAAAAGAGGGAATGTTTGAAATAGATTCCTCTGCTTGACGAAAATCGGTATAGCTGCCCGAAAATAAAATCTCTATATTTTTAGAAGGATAAGCAGAATTTGTCGGACAGATATCCTCTCCCGTCATTGCCCATACATGGACGGAAGAAATATGTGGATAATGTTCTTCTATATAGGATTTATGATTTTTATCTAAGCAGAGTACATGGAAATTTTTAGGTGTTTGCTTTAGCATATCGTGATGATATAAAGGATGGTCTAGAATTACATCATAAAAAGGAGCATCTATCTGATCTAAAAAATAGGAATCATCCTCCATGCGAAGCTTTGAAAGCTCTGAGTTAAAGTCAATAATGGCATCAAAATGACTGCCTATATATTTTTCCATATTATCAAGAGGTTCTCTCTGGGCAGAAAAAATCTCTACTTTGTGTCCAAGTGCACGAAGTGCATTCGCTACGGAATCGGAAAAATAGGTATAGGAATCATAGCAGACGGATTTTAGTTGAAAAAGTAAAAAATGTTTCATTATAAGAACCTCCTTGTAAACTGTTATTAAATATTTTGGAGGATAAAGAATGTAATGTCAAGGTTGGGGAGATAATTTAACTAATAACGCACGCATCGGCTCAAATCCATGTCTTTATTTTAGAACAGGAAAACGGTTGAATGAATCTTTGGCAGGTAGTATAATATGGAAGAATATGTATAATTCTATATAATACGAAAACCCCGTCCGAATAAGACAATATTCGGCGTTAGAAAACAGGGAGGGCATACTATATGCTGGAATTGAGAAATATATGCTACGAAGTAGAAGATGATAAGGAGAAAAGAGAAATCCTAAAGGATGTCAACCTTACCATTGAGGATCATTTTGTTGCGATTACAGGACCAAACGGTGGTGGAAAATCTACTTTGGCAAAGATTATTGCCGGAATCATCACACCAACCTCCGGTCAGATTTTATTAGATGGAGAAGATATTACAGAATTAAGCATTACAGACCGTGCAAAAAAGGGCATCAGCTATGCTTTTCAGCAGCCGGTACATTTTAAAGGCTTAACCGTAAAGGATTTAATTACTTTAGCGGCAAATAGGCCATTGAATGTTTCTGAAATCTGCAATATTTTATCTGAAGTGGGATTATGTGCAAGAGAATACATTGATCGTGAAATTAATAACAGCTTATCCGGCGGAGAATTAAAAAGAATCGAAATTGCCATGATTACCGCTAGAGGAACTAAATTGTCTATCTTTGACGAGCCGGAAGCAGGAATTGACTTATGGAGCTTTAACAGCTTAATTCATGTGTTTGAAAAAATGCGAAAAGAAATCAATGGAATGATTTTGATTATTTCTCATCAGGAGCGTATTTTAAATGTGGCGGACAAGATTGTTTTACTTTCGGATGGCACAGTTTCAGCTATCGGAAGCAAAGAAGAGATTATGCCGAAGCTTTTAGGTACAGAAACCGCTTGCAGAACACTGATGGAAAAAGCAGAGTAGAGAGGATTAATGCATGGATAAGATACAGAAAAATTTATTAGAGCAGGTTGCGGGACTTCATGAAGTACCGGCAGGAGCATATAGCATTCGTTCAAATGGTACAAATGCAGGAAGAAATTCCACTGCCAATATTGATATCGTAGAAAAGAAAGACAAGCCGGGAATTGATATCATTATCAAACCGGGAACAAAAAATGAAAGTGTGCATATTCCTGTAATTTTAAGCGAAAGCGGTTATCAGGAAATGGTATACAATGATTTTATCATCGGAGAGGATTGTGATGTGACGATTGTTGCAGGTTGTGGAATCCATAATTGCGGCGTAGATACCTCCAAGCATGATGGAATTCATACTTTCCATGTGGGCAAAAATGCAAAGGTTCGTTATGTAGAAAAGCATTACGGTGAAGGCGATGGTAATGGTGAAAATGTCATGAATCCAACCACTATTATTTATTGTGATGAAAATGCCCAGCTGACAATGGAAACTACCCAGATTAAGGGAATTGATTCTACAGACAGAATTACCAGAGGGGAATTGAAAGCCGGTGCAGTCTTAGAGGTGCGTGAAAATATCATGACCCATGGTAAGCAGTATGCAAGAACAGAATTTGAGATGGATTTAAATGGAGAGGGCTGCAGCGCAAATGTGATTTCCCGTTCTGTGGCAAAGGACACCTCCAAGCAGGAGTTTTTCTCCAGAATTAATGGAAATGCAGCTTGTGCCGGACATAGTGAATGTGATGCTATTATTATGGATGAATCCTGCGTAACAGCAAGTCCACAGCTTACAGCAAACCATGTGGATGCCAGCCTGATTCATGAAGCTGCGATTGGAAAAATTGCAGGAGAGCAGCTAATTAAATTGATGACATTAGGATTGACAGAAGAAGAAGCAGAGCAGCAGATTATCAGTGGATTTTTAAAATAAGATAGCTTTTAAAATAATAAAAATGATAGGAAAATCTATGATTTTCCTATCATTTTTGTAAATGGCGAATTCGTTCTTCTATGTTGCTTCTATCAATTTTGGCACTGCCTGTAGTGTTTGCCTGTCGCTGGCATTTAGAGCAAAGATTTCCAAAGCGGATAGGTTCACCACATCGCTGACAGAGCATGGATTCGATTTTTGGGGTGCGCAATTCTTTATATTCAATTCTGCCTTCGCGGATCCATTGTCTTACTTTTTGGTGAGGAATATTGAAATAATCCGCAAGTTCAAATTCCGTTACATCGTTTGCACGGATAAATTCTTTTACTTCGGAAAATAATTCCCTTTCCTTACAGACATGACATAAATTTTCTGTAAAATTTCTAGGAAGAACACGACGGCAGCCTTCACATAGCTTTGCTTCGTCGTCAAATAAAGAACGCAATTTATAGTGAGTCATAATTATCAAGCCTCCTGATACAATAACTATTACTATAGTCTAGTATAGCATAGACGGGGGTGGAAAGGAAGTATAGCATGAAATTTTTTCACATATCAGATCTGCATATTGGAAAACAGCTTCATCATTATAATCTAAAAGAAGATCAGCGGTATATTTTTAATCAAATATTAGAACATATTGAAAGAGAACAGCCTAAAGCGATATTGATTGCCGGAGATATATATGATAGTGCAGTACCCTCTGCAGAAGCAGTTGCTTTATTTGATGAGTTTTTAACAGAGCTGTCACAGATAAAACCGGAAATAACAGTACTTATCATTGCCGGAAATCATGACAGTGGCAAAAGACTTTCCTATGCCAGTCGGATTTTAAATAACAGTCGTGTATATATTGCAGGCTTGCCGCCGATGACAGAAGAAGAGCATATACAAAAGGTAGTGTTAGAGGATATCCATGGAGAGATAAATTTTTATCTTCTGCCGTTTACAAAACCGGCATTTGTAAGAAGCTTTCAGGAAGAAGGCTCATTGACCTATCAAGAGGCGATAGAGCTTTTGTTAGGGCGGGAAGAAATAGATACAACCAAGCGAAATGTCATACTTTCCCATCAATTTTATGTGGCAGGGGGAAAAGAGCCTGTGCAGAGTGAATCAGAAATGCATACCGTTGGTGGCTTAGACCAGATTGATATATCTGTATTAGCAGACTTTGATTATGCGGCATTAGGGCATATTCACCGACCGCAGAAAATGGGCAGGGAAACTGTGCGTTATTGTGGAACACCTCTACAGTATTCCATTAGTGAAGCATCAGATAAAAAAAGTATTACAATGGTTACTTTCGAAGAAAAAGGAAGTACACCAACTATAGAAGAAATTCCGTTAAAGCCGCTTCATCCGGTAAGGAAGCTAGAGGGAACTTTACATGAAATATTAGAAAATGCAAAAGCTTCTCAAAGGGAAGATTTTGTCAGTATTACTTTAACGGATGATATCGATCCCTACTATCCAAAGGAAAGGCTAGAGGAATTGTATCATAGAATATTAGAGCTTCGAATTGATAATGCAAGAACCAGAAAAATATTAGATTTTTCCGATGCAGAACCAGAAATTATGCATCCTAAGGAAGCTTTTTTGGCTTTTTTTACAGAAATGCATGGACGGGAAATGACAAAGGAAGAAAGTCTGTTGATGGATGAAATTATCTTAAAATGTCAGGAGGGAGCAGAATGAAACCTATACAAATTATAATGTCTGCTTTTGGCTCTTATGGCAAGGAGGTAAAAATAGATTTTTCTACATTAGGCGGAGAATTATTTCTGATTACCGGAGATACAGGAGCAGGAAAAACGACGATATTTGATGCCATTATGTATGCACTTTATGGCAGAACCAGTGGCGGTGAACGGGATGGAAGTATGATGCGAAGTCAGTTTGCATCACCAGAGGCAAAGACCTTTGTACGGTATCAGTTTTTTTATGGAAATAAAGTTTATCAGGTGGAAAGAAATCCTGAATATTCTATAGAAGTCACCTTAAAAAACGGAAATGTAAAGACTAGAAAAGTCCCTCAAAATGTAGAATTAACCCTGCCGGATGGCAGTATATTTCCGGGAAAAAAAACAGAAACAGATGCAAAAATCGAAGAAATTATCGGTCTAAGCAGTGAACAGTTTACCCAGATGGCAATGATTGCTCAGGGAGATTTTTTAAAACTCATTTATGCAAAAAGTGATGAGCGAAAAAAGATTTTTACAAAGCTCTTTGGAACAGTTTTATATAATAAAATTCAGGAAGAATTGCGCAGATATTCTAATGCTATGGATGATGCCATAGAAGAAAACAGGCGTTCATCAGAGCAGGATTTTAATCGTAAGATTCTGCCTGCAGGTCTGGAATTGGATATGGAAGATATGCAGCCACTAGAGGTTGTTAATGCATATCTTTCTTATGGAAAAATGAAAGAAAAAGAGGCAGACGATGCCTGTAAAGACAATAAGAAAATCATGCAGCAGCTGCATGAACAGATGGCAAAGGCAGAGGTAATCGAAAAGCATTTAGCAGAAACAAAAAAAGCGTTAGATAAGAACAAAAAAGAGCAGCAAGAACTGAAAGAACAGGGAGAAAAACTATCCATTAGTCTCGCATTGTATGATAAAATAAAAAAATGGATAGAATTATGTAAACAGGAAGAGCTTTATAAAGAAACAGAGAAGCTTTTAAATTCCCATAAAAAGCAGAAAAAGACACTGGATACGCTTCAAAAAAATTGGGAAAAGGCCACAAATGAAAGTATTCGTTGTCTTGAGATTTATAATGCAAAATACCAGATGTTTTTACAGGAGCAGGCAGGCATCTTAGCAATGGAATTAAAAGACAATATGCCGTGTCCTGTATGTGGTTCTCTTTCTCATCCAAATCCGGCAAGACTTTCAAAAGAAGCGGTCAGTGAGCAGGAAGTAAATATGGCAAAGGAACGCCATGAGCAGGCAGAAAATCTTCGTCAGGAAGCAGAAAACAGCTATAGAATTAAAGCAGAAAGCATTAAAAGAGAATGGGATTTGCTTGTGGAGCGTTTTTTAAGTGTATTTGCAAAAAAGCCCACAGATATAGAAAAAGCCGACAGAATTTTAGAGGATACATGGAGATTTTATAAAGCCTCTTTGGAAGAATATTCTGATATTTTTGTACAAAGTAAGGAGTGGGAACGGCTATATCGTTCGAAATCGGATGTTCAGATGGAAGCAAAAGCGGAAAAGATTTATCAGGAAATGCTTTCAAAGGATGGACGAAGACAGGGTGAATTAGAAAGTAAAAAGTCTCAGGAAAAAGAGCTTATAAAACGCTTGGAAAAAGAAGAAAAGCAGTATCAAAAAATCGTAGAATCCGCAGATTTTTCCAGTTTAAAACGCACATATCAGGAAGCAGAGGGGCGTCAGCGGATACTAGAACGCCAAAAGCAGATGCTTCATACAGCAAATACTGCCAATGAAGATGTAAGAAAAAGATTGCAGGCAGCAGACGAAAAAGCGGATAAGCTGCAGCAGGAAGATGCTATTGTAAAAATTCTATATAAAACGGCAAATGGAAGACTTGCCCAGTCTGTAAAAATGGATTTGGAAACCTATGTGCAAAGGCAGTATTTCCGACAGATTATCAGACAGGCAAACAAGCGGTTTTTAGTCATGACCAATCAGCAATTTATGCTGCAGATTAAGGAAGAAATTACAGGAAAAGGCAAAAACGAGGGCTTGGATTTGCAGGTATATTCTCTGGTCACGGGAAGTATAAGAGATATAAAAACACTGTCCGGTGGTGAATCTTTTCTGGCAGCATTATCTATGGCACTGGGTCTTTCGGATATCGTACAGCAGAATACCGGAGGTATTCATTTGGATATGATGTTTATTGATGAAGGTTTTGGTTCTTTGGATGGAGAATCCAGAAAGAAAGCTATTGAAGTATTAGATGAGTTGTCCGGAGGACATCGGATGATTGGCATTATATCTCATGTAACAGAATTGAAGGAACAGATGGAAAAGAAATTGTTGGTAACTAGAAATGAAAAGGGGAGCAGTATATGTTGGGAAAATATATAGACAACAAAAATGAAGCACCGATTGCAGTATTTGATTCCGGTGTAGGCGGTATCAGTGTGCTTCGCGCATTAATTGCAGAAATGCCAAACGAAAATTATTGGTATTATGGAGATTCGGCAAATGCTCCTTATGGGACAAAAACCTTAGAAGAAGTGCGAAAGCTTACCATTTCCCATGTGGATCATTTTATAGAAAGCGGTGCAAAGGCTGTGGTAGTAGCCTGCAATACTGCTACTAGTGCGGCGGTGCGCATTTTGCGGCAAAAATACCCGGATGTTCCAATAATTGGTATTGAACCGGCGTTAAAACCGGCGGTATTATCCAAGAAGCATCCGAATGTTATTGTAATGGCAACACCGATGACCCTGCGGCAGGAAAAGTTTCACAATCTTATGGAGAGATATATGGGCATGGCACATATTATTCCTTTGCCTTGTCCGGGACTTATGGAATATATTGAGAATGGAAATACCCAAAGTGAGGAGCTTTTACAATTTATTGCAAAGCTGTTTGAACCATTTGAACTGCAAAAATTAGATGCAGTGGTGTTAGGCTGTACCCATTATCCTTTTATCAGTCGGGAAATCCAAAAGGTATTAGGAGATAAGGTCATGCTTTTTGAAGGTGGACCGGGAACAGCAAGGGAAACAAAGAGAAGAATCTGTGAAGCAGGATTGTTGAATCCGGGGGAAAAACCGGGAAAAATTGTATTTGAGAACAGTGAAAAAACAGACAGCAAGGAGATGCTGTGCAAGAAGCTGCTGAATTTATAAAAATAAAGAAAAATAAGCAAAAAAAGAGACGACAATTTTAAATTGCACTTTTGAAAAATTGGGTGTACGATAGCCTCAAAATTCACCGGTGGAAATAAAAAAGAAAAGGAGCAGTTCTATGGAATCTTATGAATTTCTACTGTTTTTGGCAATTATCCTGATTTTTACAAAAGTGTTAGGCTTATTTTCAAGAAAGATACATATGCCTGCGGTGGTGGGTGCATTAGTCGCAGGAATTATTTTAGGACCTTCCGTACTAGGCTGGATTCAGTTAGAGGGAAGTGATGGTTTGTTTATCGAAAAAATGGCAGAAATAGGTGTCATTTTATTGATGTTTCATGCAGGATTAGAAACGGATTTATCAGAGCTAAAGAAAAATAGCATATCCTCTTTTGTCACAGCATTAGTGGGTGTACTTGTACCATTGTTTGGAGGATTTTTAAGCTATGCATTGTATTTTGATACCGATTTTTCCAATTATCATGAGGTATTAAAGGCAGTTTTTGTAGGTGTGGTATTAACAGCCACTTCTGTGAGCATTACGGTAGAAACCCTGCGGGAATTAGGAAAATTAAAAGGCAAGGTCGGAACAACGATTTTAGGTGCAGCCGTTTTAGACGATATTATGGGAATTGTAGTACTGACGATTGTCACCAGCTTAGAAGATCCCAGTGTGAATCCATTGGTAGTCTGCGGTAAGATTTTTCTATATTTTGCCTGTATTTTAGCCTTGGCATTTGTAGTTGGCAAGAGCAGAAAATACATGGAAAAGGAAGATCATAAGCGAAGAACAGCCATTTTATCATTGGCATTTTGCTTTGTATTAGCCTATATTTCTGAGCATTTTTTTGGTATAGCAGATATTACCGGAGCATATTTTGCAGGCTTAATGCTGTGTACTACCAGAATTGAACCCTATGTGGTTCGAAGAATGGATATACCATCCTATTTGATTTTTTCGCCGGTATTTTTTGCAAGTATCGGAATCAAGACTTCATTGGATGGAATGACTGTTCAACTGCTGTTGTTCTCTGTAATTTTGCTGCTTGTTGCTATGCTTACAAAGCTGATTGGCTGCGGAATAGGAGCGAAGCTTTGCAAATACAGCAATGCAGAGGCAATACAGATTGGGATAGGTATGATATCCCGCGGAGAGGTAGCATTGATTGTTGCCCAGAAAGGGTATCAGTATGGACTTTTAAATGAGCAGTTATTTGCACCGATTGTATTGGTGGTGATTGTTACAACATTAATTACACCAATTTTATTAAAGATGGTTATGCGCAATCCAAATGCACCGCTAGAGGCGGTTGCTACATAAGATTCACAATATAAAGTATGAATAAATGTAACGGATAAAATATATAGAAAACATATTTTAAAGACAGTCCTCTTTTGCCATTGTAGAGAGCAATTAAAGGAACTGCAATAAATGCGGTAAGCTCCAAGGTGCTCATCATACAAAGCATAAAACAGGAAATAATAACGGATAGTGTTCTTCGATGATAATATTCATACAAAACAGCAATGATAATTACACCGTAAAGGTTATAATCTGTCTTTAATCCCCATGCTAAAAACATTCCAATAATCAGAATAACTCCTCGAAAAATTGCCTGAAGTACTATGTTTTTTACAAAAAATTTATCCACATACTGCATTGCCCAGATAGTGAGAAGTCCAATCAGCAAAGTGAAAAATACATTCTGACTATCCCAGTAAAAGGCTGTATTGTAAATTGCCAGATCAAATGGAATTTCAGAAATCAAGGCAAAAATGGCAAGGCGAAAACAGTATTTTTGCACATTTTTAGTATGGAAAAATCCCTCTACTAATAAGAAACAAAAAATAGGAAATGCAATTCGTCCACATAGGCGAAGTGCATAATATAGGGTGTCTAATGCCGGATTTGTGGATAACATAGGCAGGATAATACAGGCACCAATGTGGTCAATAAGCATGGCAATAATAGCAATCAGTTTTAAGGTACTGCCACTTATGCCTTTTGTATTTGTGTTAATCGTTGTCATATAAACATACTCCTTTGGGTTTTTCTAATAGTTTATTATAGTTCTTGTAAAAGCAGAATACAACAATTATAATAAATAGATAGTTAAAAGGAAATAAGGAGGAATACTATGGAGTGCGATTACTGTGCATACAATGCCTATGATGAAGAGGATGAGGAATATTATTGTTCGGTAAATTTAGATGAGGATGATATGGCGCGGTTTATGAGTCATAAATACAAAAGCTGTCCTTATTTTAAAAATGGTGATGAATATAAAGTTGTAAGACATCAGATGTAAGTTGGTCGTTGACATTTTAATATCTGCATGTTACTATGGCAAAAAATAATAAACTGCCACCGGGTAGTGAATGTATAAAGCATTCGTTTGTATATCGTTAGGTCTTAGAAGATATACATACGGATGCTTTTTTGATGGAGGTTATATGAATTATTTTACAAGACTCGAAAAAATATTGTGGTGTAGCTCTGCAGCTTTGATTATAGTGTCATTTTGTGTATTTGACAGAGAAAATTATCTTACACTTATAGCATCCTTAATAGGTGTAACCTCACTTATTTTTAGTGCAAAGGGAAATCCATTCGGACAGTTTCTGATGATTATTTTTAGTCTCTTATATGGGATAATTTCTTTTTCTTTTGCTTATTATGGAGAAATGATAACCTACCTTGGAATGACAATGCCTATGGCGGTATTTGCATTGATTTCATGGTTGAAAAATCCGTATAATGGCAATAAATCAGAGGTAAAAGTGAATCGCATAGGAAAAAAAGAAGTGCTGTGTATGTGGGTATTTACAGGGATAGTTACGCTAATATTTTATTGGATATTGGAATTATTTCATACAGCAAATATACTTCCAAGCACCATATCGGTGACGACGAGTTTTCTTGCGGTATATCTTACTTTTAGAAGAAGTCCCTGCTTCGCTGTAGCCTATGCGGCAAATGATATGGTTCTTATTTTATTATGGAGTTTAGCAAGCATGGAAGATATAAAATATGTATCGGTAGTAGTATGCTTTGCAGCTTTTTTTGTAAATGATTTATATGGATATATAAGTTGGAAAAGAATGGAAAAAAGACAAAAATTACGGCAATAAATCAATAAATAAGATGGTTTATTAGTACTATTTGTTATATAATAGATTAGAGTACAATCCTATTATAATTGGAGGAGAACTATGGAGTATATTTTGTTGCCACAGTTAGAGATACCGGTTTCTTGTATGATATATGGAACCGCTTTTTCTAAAATGATGGAAGGGCATTCGGTGGATGATGTACTGGATTATGTGTCAGAGCAGGGCGTTACAACCTTTGATACAGCCAGAAGCTATGGATTAAGCGAGAGGGTATTAGGTGATTGGATACAGCGTAGAGGTAATCGCGGTAAAATCAATGTGCTTACAAAAGGTTGTAATCCGGATATGACGAAGTTAAAGTTTACACCTAAATCTCTTCGTAGTGAATTAGAGGAATCATTATCAGAATTGCAGACAAATTATGTGGATTTGTATGCATTACACAGGGATGATACATCTTTGGATGTTTCAGTATTTGTGGAGACTTTAAATGAATTTGCAGCAGAGGGCAAGATTAAGGCATTTGGGGCATCTAACTGGCATTATACCCGTATGGATGCAGCAAATGAATATGCTTATGCGCACAATTTACAGGGATTTTCCTTTGGCAGCCCGGCATTTTCTCTGGCTGAGGTAGTAGGAGACCCTTGGGGCGGAAGTATAGCTATTTCCGGTGAAAAAAATGCAGATGCCAGAAAGTGGTTTGAAAAAAATCAGATTCCGGTGTTTAATTATTCTGCTTTTGGACGAGGTTTTATGTCCGGAAAATATCGCACAGACATGAAGCAGGATATTACAGAAGTGCTTCCAAGCTGGACCTGTGAAGAATATGTATGTGAAGCAAATATGGAGAGACTTCGCAGAGCAGAACAGCTTGCGGATAAGAAAAATGCTACAGTAAGTCAGATAAATCTTGCATGGATTATGCAGCAGCCATTTGTATGCTGTCCGGTATTTAGTCCGTCGAGTGTAGGGCATATTGAGGAAAATTTGAAGGGGTTAAATGTCAGACTTACAGAAGAAGAAATTGCGTGGTTGGAGTTAAAGGGATGAATAAGAACAAATAAAGAATAGGCAGCCGCTTTATTATCAGTAAAATGCGGCTGCCTATTCTTTTGGATATTCGGTTTTAATGTTGCTTGCACCTGTGATGTAATCAAGGGAAACATTATAGAATTTAGCAAGGATTAGAATGTTGTCAATGGGTATTCTGGTCTTGCCGCTTTCATAGTCTGCATAGGTTCTTTGTCCTATATGCAATAGGTCTGCAACCTTCTGTTGTGTCAATGAATTATCCTCTCGAATTGCTCTTATTCGCTCATTATATTTCATAGTCAACACCTCTTGAATGCATTATAAAAAAGATAGGAATAAATATTGACAAATAGAGTTATAAACTCTAATATTATGTATAAAATAGAGTTATTTACTCTAAAGAGAGAAGGTGAAGAAGAAAATGAGCAATGAAGAGATTATGAAAGTTGTAAAACCTGTTATTTGTAGACAGTTAAAAAGTCCAGCATCAGCACAGTTTCCTACAGAATTACTTACTATTGTTGGAGATGAAACTAGTGGTTATGAGGTGTCTGGATTTGTTGATTCTCAAAATGGATATGGTGCAATGATTAGAAATGATTTTACTGCAAAAATTGTTATTGAAAGCGGTATTCCAGTGGTAAAAGATTCATCAGTTGCAGCAAAAGCAAATGTTGAAAGAGCAAAGCAATTTGGAGCAAATTATTTAGCAATTTCTATTTTTACATTTATTAGTGCGGCAATTATGTATTTTATTATTATGGCAATGGTATAAACAGTATCTTATTAAAAAAGTTTATATACGAAAGGGGACAATATATTCAACTCACAAATGATGCTATAGCAAGAGATGCAGAGAACTTTCCGTATTATCATGTGACATCAGGATATGATGAAGAAACTGGAAAATATATTATTGGGGTATGTGTAGATAAAGACTATATTGTGGATTATGCAAATGAACAAATGGATTTAGAAGAAAATTTAAAAGAGGCTTTTATACAATTAACATTAAGAGAGAATGATACCGATGAAGAGGAAATAGGAGTGTTGATGGAAATTTTGAAATTAAGTGCATTGCTTGGATTGGAAGAGTTTGATATTGAAATAGTTGCGGCTTATGTAAATTTAGATGGTGAAACAACATATTATTAAGAGAGGTGTAAAGTGTGCGGAGACTAAATTTAAAAAAGAATATATGGAGTTATGTGGGTATATTAGCTGGAGTATTTGGCATTGTTATAGGAATTAAAATATTTGCAGATTCTCATACATATATAGATTATGATTTTTTTCAGCTTAGTGCGGTAGAATTTGGTGCAGATTTTTATACAGAAATACATCAAACAGTAACAAGAATTTCAAATTTTATTGTTGCAATTTGTGGTATGCTTGTCCTTGCAGTCAGTTCACTATTTGTTTTTTTGGGGATTGCGGACATTTGTTTTTTTGCACAACAGTTACAGTTTAGTAAAGACATAAAAACAGTAAATTGTGAAATAGAAAATCAAGATTAATGCGAGGTTGATAAACATTTAAGAATGTAAATGCGGCAGGGTTTATTGCTCTGCCGCTTCTTTTAATTTAGCCTCATATTCTATAGAAGTTGTTGTTTGGTTATAGAGTGGAATAGCATTGTAAAAGGTCAATTCAAAGGAATAAAAATAAAGGGAACAGATATTTCTACCTATTCCCTAAAGTATTGATTTTACATGGCTTGTAGCTTAGCCAAAGTATCTCTTCAAAAGTCCTTCAAATGCCTTGCCGTGGCGGGCCTCATCGCGAGCCATTTCATGTACTGTATCATGAATAGCATCCAAATCAGCAGCCTTAGCTCTCTTAGCAAGGTCAAATTTACCTGCGGTAGCACCGTTTTCAGCATCTACACGCATTTCTAAGTTTTTCTTTGTAGAATCAGTTACAACTTCGCCTAATAATTCAGCGAATTTTGCAGCATGCTCAGCTTCTTCCCAAGCAGCTTTTTCATAATATAAACCGATTTCTGGATAACCCTCTCTGTGAGCTACTCTTGCCATTGCAAGGTACATACCTACTTCTGAACATTCGCCTTCAAAGTTTGCTCTTAAATCAGCAAGAATGTCTTCGCTAACACCCTTTGCTACACCTACTACATGCTCTGCAGCCCATGTTCTTTCACCACTCTGCTCTGTGAATTTCTCTGCTGGCTGTTTACAAATTGGACAGACCTCTGGTGGCTGATCTCCTTCATGAACATATCCACATACTGAACATACATATTTTGCCATAATTTTAATCTCCTTTTCTTATAAAATTAATTTTTTTGTTTACTATTGTTGCACTCCGGACAAAGTCCGAAAAATTGGGTGACATGACCGGTAATCTTTCCTGCAAAATGCTTACCTGCAAGTTTATCAAGCTGATCTTGCGGTTCAATGTCAATGTCTAGTACCTTTCCGCATTCATTGCACATAAAGTGACAATGCGGAGCAGTATTTCCATCATAGTGATCTGGACCATTTCCGGAAGAAAGTCTTAAAATTTCTCCCATATCTGCCAAAAGATTCAGGTTTCGATAAACAGTTCCAAGACTAATATTTGGAAATTCCTGCTTAATATCCAGATATACAGTTTCCGCTGTGGGATGTGTTCTATGTGTATCTAGATATTCTTTTATGGATTCACGCTGTCTGCTGTATTTTAGCATACTGTGTCTCCCTTCCTTAGTGTTGAAAATAGTAATCATTACTATTTCTGAAATTAATATACTACATAAGTACTACTTTGTCAATTAAATTTTTAAAATAATTTATGGCATATTTCTATTTTCTATACATAAAATGGACTAAAAGCAGCAAGAATGAGGATATATGGCAGGATTACAACGATTTATCAGTTATATCTATAAATATGAAAATGATGAAAAAAAGGTAAATGTCGGTTTTGCGAAGGTTGAAGTCCGGGGAGATATGTGCAGACTAGAAGTACATATTCGCAACATTCAAGTGGAACAACCTGAGGGCATAGTATATTTATTTGCAAGAAAAGAAAATAAAATGCAAGGAATTTTGGTTGGCAGCATTCCAATTTCCAGAGGAAATGGTGATGTTCGATATGCATTTGAAACAACAGAATTGCAAAGCTTTGGAATGACCATGGAACAAGCGGAAGGGATTTATATTACTTTGGTGCCTGGCTACTATCTTGCCAGCCAGTGGAAGGAAGGTAAAATTGCAGAAAGCAGTTTTTATATTTTAGAAAAACAGGAAAATGAAGTAGACATAAGTGTACCAGAAGAGATTTTACAGGAAAAAGAAATAGAAGAAAACGAATCTATAACAGAAAATCCAGAAATTGTATCACAATCGGAAGATACTATACATACGACGGAAATTCCTATGGAAGAGTTTTTTGAAGATAGCAGCTGGGCTAGAGTTTTTCAAAAGATGCGTTTGAAATCTGAAATATTTTATCCATTTGAAGGTCAGCAGATAGAATGCGTTCACATGGAAGTAAAGGATATTCAGGAGTTTCCGGAAAAATATTGGTATTTAGGAAATAATAGCTTTTTACTGCACGGATTTTTTCAATATGGACATTTTGTGATTGGAAAAATAGAAGAACAGGGAAAATGTGAATATTTTATAGGTGTTCCCGGTGTGTTTTTGAATCAGGAGCGAATTATGGCAGCCATGTTTGGCTTTCCTGAATTTCGGACAGCAAAACAGGCAGAGCACAAAACCGGGAACTTTGGATATTGGTATCGAATTATTTAAGCAGAGCAAACAGCATATGGTCTTCCCAGTTCCCGCGAATACGAATAGACTGACGGGTTGTGCCTTCATGCTGAAACTGTAAGGACTTTAAAAGAGAGATAGAAGCAGTATTTTCTTCCATAACATAAGCTTCAATTCGATGCAGATTTAATTCGTGAAACATAATAGAAATTCCCTTTTGCATTGCTTCTTTTGCATAGCCTTTGTGCCAGTAATCGGGATATAATTTATAGCCGGTTTCACATTTATCGTAAATCGAATGGGTAATATTAAAAAAGGATATTGTACCGATAATATAATCGGGATTCGTTTTTTCAAAAATCCAGAATCGGACAGCTTTTTTTTGAATAGCAAGGTTGTATTCACAGGTAAGTACAGAATGCATATATTCTATCGTATAAAAATTTGCAGACCGCGCAGCTTCGTATTGCTCGAATATAGCGCGGTTTTTATTATAAAAATCTAAAACAGCCAAAGCATTTTGGTGAGAAGGACTTAGTGCTTTTAAAATTAGATGTTCTGTTTCGTATTGAAATTGCATAGATAACTCCCAAGGTATGTTCTTATTTAAAATATTTTGTTATAATCAGTATACTATAAGGAAAAATGCTTGAAAAGGAGAAATCATGACCGTTTCAGAAGAAAAATATATGCGCGCAGCCATAAAAGAAGCAAAAAAGGCATACGCATTAGAAGAAGTACCGATTGGCTGTGTAATCGTTCGTGAGGGCAAAATCATTGCCAGAGGCTATAATAGAAGAAACACAGATAAAAATACCCTTGCCCATGCAGAAATTACCGCTATAAAAAAGGCAAGTAAAAAATGTGGGGATTGGCGCTTAGAGGATTGTACTATGTATGTCACTTTAGAACCCTGTCAGATGTGTGCAGGAGCAATCGTACAATCCCGTATGCAAAAGGTAGTAATTGCCGCGATGAATCCAAAAGCAGGCTGTGCAGGTTCAGTTTTGAATTTGCTTCAAATGGCGCAGTTTAACCATCAGGTAGAAATTGAACAGGGGTTATTAGAAGAGGAATGCTCTGCTCTGCTTAGTACCTTTTTTAAAGAACTGCGGGAAAAGAAGAAAAAATCTTCATAAAGTCTTAAATAAATCAACAGAAAGTGTAAAAACAAAAAAATCGTCTTACCTGTATAATAAAAACAAACAGGAAAGGCGGTTTTTATTTATGTCAGTACAAAGGAAAGAAATTCAGGTAATACCTGTACAGCGAAATTATGGATATGAAAAACGGAATTGGCAGCAAAATTCGGCAGTATTTCAAAGAAAAAAGAAGCATAAGTACAAAAAGAAAACCAGACGAAGCGGTGTAGTCATAGGTCTGGCTATGATATTGCTGACACTTTGCGTAGTCACGAATTGGTTTACAGAAATGCCTGTAATTGGAAAAAATGCAAGAATAGAGTATTTAACAGAACAGGGCATTTATCCTAAGGAACTGTTAGAGCTTTTGAAAAAAAATGAAGAAACCTACGATTTTGTCAGGAATTATCCGAACAGAGAAAAGTACCAGAGTAAGCATATAGATTTATCCAAGGATGTCAAAAAAGCAGAAGCTCCTCTTTTGATGCAGTGGGACAAGCGATGGGGATATGATTTGTATGGAGATACGATGATTGCCCTTTCCGGTTGTGGACCGACCTGTATGACAATGGCATATCTTTATCATACGAAGGATACCACAATGCATCCGGGAAAAATGGCAGAATATGCACAGGAAGAAGGATATCATTCAAAAGAAGGAACGAGCTGGGAGTTTTGGACGAAGGGAGCAGAGGATTTAGGAATGTATGGAGAGGAAATTTCTCTGGATGAAAATATTATGAAAGCGGTTTTAGATGCAGATGGGGTCATTGTATGCAGTATGTCTCCGGGAGATTTTACAGACGGTGGGCATTACATATTGTTGAGAGGCTATGATGAAAAGGGATTTTTTGTCAATGATCCAAACCGTAAAAGTAATAGTAAAAAGCAATGGGATTTCAAGACATTGCAAAAACAGATGAAAAATCTGTGGGCAATATACGCGCTTTAAAGGGAAATTTTATTGACAGATAAAGTACCTGCATATTACAATTTTTTATAGTATATTACAACTGTAAAAGATAGGAGAGAAAGCAATGAGAATGTTGAAAAAAATGAGTAGTTTATTGTTAGCATTTTGTATGCTGCTTACACTTGCATTGCCGACAAATGTTTATGCAGGCGGTGAAGATATTATTAATTCCTATGATGCATTAAAAGCTGCATTAGAAAGTAATGTGGAAGACGATTTTATGGATATTTATATTGAGCCAACAGGATTCATATGGCCAGAAGAAGAGTCTGCATTGAGCATTACCAGCAATATAGTTATGGATTCTGGTACATGGAATATTCCAAAGAACATTACGCTGGAATTTTCAAGTACATCTTCTCCGGCAAAAATTACTGCCTATACAGCCGCAGAATTGGAAATTGAAGGAAAGGTAATTATCAATTCTGACCATAACTTGCAGGGCGTGGATATTACCCTTGAAAAGGATGGATGCATAGAGAGTCCAAATAATACTACTTTATATGTTGGAAGTAGTTACACATTCACACTTAAGGACGGAGCTGTTATGTCGCTGCCAATAAGATTAGATGGAACACTAACCGGAAGTGGATCTGTTTTAAAAAGAGTGGCTGTATCTGGTGGCTATAGTGGAAGTGATTCCAATGCAGTGATATCCGGAAATGTGAAATGTATGGATGTTGTAGAGGTGGAGAAATCATCGTCATCAGAGTACAATGCATCATTAACTATTCCATCTGACAGCAATGTAGAGATTACCGGGCTGAGGGTTAGCAATGGAACAGTCAATTTAAATGGTAATCTTGCCATATCTGATACTTATAACCAGATTTGCGATGGTGGAAAAATGGTAATGAATAATGGAAAATTGACCATAAAGCCAAATGCAAGCTTAAATTACAATTATGGCAGCGAAATCGGAAAAATGATTTTAGGGACAGGTTCTATTTATCTTGAAGCAAATAAGGATGCGGATGGATATGACACAGATATACCGTCTATTTTCTATAACAGAGCAGATGTTATAGAAAAACCTGCGGTGGTAAAGAATTTATCTAATTATATAGACGAAGGCATTACAATTACATCAAACTGTTGTCAGCATAACTGGAATTATGAGATTACCAAACCGGCGACTTATGAAGAAACAGGAGAAATGATTGGTACATGCGCAGAATGCGGCAAAACGATAACAGAGATTTTACGCAAGCTAGAACCAGAAACAGCGGAAACAGAAATACCAAATACAGAAACACCGGAAACGCAGATACCAGAAACAGAAGCACCAAAAGTGCCGGTAAAGGGAACTGTTATTACAGACAGTAAAAGCAAAGGGAAATATACAATAAGTAGTGTATCCGAATCAAATCCAACTGTTACATACAAGGGAGTTGTAGATAAAAAAGTAAAGACAATAACCATTCCGACATCCGTAACAGTAGATGGAATTACCTACAAAGTCACAGCGATTGCCAATAATGCGTTTAAGAACAATAAAAAGGTCACAAAAGTGACAATCAGCAGCAGTGTTACAAAGATTGGCAAGAATGCATTCAGCGGCTGCAGCAAATTGAAAACTTTGACCATTAAATCTACAAAATTAACAGCAAAAACAGTTGCCAAGAATGCATTTAAAGGACTGACAAAGAAAACAACGATTAAAGTACCAAAGAAAAAACTGATCGCATATAAGAAATTATTTAAAAGCAAAGGTCTTAGTGCGAAAGTTGCGGTAAAGAAGTAAGTAATTGGAATTGACAAAGAACTAAAAAAACGATATACTTAAATCTCCGAGCAGCCGGGGTGGTAGCGGTACCCTGAACCAGCAATCCGCTATAGCTGGGGTGATATTCTGCCGAGGGTCTTCGATTGTGGAGCAGCCCTTCATAAGTGGCGATGACGCTTGGGTCTTGCGCAACAGGAACTTACGAACCGGGTCAGGTCAGGAATGGAGCAGCCCTAAGTAAGCACTCTTGTGTGCCGCGAGGGTGCCTGGGCTGAGTTAACTGTGGAGGT
>JAGALK010000112.1 GCA_017625255.1 Lachnospiraceae bacterium
AAGAAATATGAAGAATTGGATTTTACGGATGATTTTATGTTTTGTAAAGTGATGACACACAACCTTGAGCTTTGCAGAGAACTGTTAGAAATCATTTTAGACCAGAAAATTCGAAAAGTAGAATTGCCCGAGGCACAGAAAGCTATAAAAATCACATATGATGGCAAGGGCGTCCGTTTAGATGTCTATGTAGAGGATGAAGAAAATACCATATATGACATCGAAATGCAGGCAACAGATACAAAGAATTTGCCTAAACGAAGCCGTTACTATCAGGGGATGATAGATTTAAACCTGATTAGCAAGGGCGAAAATTATAAAAAATAAAAAAAGAGTTTTATAATATTTATTTGTAAATTTGATCCATTTGATAGAGAGTTATGTAAATATACCTTTAAGAATCTTTGTATTGAGCAACCGGATATAGAGTTAAAAGATGAAGCTATAAAGGTATTTATCAATCCACATGGCAAATCAGATACTGTATCAGAAGAATTACAGGAATTTTTGAAATATCTTTGTGGAGAGGCATCAGAAAGTATATTTACTAAGAAATTAGACGAGGAAGTACATAAAGCAAGAACGCAGAAGGAATGGAGAGTGGAGTATATGACATTATTCATGAGAGATCAGGAAAACATTGAAAAAGGAATCGAGCGGGGAATTGAACTAGAACGAATTCAAGCCATTAAGCGTATGATGGAAAAAGGATTTTCTAAATACGATATTTTTGATTGGGGTTATACAGAAGAAGAATATAAAAAAGCAGAACAAGAATAGAAAACAGAGCAGATATTCTAAGAGATATGGAGTATCTGCTCTGTTTTTTATGAGTTAGCTATTTAGAGGATGGCTCCTCCATATTTTCTAAAGCATATTCACATGCCTGAAGTACAAAACCTGAAAAAGTAACATCATTGTTTTGAATAACTGATTCAATTTTTTCAATTAATGAAATCGGAAAGCGAATAGTTTTGTTTTCAGTTTCCTTTTTATCGGATCTTATTATAAAAGCCATTGTGATACCTCCTTGTCTAAATTATGGTATTGAAAAAGTATTATTTCAGCATTACAAAAAGAATGAAAAATGCAATGCGTAATGCATTGCAAATAGCAATGCTCTGTGTTAGAATTTTATGTGAAATAGATAAAAAAATACGAAAAGGAGAAGCGTATGAAGAAAAGAAAACAATTTTTAACTTGGGTATTAATACTCACAATGTTTACTGGCAATGTAAACATAATGAGTGGAATGACTGTTTTTGCTGAAACGATAAGTAAAAGTGTATCATCAGACAGCGAAGAGGAGGGTAGTCTTGTTTTACATTATGATATGAGTCATGAAGGCAGTACAAGAAGTGTTGGTAGCAGCGAATAATGTTGCAGAAGAAGAAAGAGCTAAGGTAGAAGAATTGTTAAAGGAAGAAGTTGCAACGGATTATACAGCAGAAATCTGGAATGCGTTACAGACAGCCATTGTGGCGGCAAAAGCAAAACAGTTGTAAAGAAAATAATTTTAAAAGGGGCAAAGACTGTAAAAGCAGGAAGCAAAATAAAAGTAAAAGCAACCATAATCACTACAGGAAGTGGAGCGAATAAGAAGCTAAAATGGAAATCTTCAAATGAAGCATGACAACGGTAAAGAATGGAATCGTAAAGACAACTAAAGCCAAAAAGGTAAAAGTTAGAAAGTAGAATATAAAAATCAGCAAATGCAGACGGATTAGGTGTCTGCATTTGCTGATTTTTATATTTTCTGCTATTATTTAAGTGTAATGCAAAATGCAATGCAAAATGTATTGCAAAGTCAAAATGTATTTGGTAATATATGAAAAGGAGGTGCATAAAGATGTATTTTAGTTCCATGATATTTTTGTGGTTATTTTTGCCTATAACACTTTTCATATATTTGTTGGCAAGACATATAGGAAAGATTTCTTGGGGAAATACGGTGCTAGTTTTAGCAAGTATTTTGTTTTATTCATGGGGAGAGCCTGTGTATATCTTTCTTTTAATTTTTTCTGTTGCAGTGAATTATTTTTTTGGATTACTGTTAGGTACAAAAAAATATCATAATAGATGGATTGTAACAGGTGCGTTTGTTTTTAACATTGGTTTGCTTGGAATATTTAAATATTATGATTTCTTTGCAGATTGTGGAAATAAGATTTTGGGAAAAGAGATTTTTCAGTTAAGAGAGTTGGCATTGCCATTAGGAATTTCTTTTTATACATTTCAAATAATGTCTTATGTAATCGATGTTTATCGTAAAGAAGTGGATGTGCAGAAAAATTTTTTGCATCTGCTTTTATATGTTTCTCTTTTTCCACAGTTAGTGGCAGGACCCATCGTAAAATATAAGGATATACAGGCGCAGATTTTGGAGAGAGAAGAAAATTATGAAAAAAGGGTCTATGGTATAAAACGATTTATTTATGGTTTGGGAAAGAAAGTTCTTTTGTCGAATGTATTAGGAAAATATGTAGATGCGGTTCTGGAATTGCCTTTAGAACAGATAAGTACAGGGTTGATGTGGCTTACCATGGTAATGTATGCATTTCAGATTTATTATGATTTTTCCGGATATTCGGATATGGCGATAGGGCTTGGGGCAATGTTTGGATTCAATTTTAAGGAGAATTTTTCATATCCATACATAGCAAAGTCCATACGGGAGTTTTGGCGAAGATGGCATATCTCTTTGTCTACATGGTTTAGAGAATATGTGTATATTCCATTAGGCGGAAATCGAAAAGGAGAAGTACGGACATACTTAAATCTTGGGATTGTGTTCTTTTTGACAGGATTTTGGCATGGAGCAGGTTTAAATTTTATCGTTTGGGGACTGTTTCATGGTTTGTTTATGATTTTGGAAAGAATAGGTTTTGGAAAGCTTCTGGACAAAAATCCTATAAAACTCATAAATCACCTATATGTTTGTTTGGTTGTATTTTGCGGCTGGGTATTTTTCCGTGTGGAAGATCTCAGAGGGGGATGCGTAATATTGAAAAATTTATTCTGGTATCAGAAGGGTGAATATGGTTTGCAATCCTGTTTTAACATGGAAATTGCAGTAATTCTATTGGTTTCTGTGTTATTGTGCGGTGTTTTTCAGGAGATTGTTCCAAAGCTTAAAGAGATTATTTTGGATAAAACCAGAATATATGCATTAGAAATGGCAGTTTTATTTCTGATTTTTATTTTATGCACGATATCTTTAGCAAGTGATACCTATAATCCATTTATCTATTTTCGGTTTTAGAAGGAGCAAAAATGAAACATAAGATAATATTTTACCAGTTTTTTTGTATGCTGATACTGCCTGTATTAACATTTCCGTTTGCAAAAAATTTTATTGATACAAAAAATCATGAAAATCGACAGTTTGCAGAAAAACCGCAGCTTTCCATTCAAACACTGACATCTTTTCCCGAGCAGTTTGAAAATTATTTTAATGACTATCTTCCGTATAAGAATCAGTTAGTCATGTTAAATACCATGAAAGAGGATGCATTGGGTGTGGGCTCTACGGTTCTAGAGTATCGTACCATGTCTCCGGTTATTCGAGGAAAGGAGGATTGGCTATTTTATAATGCATTCAGTGAGGAGGAACATTCTTTTGATGATTATATGTGCAACAATTTGTATGAAGAAGCGGAACTTGAAAAGATTGCAGATGGATATGTAAAACTACAAAAAGAATTAGAAAAAAATGGAACAGAATTAGTCGTATTATATGTAACTAATAAAGAGCAGATTTATCCGGAATATATGCCATCGGACATTGTTCCAGAGAGTTCATACAGCAGAAATGAACAATTGATAGATTATATGCGTGAAAAAACGGATATCCCATTATTGTATACAAAAGATGCATTGTTAGAGCAGAAAGATAAACATCGGTTATTTTATAAATATGATACACATTGGAATGCTTTGGGGGGATTTGTGGGCACACAGGTATTGAATAAATATTTACAGGAAGAATGTGTTTCATTGGATAATGTGACATATTCTGCGGCAGATAAAGCAAAGGTTAAAGATTTAGCAGAAATGCTTGCAATGGGCAATGTTTATACGGACGATGTGGAATGGCAGATAGAGGATTATAAAAAGGATGTAACCGTAGAAATTGTAGAACATATTCCAGAAATAGAAAAATTCAAGTTTGTATCAAGTGCGAAGGATGATCGAAGTGTGCTAGTGATGATGGATTCTTTCGGGCGGTATATGATGGATTATATGATACGAGATTATAAACAGGTAACATGTCTAATTAATGTAAACGAACAAAAGGTACTGTCAGAGTTTAAAAAATGCTATGAATCAGAGTATCCGGATATTGTAGTGTTGGAAATTCTAGAAAGAAGAAGTGCATGGCAGGAAAATGTGGGAGATGTATTGTATCAGGAGTTGACAGGAGGAAGTTCCATTGGAAATGAGGTTCAATAATTGGATAAAAACAAGATGGAATGTAATTGGATGTATAGGTGCAATCCTATGCCTCTGTTATGGAAAATTTATTTTTCAGATATCGTTTTATCAGGATGCGCCATTTATATTGTTTGAACCGGGAAGTAGATATAATTGGTTGGAAATTGGGCGGTTTGGATTGGTTTTTATTCGGGAGATTTTTGGAACGAATGTTGCCAATCCGTACTATACAGCCATTTTATTTCTCATTACTACCGTATTAGTAGGAACGCTATGGGGATATTTGCTGGATTTGGTTACGCATAGAAAAAATCCTGCGTGGCAGATTGTGCTGTTTGTTTGTATTTATTTGACCTATCCTGTTTGGAGTGAGCAGTATTATTTTCAGTTTCAATCCTTTGAAATTGCGTTTGCCAATTTGCTGGTGGTAAGTTCTTTGATTTATCTATATAAAGGAAAATTAAATAAAAAAATAGGATATAAAATACTGGCAATCGCTATGGCAATTTTAGCTTTTGGAATATATCAGTCCATGGTCAATGTGTATATTACAGGGTGTCTGGGGATGTATCTTTTATCTATGAAGGATACGGTTGACTGGAAAGCGTTCTTTAGAGAGGCGTTAGAATATATTTTTATTTTTCTGGTTATGTTTATATGTTATCGAATGCTGGCAAATAAATTTACGACATCAGGATATCTGGCAGGACAGATGGCATGGGGAAAAGAACCTCTAAAGGAAATACTAAAAGGACTATTCTATCATTTTCTGTGGATATGGTTAGGAAAAAGCATATTTTTTCCAATTACATACAGTATTCTGGCGGTATCGGCAGGAGTATTTTCCGTTATAGCTTTTATAAAAAATAAAAAAAATCTCTGCTTTGGATTTCTTAATATTGGAGTTATTGGTGCAGTTTTTCTATCGCCCTTTTTACTTACGGTTGTTTTGGGGGAACAGCCGGTAAATAGAGCACATCTGGCATTGCCATTGGCAATTGCATTTGGATTTATCTATGTGCTGCATGTGGCGGAAACATTTTGTGTAAAGTGGAAGCCATATTTGCAAAAAGCTGGCCTTATACTGGGAATCGTCTGCTGTCTTATGCAGGTAAACAATTTGGCAAGAGTAATGTATACCTACGATATTATACAGACAAATGACAGAATGACAGCAACAAAATTAAGCTATGATTTGGACAAGATAATAGCAGAATATGGAAATCTGCCGGTAGCATTTGTGGGGGAGCCAGAATTACAGATACAAAACAGTGCATGCGCAGATATAGAGGAATTCTCGTATATGTTTTTATCATCATTTAATCAGAATATCAATGCATATCCGTATGGCTATCATTCTTCAGAATGGACAAGGAGTTATTATCGTATGTTTGGTTTTAATTATACTGCAGCTTCACAGGAGCAGGTAAAATCTGCTATGTATGCTTCGCAGGAAATGCCTGTCTGGCCGGATGCGGATGGAATTAAGGCGGAAAACGGGGTGATTATCGTAAAATTGGGAGAGATGGATTTAGCGAAGATAAATTGGTAGATTTAGAAAAAACTTTTGAAAGCAAAGGATAAAGTTTATGAAAAAAATACTAAAAAGTATACTGGTATTTGTAATTACAATAACGATGCTGCTATCTAATTTACAGGGAGCAGTTGGTGTTAAAGCTACACTGGTAGATAAGAAAGAGGTTGTACAAACGCCAATGAATAATGAAATGGAAATCAAAGGAAGTAACAGCTTCGGTAATTTGATTTCTGAATTATTACAAGAGGAAACAACGGAAATTAGCCAGGAATATTATATTAGCGATGTCATTGTAGAAGAAAATAAAGTGACTGTGGATTACAATATTTTGAAAGAATGTACACTAGCTGTGGCAATATATGATGAGTCTGGTATGCAGATGATTGATTTTGGAAAAATAGAAGTGACGGCAGATACATCACAGACAACCATACAGTTAGAAGAGACATTGCCGGAATATTTTCTTGTAAAATGTTTTTTATTAGACAGCGAGAATTATACCCCTTTAAGCAGTGTATATACTAATGATCATTACACTCAGGAATTTCAGGAATTTCTTGCAAAGACAACTGCGGATTTTAATGCAGAGGATGTCATGAATTTAGATAATGATCCAACTACAAACTTTGCTATTTTTGATGAAGGAACTGTAAGAGTAGAAGCAGGGGGTGATGAGCAAAATGTTATTGATGCTTCGGGTATGGCAGAGAATATTTATATTATTAATAATGCGGATGATACGGTCAAAAACTTAAAAGTTGGAGAGGTTCTTTATTATAAAAATGATTCCAGTGATTTCATGTTAAAGATACAGTCGGTTATTGTAGATGCTGATAAGGTTACTATCGTTGCCGAAGATGCAGAGATAGAAGAAGTATTTTCCTATGTAAAAATTGAGACAAACATGGAAGATGCCGAAGTTAATGTTGATAACTCTAAGTTAGAACAAGGAGTGACATATTTAGGTATACCAGAAGAGCAGACATTTGCAAGAGGAGCAGAGTTTGAAAGTTCAGCAGATTATACATTTAAGATAGGAAGGTATGCTTTAGACAAAAAAGAAGGAGAAATTGATGTTTCAGAGAGTAGTAAAATTAAAGGCGAGGTAAAAGGAGAAATTGACTTATCTATAAAAAGCGAACTAAAACTCTATGTAAATGAAGAGAAAGTAGATGTCAGCTTTACCATAACGCCTATCGCAGAGGCAAATCTTGAATTCTCAGGTGAAGCAGATTTTGTAACTTATCTTGGGAAAGAAATCACGGTAAGACCTGTAGCTGGAGTTCTAATTGGTTTCACACCTGGATTTCGATTTAAAACAGAAGGAAAGTTATCTTTTAGTGCATCTATAGAAGTACAGCTTGGAGCAGGTTGGACAAGTACAGAAGGAATTGTGAATAAGTGTAAGAAGCCGGAAGTATTTGTGGGATATGAAATAGAAGGAAGCATATATATAGGATTTGTAATGGTTCCGAGAGTAAAAGTTATTTCTGATAAGTTAATTGAACTATCATTAGACCTTAATTCGGGAGCTGAAATAAAAGGAACCATGAAGAGCGACCTAACAGGAGAAAGTGATAAAAAACATGAATGTCTAAACTGTATAGATGGAGCAATAACGGCGAAATTCAATGTGAGTTTTTCTATAAAAAGTGATTTGTTGAAAGAAGCAGATGTATCCGATAAGGTAGATATACTAGAGGGGAAATTAAATGTTACAGTATGTAGTGTATCCTATAAAGTGACCGATTTTTATTATTCCATTACCAAGAATAAAGGCGGTAAAGGAAATTGTCCATACATAAAATATAAGGTAAAAATAAGTGTATATGATAAAGATGGAAATGCAGTTTCCGGGCAGACCGTATATTTAAAGGATGACCAGGTAGTATCTACTAATAGTAGTGGAAAAGCAGAAGTGTATCTGAATAATGGTTCTTATTATGCCATGATAAAGGATTCGGAGTCTGATGCTACAAAAAGCAGCACATTTACTGTCGAGGATGGTTCAATTTCCGTAGTTCTTGTTGCAAGCTGGGAGAAGAAGGAAGAGAAAGAAGATGAAAGAGAAGTATTTGATCCAACAGCACATGGAGAAGAAATAGAAACAGGTACATGTGGAGATGGAGTAAACTGGATATTGTATGAAGGTGGAATGTTGTACATTTATGGGGAAGGTGAAATATGGGGTGCGGCATTTAAAAATACTGATAAAGATATAAAAAATGTATATATTGAGACAGGGATAGCCGGTATAGGAAGATGGGCATTTTATAGATGTAGTAGTTTGGTGAGTGTGAGTATTCCATCAAGTGTATTAAGTATAGGAAATCATACATTTTCTCTTTGTAATAATTTGATAAACATAGAATTACCATCTGGTTTGACAAGCATAGAGAGTAGTACATTTCAAGGTTGTAGTAGTTTGAAAAATATAAGTATTCCATCAGGAGTAACGAGTATAGATATAAATGCTTTTTATGAGTGTAAGAACTTGACAAGTGTAGAGATGCCATCAAGTTTGATAAATATAGGTATCAGTGCGTTTGAAGACTGTGATAATTTGGTAAATGTAGAGATGTCATCTGATGTGAAGAGTCTAGGTGAAAGAGCATTTTATGGTTGTGATAATTTGATGAGTATAAATATACCATCGAGTGTAACGAGTATAGGAAGTGGTGCATTTGCAGGTTGTGATAATTTGATAGATATAGAGATTCCATCGAATGTATCAAGTATAGAAGATTATACATTCACCGGATGCAATAATTTGACAACCGTAAGTATTGAAGCAGGGGTAACAACTATAGGCGATGCTGTGTTTGCTTATTGTAAGAATCTAACAAGTATAGAGATACCATCAAGCGTAACAAGTATAGGAGAGAAGGTATTTAGTTTATGTAATAATGTTACAATTTACGCACCATCAGGTTCCTACGCACAAACATTTGCAGAAGAAAATGACATTTTATTTGTCGCCACAGATATGGAACTTGCCCAAGGTATCGAATGCACACCCCTACAGGCTATTGAAGTACAGGCAATCACACAATCATCCGAAGCGAATACCATAACTAAGAGCGATGCAGTTCCAAGAGCAAATTATATTTTTATGGTTGTAATGGATGAAAATGCAGAAGATATATTATCTGCAGAAAATTTGATTTACATAGATGAAAAAACAGCCTCAGAGAAAGGAAGTATTACTTTTACATATCAAACAAGGGAAGAATTTGAGGATGCAAAGACAATGTTTGTAGGGCAGAAAATATATGATTATAGCCGATTAAATTCGATTTTGTCAGATTGTGAAAACAATACATATACCAAGAACAGTCAGAATGAAGCAAAGTTAGAATTAACAAAAGCATTAAAACTGGTTCTTGGTTGGGAATATGCTCGAAGCCAGAAGGAAGTAGACGAATTGGCAGAAAGTTTATCAAAGATCTTAAGGACAGAAGATGTTGTTAATCCTAATGAGAAAAATCCGGAGCCAAATCCACCAGCAGACCTAGGGGAAACAGTCAATCCAAGTGTCTCAGATATATCTGTAGATAAGCTGCCTGTAGTTGGAAGTATCATAGAGGATAGAAAAACCGATGCAGTATATAAGGTGCTTGTAAAGGGTAAGAATGTTGCATATGTAAAACCTCTTAACAAAAAGACTAAGAAAATTTCAATAGCCTCTACAGTGAAATTAAATGGCATTACTTATAAGGTAACATCAATAAAAGCCAACGCATTAAAATCCTGTAAGAAGTTGACAACTTTGACAATCGGAAAAAATGTGATTTCCATAGGCAAAAAGGCATTTAATGGATGTAAGAATTTAAAGAAGATTACCATTCAGTCAAAGCAGTTGAAGATAGTAGGCAAGAAAGTATTTAAGGGTATTCATAAAAAAGCCAAGATTAAAGTACCGGCAAATAAGTTAAAAGCTTATAAGAAGCTATTAAAGGGAAAGGGACAGAGTAAGGAGGTTAAAATAACAAAATAATATTGCAATGTACTAGGGGATCACATTCGTGATTCCCTGATTGCTGTTTAATAAAAATTTAAGTTGTTTTTTTGTATATATATGCTAAACTATACTCAAAGCATATTTTCATTTCTAGGCAAATTTATGTCTGGAATTCAAGCGGATGTTTCCGCTTCTAAACGCCATTTCTATGACAATCAGAAAATTCATGCTTTTAAATTCACATACAATAAAA
>JAGALK010000113.1 GCA_017625255.1 Lachnospiraceae bacterium
TTATTAAAGTACGCAAAAAATCAGGGTAAACTTTCAAACGCCGAAGTTTTCCCTGATTTTTCTTCCAACAAAAGAAGGAGCGTCGCTCCATGACTATTTTTTAGTCATTTTGCGACACTCCCTTTTAGATTTATTCTACGGTTACAGATTTTGCTAAATTTCGTGGCTGATCGGGATTTAATCCTTTTCCGATAGAAGCGTAGTAAGCAATTAACTGGAAGATAACAACGGAGTTGAAAACTGTAAATGCATCCGGTGTATCCGGCAGTGTAATATGCACATCGCAAATCGAGGAATCTGTCAGTTCTTTGTCTTTGCTCAACAGGATGACATAGGCACCTCTTGCTTTTACTTCACGAATATTCGATATTACCTTGCTGTATACATGTTTCTGGGTTGCGACAGCAATTACAGGAATACCTTCACTGATTAAAGCGATAGTTCCATGCTTTAATTCGCCGGCAGCATAAGCCTCTGCATGAATATAAGAGATTTCCTTTAATTTCAGAGCACCTTCCATGGAAAGTGTATAGTCTAATCCACGCCCGATAAAGAAAGCATTTTGTGCATTAATCATGCGTTTGGTCAGGCGTTCAACCGTATCGGCCTGTTCAATTACTGCGGCAATGTTTTTTGGTGTTTTTTGCAGTGTTTGGATAAAGTCTTTTGCATAAGCTTCTTCAATCTTGTTAAGGACAAGTCCTAATTTGCAGGCAAGTAAATAGAAGCTTGCAACCTGTACGGTATAGGCTTTGGTACTTGCGACAGCAATTTCAGGACCTGCATGGGTGTAGAGTACATAATTGCTTTCTCTGGCAATGGAAGAACCCTTTACATTGACGATGGCAAGGGTTTTCTTTGTGTATTGATTTGCCAGACGAAGAGCCTCTAAGGTATCAATAGTTTCACCGGACTGGGATACGACGATAACCATTGAATTTTCATGAATTACCGGTTCTTCATAACGAAATTCAGAAGCAATGGATACAGTCACGGGAATCTGAAGCATACTTTGAATCAGAGTTTTTCCTACCATTCCTGCATACATAGCAGTACCACAGGCTACGATAGTAATATCTGAACAATTTTTAAAGAATTCATCAGGGATAGAATCCTCAGTAAAGTCCGGAAGAGAATCCTTGATTCTAGGTGAAAGCGTACGAGTAATGGCCTCCGGCTGTTCGTGGATTTCTTTAATCATAAAGTGGGGATAACCGTCTTTTTGAGCTGCGGCTACATCCCAGTTTACTTCTAAGTATTCCGGTTCTACAGTATTGCCCTCTAAATCCTTTAATATAATGCCCTCTGTAGTCATGGTTATAATATGATATTCCGGAACGATAAAGTAGCGTTTACTGTAGTTGATAAAAGCTGTCAGGTCAGAAGCAATGAAAGAACCTTCTTCACAGTAGGCTGCCACCATTGGGCTGACATTGCGGATTGCATAAATGATTCCCGGATGATCCTTAAACATAATACAAAAAGCAAAGGAACCGTTAAAAAGCTTCACCACATTTTGAATGGTTTCTTCCGGATTTCCGTCATAGAGTTTATTGAAAAGAGCTGCGGCGACCTCCGTATCTGTTTCAGAAATCAGAGTTTCTTTTAAATCGTAGTTTTCAGCCAGTTCATGATAGTTTTCAATAATACCATTGTGAATTAAAGATACATTGCCAACCTTATGGGGATGGGCATTGGAATTTGTTACACCACCGTGTGTAGCCCAACGGGTATGACCGATTCCACAGGTTGAATTGTTTTCATCATCACAAATTGCCCGCAAATCCTTTACTTTTCCAACGGTTTTACGAATAGAAATTTTGCCTGTATCTTTGAAATAGGAAATTCCGGCACTGTCATAGCCGCGATATTCTAAACTCGCTAATCCGTTCAATAAGATATTCTGCGCCTCGGACTTTCCTGTAAATCCTATGATTCCACACATAATGTTAATCTCCTTTTTTGAATTGTCATGGTTCGTAATAACTAAATAGTATAGACGGTTGTAAATATTTTGTCTGGATGTTGCCATCTGGTTTGTTAATTACATACGCGACCGTCCTTCGCGATCAGGCATCCGCCGAATTTTCGATAAACCTGACTCCTCGTTAACCAGTGTATGCATTTCGTCTCCCACTGGTGCATGGCGCTAAAGTTTCTTAACTTTTCAAAATTCAAGTCCTCCTAACCTGAACGATACAATTTTAGCATAGGCGAAGTGATAAAACAACGAAAAAGAAAATGGCAAAAAAGAGAAAAAATGTAGGTTATGGTAAAAAAAAATGTTGAATTTGTCAATAAAATTACTTGCTTTTTTATAGAGGTGGGGGTATAATACACAAAAAATAAACAGACGGGAGCTTGTGTTACAGGCTGAGAGTAAGGTATAACCTTAGACCGATAACCTGATTTGGATAATGCCAACGTAGGGATGCCTGAATAAGTGCGTATTTTACGGGAAATTGTCATTGGATAGTTTCCCGTTTTTGATTAAAGGAAGTTGCCAAATCAGTTTTGGCAGCTTTTTTTGTTTTCACAGCAAAGCATTCGGTGAAAGTGTCGGGATAAGTCTGTTGGAAAGGAGAAAACATATGGTAAAAATTAACGGTGAATGCCTAGATATTGCAGGAAAGACTCTGACAGAATATCTGATAACTACAAGCTACGACTGTAAAAGAATTGCCATAGAAAGAAATGGTGACATTGTACCAAGGGCACTCTATGAGAGTACGGTATTAAAAGACGGTGATAGTGTAGAAGTGGTGAGCTTTGTGGGAGGCGGCTGATGTGAAAACCAAAAAGGAAAAAATAGCAGAATATGGAAGCATACCTACAAAGCTGCAAATGGAGAAAGCCTTACAGGAACGGCATGGAAGAAGTGTTTTTGAGAAATTCTCACAGGCTAAGGTGGCAGTTTGCGGACTTGGTGGTCTTGGTTCTAATATCGCTATATCTCTTGCAAGGGCAGGTGTCGGAAAATTGATACTGATAGACTTTGATAAAGTGGATATCTCCAATTTGCATAGGCAGCAGTACAAGGCAAGTCAGCTTGGAATATATAAAACAGATGCCCTTGCGGCAAATCTAAAAGAAATAGCACCCTACATAGAAGTGACTTTTTTTACAGAGAAAATCACCGAAGAAAATATCTGCCGGCTTTTAGCGGAAGCAGATATCGTATGTGAAGCCTTTGACAAGGCTAAAGAAAAAGCTATGCTGGTAAATACCGTTCTTGAAAAAATGCCGGAAAAGTACCTGATTGCGGCATCGGGGATGGCGGGCATGGAGTCTGCAAACAGCATACGGACAAGACAAATCACAAAGCATTTTTATTTATGTGGGGATGAAGTCAGTGAGGTGGAGATAGAAGGAACACTTTTTTCCACTCGTGTTATGGTATGTGCCGCCCATCAGGCACATATGGTTTTGCGAATTTTAGCAGGAATGCAGGATATGTAATATAACATTTCATACGCAGTAAGTGTGTTACAGGAGGAAAAA
>JAGALK010000114.1 GCA_017625255.1 Lachnospiraceae bacterium
CCCAGAATATTAAGCAAATCTAACACCCTCCCAAAGTCATCTGCCCACACCTATACCTACCCTATATGCAATCTACATTATGGGAATGCTACATGGGAGGTTGTGAATGTTATGTCTGGTTAAGCGAAATACGGAATAGCATTTATCAAACCTCCATGTGTAGAATGGCGCCAGAACTCTATAGATATATATTTCGTAATCGAAAATGGATATTCATAGTGTGTTTATCCTTTATCGTCTCTGAAATATATACCTACAAAGTTCTGGCGCCACTTCACACATGTAGGTTTCGATTAAATGCATATTTCCAGAAAACATTTCACAACCAGACAGATGCCGTCTAAAACATTGTAGTCCGGTTTCAAAATGTAAATCTGTCAGAACGAGCAGGGGCTGTGGGTAGGCGGAATTGGTAGGGAAAGTAAGCGTTTCTTAGCATTTTCTGCACCACACAACATTCAAAAACCGGACGGAAACCTTACCCAAAGCACATCTGTCGTCCGTTTCACAACAACATTCCGGAATATCATTCAATCGCACAAACCGGAATTTGCATCCCTCTATCCAAAATGCTATAATACCAGTTATCAAATAAAAAGGAGCAATCACATGAAAAAAGTCGGTTATTTTTTCTTATGTTTTGTACCGCTGATTCTGGCAATCGCTGTACAGATTTTAATTACTTTTCCTGTTATGGGCATTTCTGCTATGATGGAGTTTGCAAAAATTATTTTTTCCGAAAGTCGTATGGGGATAATGGAGCTTTACAAAAACCTTTTGTCTGTATGGAGTAATCAAAGCTTTAATACTATAGTATCCATAGGATTTGCGCTGTCTTGCATTTTTATATTTGGATTTTGGTATAAAGCGCAGTTTAAAGGAGAATTGAATAAAGTTCCAAAAACATTATTTAAACCGGGAATTTTTATAAGTATTATTTTAATGGTTCCCGGATTGCAGATGTTAGCATCAATGGTTACATCCATTACATCTGTCCTGTTTCCGGGGTGGATGGAGTTTTATGAAAAGCTGATGAAAGCGGCAGGTCTTACAGGAGAGCTTTCTTTACTGTTAATTCTCTATGCTATCTTTTTAGGTCCAGTTGGAGAAGAAATGATCTTTCGCGGTGTTACCCTTGCCTCGGCAAAATGTGCCTTGCCGTTTTGGGCAGCTAATTTATTTCAGGCAGCATTATTTGGTGTATTTCATTTAAATGTTATTCAGGGAATTTATGCATTTTTTATAGGATTATTTTTAGGATATGTCTGCGAAAAAGGCAAATCTATTTATTATTCTATTTTCCTGCATATTTTCTTTAATGCATGGGGAACGCTGATGCCTACGGAGTTGTTGAATGAGCCGATGTTTGCAGGAATCTTTTTAATCGTATCAATTCTTGTGGGAATTGCAGGATTTTTAGTGTTTAATCATAAAATAAAACAGGAATCGCAAGCGGTTTCTATATAAATATTAAACAGGGAGAGATTGAAGTATGAAGCAAAAGAAACATATAATGCAGAGCACTTTTATGGTATGTTTTTGTGCATTAATTTGTTGTGCTTTATGGGGAAGTGCATTTCCATGTATAAAAATCGGTTATGAATTATTTGACATTCCGTCTAATGCCGTGGCAACCCAAATACTGTTTGCAGGTTTGCGGTTTACCTTGGCGGGAATATTAGTGATTATCATTGGCAGTATTTTAAATCGGGAGTGGCTGTTGCCACAGCAGGAGACGATACCTAAAATCTTTAAGCTGAGTCTTTTGCAAACGGTTTTGCAATATCTGTTTTTTTATGTTGGACTGGCAAATACTACCGGTGTCAAAGCCTCTATCATAGAAGGGGTGAATGTGTTTATAGCAATATTGGTTGCAAGTCTGATATTTAGACAGGAAAAGCTGACAGGGGCGAAAATGCTTGGCTGTTTAGTAGGGTTTATTGGTGTAGTACTTGTCAATATAAATGGAAATGGTTTGGATATGTCGTTAAGCTTTTTGGGTGAAGGATTTATCTTTTTGTCTACCATCGCGTATGCATTTTCATCTGTATATTTAAAAAGATATTCCAAAACAGAAAATCCGGTATTGCTAAGCGGCTGGCAATTTGTCGTAGGTGGAATGATTATGATGGCAACAGGATTTTTCATGGGTGGAAGATTGACTAGGATAACCACTATGGGTGTGTGCATGTTGCTTTATCTGGCGTGCATTTCAGCAGTGGCGTATTCTCTTTGGGGCATACTCTTAAAATACAATCCGGTGTCAAAGGTGGCGGTATTCGGCTTTATGAATCCGGTTTTTGGAGTGATTTTATCGGCGTTATTGTTAGGCGAAACTGAACAGGCATCTGGAATAAAGAGTATAGTCGCATTGATATTGGTAAGTATTGGTATTTATATCACAGCAAAAGGAGAAAAAGAATGACAATTGTAACATTGAAAAAGGGTGAAGGCAGAACCTTAAAATCCGGTGGTTCATGGGTATATGACAATGAAGTTGCTACTATAGTAGGAAGCTTTAAAAATGGGGATATCGTGACTGTACATGATTTTGACGGTTATCCTATGGGAAAGGGATTTATCAATCAGAATTCTAAAATTCGTGTACGCATGATGACTAGAAAAGCAGAGCAGGAAATTGACACAGAGTTTCTTCGTATGCGTTTGCAGGATGCATGGGATTATCGTAAAAAGACGGTAGATACCTCTAGCTGCCGGGTGGTTTTTGGCGAAGCGGATTTTTTGCCGGGATTGGTGATAGATAAGTTTTCAGATGTTTTAGTTGTGCAGTCTTTGGCTCTTGGCATAGACAGATTTAAACTGACCATTGTAGAGCTGTTAAAAGAGATTTTAGCGGCAGATGGAATAAAGATTCGTGGTGTATATGAAAGAAGTGATGCCAAGGTTCGCAGCAATGAAGGTATGGAACGGGTAAAAGGCTTTATTGGGGAGGAATTCGATACCAATGTGGAAATTATTGAAAACGGTGTCAAATATATTGTTGATGTGAAGGATGGGCAAAAAACAGGCTTTTTCTTGGATCAGAAATATAATCGTCTGGCAATTCAAAGATTATGTAAAGGCGCAAAGGTTTTAGACTGCTTTACCCATACAGGTTCTTTTGCTTTAAATGCAGGAATTGCCGGAGCAAAAAGCGTATTAGGTGTAGATGCATCAGAGCTTGCTGTGCATCAGGCTGCGGAAAATGCGAAGCTAAATAGCTTGGAAGATACGGTGAAATTCCAGTGTGTGGATGTATTTGAGTTATTACCGGAATTAGAAAAGAAGGGTGAAAAGTTTGATGTGGTGATTTTAGACCCACCGGCATTTACAAAGTCCAGAAATTCTATTAAAAATGCCATAAAGGGATATCGAGAGATTAATCTTCGTGGAATGAAATTAGTAAAGCCCGGTGGATATCTGGCTACCTGCTCTTGTTCACATTTTATGGATTATGAATTGTTTACAAAGACCATACATCAGGCAGCAGCCAATGTACATAAACGCCTTCGTCAGGTGGAATTTCGTACCCAATCTGCAGATCATCCGATTTTGTGGGCAGCGGATGAGAGTTATTATTTGAAGTTTTATATTTTTCAGGTTTGTGAAGAAAAATAGAAGAAAAGCATAGTACAGTATGAAAATAATAGCATAGATAGGAAAGTTATTTAATATTTAGGTAATTGTGCAGACACATATACTTGTAGAAATATGAGTATATGTGTTTTTTTGTTTGGGTATTTTAAAGTTAATTTTGTTTCATTGCTCTAATCAAATTTAAAAGAGCATCAATCTCTTGTTGTGATAAACCGGATAAGTCAATTTCCTGTTTATGCTCTAATCCTAACAGATAATCTGTACTTACATTATAAATTTTTGCAATATGAATAAGAATATCATAAGAGGGTAAGCGTAGTCCTGTTTCATAAGCACTGATAACAGATTTGGTAAGTCCCAATTTGTTTGCTAGTTGGGCTTGTGTCATATTTTCTTTCAAGCGTAATGTTTTTAGTATGTTTCCAAAATCAACCATATCAAATCCTCCTTACTTTGCGATTATCATACTATATAATATGTTTTCTAATGGTGGATAAAGTATTGAAATAATTGACAATAGTATTTGTATAAGCTATTATTTACATAAGCTATTTTTTTATAAATATTTATAATAACAGTAAAAACAAAAGATGGAGGTTATGTTATGGAAGCAAAGAGTTTTGTTAAAAGGATTATCGTAGGTATATGTATGATGGTAATGTTGACGATTATATGTATTCCTTCCACAGTTCATGCTGCGACAGAATTAATGAGTGAAAAGGGGAATTTAGGTTCAAATGAGCAAAAAGAGTTTTACTTTCAAGTGCCGGTGGAGTCAACAGTGTCAATTGTATTTGATGATAGTACATATGGTAAGTGTTTGTTAAAGATAAAAAATAGCGTGGGAAATGTGGTGTTTGAAGACAGTGATTATATTCCTTATGATGAGAAAACTTTCTCCACAGTATTACCGGCGGGAAATTATACGCTTGTAATACAGGAAATTTATAAGTATCGTTTTAGGTATAGTTTTTCAATGAATGCTGTTCCAACAATGAGTGTTCCAACGGAAACATTAACGCTGAACAAAAAAAATATATCTTTAGCTGTAGGTGAAAAATACAGTTTGACAGAAAAGTATACTCCGGCATATGCAACGGATACGATAGCATGGAAAAGCTCCAATAAGAAAGTTGCCACAGTAGATAGTATGGGAAATGTTCAGGCGAAGGGATTAGGAAAAGCTACGATTACTGTTCAGATGGGATCTAAAAAAGCAAACTGTACAGTAACAGTAAATAGTACATATGTTGAAATAGTTAAGGGTAAGTCAGCAAAACTAAAAACATTAGCTAAGAATATAAAAGGATATAAAAAGGCAAAATGGAAAGTAGGTAGTACATCAGTAGCATCCGTTAAAAGTGGAAAAATACGGGGAAATTCTCATGGACAGACAAAAATAAAGGCAAAAATATCAGGAAAGACATATACAATAACAGCCTATGTATATGATCATGATGTGCTGGTAAAAAATGCAAAAAGAAAATTAAAAAGTCTATTAAAAAATCCAAAATCTTTGATTATAAATAAAATTTATGGCAAAGGCAATTTTGTTGTTATTGACTATAGTGCTATGAATGGATTTGGAGGATACAATAGAAGTGATTTTACAGCATGGTATGAGAAGGGAAAATTTTGTTATTATGTATTTTAGTAAGTGTATGATGAAAAGTCTATGAATTTAAAGCTTCTATAACAAGAAGTGGGCAGAGAGCTGCTAAAAAGCTTTCTGCCCTTATTTTATACATTTTTCATAAAAAAATTAAGTTGCTTTTTAAAGTATATATGCTAAACTATACTCAAAGCATATTTTCATTTCTAGGCAAATTTATGTCTGGAATTCAAGCGGATGTTTCCGCTTCTAAACGCCATTTCTATGACAATCAGAAAATTCATGCTTTTAAATTCACATACAATAAAA
>JAGALK010000115.1 GCA_017625255.1 Lachnospiraceae bacterium
CCGATTTCCTGAAGTCTCTTAATGTTTAAAGCGATTTCTCTTCTTAAATCACCTTCTACAGTCTGAGTTTCATCAATTACTTCACTAATTCTCTTTACTTCTTCGTCTGTTAAATCACGACAACGTGTATCTGGATTAACATTTGCTGCTGCAAGGATGCGGTTAGAACTTGTTCTACCGATTCCGTAAATGTAAGTCAAACCGATTTCAACACGCTTTTCTCTTGGTAAATCTACACCTGCGATACGAGCCATTCGTCGTTGCACCTCCATAAAATTCTTTTTTCTGGCTTAAGTCGTTTCTCCCCTAAGCAAAACTACTTCTGATAATAAACCTATACAGCTCCGGTTCCCCGGCCTGAAATGTTGTGCATACACCTATTATCAGCATTTGAAAGCTTACGCTTTCTCCTCATACCTCCGGAAACTCCATTAAGACTTTCCTTTGGATACATGGCAAACTTCGATTTCTATGGAATGCATATGCAAACTCACATAGAAACCCATAACCTAAAATCAAAAGATGTCTGACCGGACTTCGGTATGTTAAATCCGATTACAGACTGCGACAGCACTTTCGCACTGCAAAATTATAATTATTATGAACAGCGATAACAACCATTCCGGCGTTTCACTGCAGCCGCACATAATTATGATTGTGTCCGCTCATGCGAACTAACAGGAATTAACCCTGTCTCTGTTTGTGTTTAGGATTCTCACAGATAATTCTGATGCTTCCTTTTCTTTTAATAACTTTGCATTTTTCGCAAATAGGTTTAACTGATGATCTTACCTTCACAGCAAATCCTCCTTTCCTATTACTGCCCACCGTCACGAATATTTAGGTGCTACTCGTGACAATTCCAAAAACATCCGTATAGCATTATAGCACAACGGCAATTTGGAGTCAACCTAATTTTTAGGACATTTTTTATTTATCTCTCCAAATGATTCTGCCCTTTGTCAAATCATATGGGGACATTTCAATAGTAACTTTATCTCCCGGTAAAATACGAATGAAGTTCATTCTTAATTTACCACTGATATGTGCTAAAATCTGATGACCATTTTCTAATTCTACCTGAAACATTGCGTTTGGAAGTTTTTCTACAACGGTTCCTTCTACTTCGATAACATCTGCTTTTGACATTTTAATTGCCTCCTACTTATTGATTGATCGTTCATATACTTTGATTACCTGACGAATTGTATCATCGGTCAATATGGTATTTTCATTTAGCCATTCCTTTACAATTTCCGGAATATTTTTTACTATCTGAAAATGTTTTGTATTTTTCTTTTTTGGTTTTTCTATTGTATGATTCTTTCCATTTACCAACCAGACAAACTGCTCTTCTTTTTTCCAAATCAGATAAACCTGATTTTTATCATGTCCGGATAGAGATTTTGCAAATTCTATATTCATGCTTTTTCCTCCGGTATCCAGATTCCTTCTGCAATTTCGTCCTCTGTAATGGATAAAATTTCCGGTCGGCCATTTGTAATCAATATGGTATTTTCATAATGTGCTGAAAGCTTCCCATCTCTGGTCACAACTGTCCAGTCATCATCCAACCAGTCTACATGTGCAGTTCCTTCATTAATCATAGGTTCAACTGCTAAGGTCATTCCCGGGCGAAGCCGGATTCCTCTGGTCAATTTTCGAAAATTTGGTATTTCCGGGTCCTCATGAAGGTGAGAACCTATTCCATGCCCTACCAAGTCCCGTACCACACCATAGCCAAACTTATCAGCATAATCATTAATCGCTGCTGACATCTGATGCAAGTGATTACCTGCAACCGCATATTGAATACCAGCAAAGAAACATTCTCTGGTTCGCTGTATCAACTGTTTCGCATTCTCTGATATCTCACCTATACCATGAGTTCTAGCTGCATCGGAATGATATCCTTTATAGATAACTCCTATATCCAGACTTACAATATCGCCTTCCTGTATGGTTCTTTTTGCTGTAGGTATACCATGTACTACCTCATCATTTACGGATACACATACAGATGCCGGATAACCATTGTAATTTTTGAAGGAGGGAATACATCCGAAGCTGCGAATCATTTCTTCTCCTATACGGTCAATCTCTAATGTAGTCATCCCCGGCTTTAATGCTTTTCCTAAATCCTGATGTACCTTTCCAAGGATTTTACCAGCTGCCCGCATGAGTTCTATCTCCCGGGCAGATTTGATTGTCACCGGCATAAATTAAGCTCCTAAAATCTCTACGATGGCTGCAAATACATCATCCATCAAAAGTGTTCCATCTACAGATTTTAAAATTCCCTGATTGCTGTAATAATCAATCAATGGCTGTGTCTGCTCATGATATACAGTAAGACGCTTCTGAACTGTTTCCGGCTGATCATCAGCTCGTAATACTACTTCATTTCCACATTTATCACAGATTCCTTCTACTTTTGTAGGAATAGTTACAATATGATAAGTAGCACCACAGTTTAAACATGCTCTTCTTCCGCTCATACGATTTACAATGTTCTCATCCGGAACATCTACATCAATAGCATAGTCCATTTTCTCTCCCATTTTCTCTAAAGCTGCATCTAACGCTTCTGCCTGTGGGATAGTTCTTGGGAAACCATCTAATACAAAACCATTTTTACAATCATCTTTTACGATTCTGTCTGCTACTAATTCTACAACTAACTCATCCGGAACTAATAAGCCCTGATCCATATAGGTCTTTGCTTTATTTCCAAGCTCTGTTCCTTCTTTGATGTTTGCACGGAAAATATCTCCTGTAGAGATATGTGGAATTGCATATTTTTCGGCAATCTGTTTTGCCTGTGTTCCTTTTCCAGCTCCTGGAGCTCCTAACATGATAATTTTCATATCAAACCCTCACTTTTCATAAAATTCAAAAAAAATCTATTTTTTTGAAATGCACGATTGGAGATACGGCAAAAGCCAGTATCTCCAAATGCATATTAAGTACACCAGATGTTGCTCTTCACAAACAGTTATTATTTATTTAAAAAACTTGAATAGTGACGCACTAACATCTGTGATTCAATCTGTTTGATTGTCTCTACAACTACACCCACGATAATGATGATAGATGTTCCACCGAAGGATACATTTGCATTAAACACACCGGCAAAGAAAATTGGTACGAATGCGATAAATGCTAAACCTACAGCTCCAATAAAGACAATATATGTTAATAAATTATTCAAGTAGTCACTTGTTGGTTTGCCCGGACGAATACCAGGAATAAAACCACCCTGTTTTTTCATATTATTTGCAATTTCCAATGGATTGAAAGTAATAGATGTATAGAAATATGCAAATGCAATAATTAATGCAATATACACTACAAGGCCGATAGAATAAATCGGATCACTTGGGTCACACCAGTTTGACTGGGATAAACCTTTCAAAATCTGACTTCCAATTCCGGTTCCATTACCTTTTCCCATAAGAGACGCAATGATTACCGGTGTCTGCATAAGAGACTGTGCAAAGATTACAGGAATAACACCACTGGTGCTGACCTTTAAAGGAATAAAGGATGACTGTCCGCCAACCTGTTTTCTGCCCTGAATCTTTTTGGAATACTGCACAGGGATTCTTCTCTGAGCATCCTGAAGAAGAATAACAAATACTACCATAGCTACAATAATTGCAATAATGATTACTGCCGCTAAAACACCTTTTGCAGGTGTTTTTCCAGCGATAAACTGTTCATATAAAGCAGTCATATCTTCTGGAATTCTTGAAATGATATTGATAACAAGGACGATAGAAATACCATTTCCAATACCTTTTTCTGTGATTCTTTCACCTAACCACATTAATACTGCTGAACCAGCAGTTAATGTAACGATTACTAAAATCATAGTTAAAGCATTGCTCTCTACTAAGTATCCACTTCTATTGAAACCAATAGTTAATGCAATAGATTCAACAACTGCAAGACCGATTGTTACATATCGGGTAATCTCTGCAATTTTTTTTCTACCTTCTTCGCCATCTTTCTGAATTTCTTCCAATTTTGGAATAGCAATCGTTAACAACTGCATAATGATGGAAGAAGTAATGTATGGTGTGATACTCAATGCAAAAATTGACATCTGTTCAAAAGAACCACCAGTTACTGCATCGAAGAAACTAAATGCATCACCAGCCTGACCTTCAAACCAGCTCGCAAACAGCTCTCCGTTGACACCAGGAACCGGAAGCTGACTTCCGATTCTGATGACAACCATCATTAAAAATGTGAATATTAATCTATTCCGTATATCTTTAATTTTAAATGCATTACGGAGTGTCTTTAACATTAGATCACCTCTGCTTTTCCGCCAAGAGCCTCAATCTTTTCTTTTGCGCTTGCGCTGAATGCGTTTACCTGTACAGTAAGCTTCTTAGTAAGTTCACCACCACCAAGAATCTTCACTCCATCTCTAGGATTCTTAACGATTCCTGCTTCGATTAAGCTTTCCACTGTAACAACAGCGTCATTTTCGAATACTTCAAGAGCTGACATGTTGATTCCAACGATTTCTTTGGAATTTCTGCATGTAAATCCTCTCTTAGGAAGTCTTCTATATAATGGCATCTGTCCACCTTCGAAACCAGGTCTTGGAGCTCCTGAACGAGCTTTCTGTCCCTTGTGTCCCTTACCAGCAGTTTTACCATTTCCTGAACCGTGTCCACGGCCTCTTCTGAAATTATCATTCTGTACGGAACCCATTGCTGGGCTTAAGTTTGATAAATCCATCCTGACACCTCCTTATCTTTATGATTAGATTTCTTCTACTTTTACTAAATGTCTAACATTCTGAATCATTCCACGAACTGCCTTATTATCTGGCATTTCAACAGTTTTGCCGATTTTGCTTAAGCCTAAAGCTTCAACTGTTTTTTTGTTCTTTGGAACTGCACCAATTGTAGACTTTACAAGTGTGATTTTTAATTTATCTGCCATTTTAAATTCCTCCTTAGCCCAAGATTTCTTCTACGGATTTACCGCGAAGTCTCGCTACTTCTTCCGGAGATTTTAACTTGCTTAAAGCATCGATTGTAGCAAGTACTACATTCTGCTTATTGTTAGATCCTAAAGATTTTGTACGAATGTTGCTGATACCCGCAAGCTCACATACATTACGAGCCGGACCACCAGCGATAACTCCAGTACCTTCAGGTGCTCTCTTTAATAATACGGATGCGCCAGTATGTTTACCAACTGTATCATGTGTAATACTGTTGTTTTCATCTAATTTAACTTCGATGAGTTTCTTCATAGCATCTTCTTTTCCTTTGCGGATTGCTTCAGGAATTTCAGTTGCTTTTCCTAAACCTGCACCAACATGACCATTGCCATC
>JAGALK010000116.1 GCA_017625255.1 Lachnospiraceae bacterium
CTTTGATTTACAGAATTGTGAACAACACTCTGCCAACCCTGCCACACTTCGCTGAACGATATGAATTCATAGATTAAAGCTTTCACAGCGTAGTGGTAGTTAAGTGCCGCCCATGCCAGCCACCATGCTGCGAATTGAGTAAAGCGTTGTGTGTATTTTGTTAATGGAGCAAGGAGGCATCAAGTCTTGTCCAGAGTCTTGTTTGAGCACTGCGTTAGCAGGGCGAGTTTGCGCAGGACAAGACTAATCAAAGATGCCGAACTCTCCATTTAGAAAATACCAAATAAGCGTCCCGATATGAGCAGCATAGTGGCTGGCTTGGGCGGCACATGACACCTCACTACATGTGAGCCATATCGACAGACTCGCAGCACAGCTGCTCGTTGTCGCGGCGTTCGCCGTATTGTCCACTGTCTAAAGTTGCTTTTACGTGAGCGTGCTCCCGACGAGCAATTTAGCCACTGTCCAGCATGGCTCACTTTAACACGCAAAGCTTGAATTTAATAAGACTACAAGCATAATGTTTCACGTGAAACATTAGAAAATAGTAGTAACATAATTAATTTCCATATTAACTATAAAATAAAATACAAAACTTTCTAGCATATCATACTCATTAGTGATATAATCATATACAGAGACGAAAAAATTAGGAGGATCAAAATGGGAAAAATAATTGCGATTGCTAACCAGAAGGGTGGAGTTGGAAAAACAACAACATCGATTAACTTATCTGCTTGTATTGCAGAAAAAGGTAAAAAAGTATTGGTAATTGATATTGATCCTCAGGGAAATACAACAAGCGGATATGGTATTGAGAAGAATGAATTAGAGAATACCATATATGAATTAATGCTCGGAGAATGTTCTATTGAGGATTGTATTATCAAAGATGTTGTAAAAAATGTTTCGATTTTACCATCGAATGTTAATCTTGCTGCAGCCGAAATAGAATTAATCGGAGTAGAGAGAAAAGAATACATACTAAAGAATGAAGTTGATTGGGTAAGAGACAGATACGATTATATTATTATTGATTGTCCACCATCATTAAGCATGTTAACTGTCAATGCAATGACAACTGCTGACTCTGTATTGGTTCCAATTCAGTGTGAGTATTATGCGTTGGAAGGATTGAGTCAGCTTATTCATACCGTTAATTTGGTAAAAGAAAGATTGAATCCTGACTTAGACATGGAAGGTGTTGTTTTCACCATGTATGATTCAAGAACAAATCTGTCTGCACAGGTTGTTGAAAATGTAAAGAACAATTTGAAACAGAAGATATATAAGACTGTGATACCAAGAAATATTCGATTAGCAGAAGCGCCAAGCCATGGAGAACCGATTAATATCTATGATCCAAAATCAGCAGGTGCAGAGAGTTATCTGGCATTAGCAGATGAAATAATTAAAAAATAAAGGAGAATAGAATATGGCTATAAAGGGAAAAGGATTAGGAAAAGGATTAGATACCCTAATTCCTTCAGAATATGTACCTCCTAAAAAAACAATAGAGGAACAACAGGGAACAAATCAGGCGGAAACGATTGTCAAGATTACAAAAGTAGAACCAAACAGAGAACAGCCGAGAAAGCATTTTGATGAGGATGCATTACAGGAATTAGCAGATTCTATTAAGCAGTTTGGTCTGTTACAGCCAATTTTAGTACAGGATAGAGGTGATTATTATGAGATTATTGCCGGAGAGAGAAGATGGCGTGCAGCGAAGCTTGCCGGATTAAAGGAAGTACCTGTTATTATAAGAAATTATACTAGTCAGGAAATTGTAGAAATATCTTTAATTGAAAATATTCAAAGAGAAGATTTAAATCCAATTGAAGAAGCATTAGCATATAAGCGTTTGTTAGAAGAATTTAATCTGAAGCAGGATGAAGTTGCAGAAAGAGTTTCAAAGAGTAGAACTACAGTTACAAACAGTATGCGTTTATTAAAGCTTTGTGATGGGGTTCAGCAAATGATTATAGATGATATGCTTTCTACCGGACATGCAAGAGCTTTGATTCCAATTGAGGATGCAGAGCAGCAGCTACAACTTGCACAGAGAATTTTCGACGAGAAATTAAGTGTAAGAGAAGTTGAGAAGCTGGTTAAGGCGATCTTAAAACCTGACGATAAACCTAAGAAGGAAGAGACACCAAAGAACCTACAATATATCTATCAGGATATTGAAGATAGATTGAAGGAAAAGCTCAGTAGAAAGGTTTCCATTAATGCAAAGGGTAAGAATGGAGCCGGAAAAATCGAAATTGAATTTTATTCAAATGAAGATTTGGATAGATTAATTGAGTTTTTGTCTAGTATGAAACAGTCATAAGTAGGGAAAAGGGGATATAAGAATGAATAGTAATTTTTTAAATATGATAGGACTAGGTTCGGTAGATGTAGGGTATTTATTGCTTGGGTTACTGATTATCAATGTCATTCTGTTAATTCTAATTGTTATAGCCTTTTCGCAGATAAGTAAATTTACGAAAAAGTATAATAAGTTCATGCAGGGAAAAAATGCAGGAAGTCTGGAAACGGATATCATGAAGCTATATGAAGACAATACTTTTATTAAAAATCATGTAGAAAAGAATAGAAAAGATATTGTAGAGTTATTCAGTAGACAGAAATTTAATTTCCAGAAAATGGGACTTGTAAAATATGATGCCTTTAAGGAAATGGGAGGAAAACTTAGCTTTGCTTTAGTACTTCTGGATGAGAATGACAATGGTATTTTGTTGAATTCCGTACACAGTAGTGAAGGATGTTATTCCTATACAAAGAGAATTAAAAATGGTACTTCCGCCATTGATTTAAGTAATGAAGAAAAAGTAGCTGTAGAGAGAGCAATAGAAGGAACAGCATCAAATCCAGATGCAGAATAAGAGAAAGGGGAACCTCTTTATGAAATTAATTACAGTAGAAGATCTAAAGGAAGGCGATGTGCTCGCCAAAGATGTCTTGTTAGAGGACTATACTATATTACTTGGAAAAGGAACAGAAATCAAAGATGCTTATATTGATAAGCTTCGTGAGCTTTCCATTGTAACAGTTTATATTGAGGAAAAAAAGGAAGATGAGCCGAGACTTACTCTTCAGGAGATAACCATTCTGAAAGATGATGTAGAGGTAAAGATTAAGAATAAGGTAAAGGACATCTTAGAGCTTCATGTGTATCAACAGACAGAAGGCTTAAAGGAAATTGCAGAAACAGCGCAGAATATTATTGTTGATATTTTAGAAGAGGATGCAGTGGTAGAACGTATCTATGATATTAAGGAAAGAAGTGCTGACATTTATGAGCACTCCCTTACCACATGTACGATTGCAACTTTGATTGCGCTTAAGATGAAGTTATCAGAGAAAGAGGTTTATGACATTAGTGTCAGTTCATTACTTCATGATATCGGTTTAAGATATCTTGTAGTTCGTTATGAAGATCAGGATATTCACCTGTTACCTGCAAAGGATCAGGATGAATATAAGAAGCATCCGATTTACAGTTATACAGCCATTAAAAAAGAGAACTGGATTTCAGAAGAAGCAAAAAATATTATTTTGAATCATCATGAACATAGAGATGGTTCAGGCTATTCCATGGGAACCGATTTGGTATCAAAGGCATGTCAGATATTAGGAGTCGTAGATGAATTTGATGAAATGATTTGTGGAATTGGTAAAGCAAGAATCCGCGTACATGAAGCAATCAACTGCATCAGAAATTATAGTGGAATATGGTTTGATGATGAAATTGTTCAGACCTTTTTACAGTTGATAGCAGTATATCCGGTTGGCTCTAAGGTGAAAACCAATGAAGGTGAGCTGGCAGTTGTTATGAAGCAGAATGTTCATTTTCCAGAAAGACCAGTGCTTCGTGTTATAAATGACAAATACGGACAACCTATTAATAAAGAAAAGATTATTGATTTGATTCAGGAAACAAAAATTGTTATTCAGGAAGTAATCAAATAGTATAGATGAGCAAATTCACGATAGATTTTTGCTTGTAATCGGAACGAAGTGACGGTAATAAACTCAGGAAACTGAGCATGATATATAAAAAGAGTTAAAGGAGTAATAAAAATGATCGACATTAAATTCTTACGAGAAAATCCAGAGGTAGTTAAGGAAAATATTAAAAAGAAATTTCAGGATCATAAATTGCCACTTGTTGATGAAGTAATCGTGCTTGATGCAGAAGCAAGAAAAACACAGCAGGAAGCAGATAATCTTCGTGCAGAAAGAAATAAAATCTCTAAACAAATTGGTGCGTTAATGGCACAAGGCAAGAAGGAAGAAGCGGAAGAAGTGAAAAAGCAGGTAGCTGCACAGGCTTCCAAATTAGAAGAGCTTGCAGAAAAAGAGAAGGAACTCAATGAAAAAGTAACTAAGATTATGATGACGATTCCAAACATTATTGATCCAAGTGTTCCAATTGGTAAAAGTGATGAAGAGAACGTAGAGGTTCAGAAGTATGGCGAGCCTGTTGTACCGGAATTCGAGATTCCATATCATACCGATATTATGGAGAGATTAAAGGGAATCGATCTCGACAGTGCAAGAAAGGTAGCAGGAAATGGTTTCTACTATTTGATGGGAGATATCGCCAGATTACATTCTGCAGTGATTTCTTATGCAAGAGATTTCATGATTGAAAGAGGCTTCACTTATTGTATTCCGCCATTCATGATTCGTAGTAATGTTGTAACAGGCGTTATGAGCTTTGATGAAATGGAAGCTATGATGTATAAAATCGAAGGTGAAGATTTATACTTAATCGGAACTTCTGAGCATTCCATGATTGGTAAATTTATTGATACAATTAATGAAGAAGAAAAATTGCCATATACTTTAACAAGCTATTCTCCATGCTTCCGTAAGGAAAAGGGCGCACATGGAATTGAGGAGCGAGGTGTATATCGTATCCACCAGTTTGAAAAACAGGAAATGATCGTTGTATGTAAACCGGAAGAATCTATGGAATGGTATGATAAATTGTGGCAGAATACCGTTGATTTATTCCGCAGCTTAGATATTCCGGTTCGTACACTAGAGTGCTGTTCCGGTGACCTTGCAGACTTAAAAGTAAAATCCTGTGATGTAGAAGCATGGTCTCCTAGACAGAAGAAATACTTCGAAGTAGGAAGCTGTTCTAATTTAGGTGATGCACAGGCGAGAAGATTAAAAATTCGTGTAAAAGACAAGGATGGCAATAAATATTTTGCACATACACTGAATAATACTGTAGTAGCACCGCCTCGTATGTTAATTGCATTCTTAGAGAACAACTTAAATGCAGATGGAAGTGTAAATATTCCAAAGGCTTTACAGCCATATATGGGTGGAAAAGAAATTATAAAATAAGTCAGTATCAGGTTGACGATAGGAATAAAGAAATGGTAAAATAGTACTACACAAAAAAGCGTGGTGGGACGCATTTTTGTGTAGTACTTTTTTATCTTTTTATATGAATAGGAGGAGATGCACATGGGAAAGAGTAAACGATTTAAACAGGCAATTTCAATGCTGTTAGTTATGTTTCTTGTAATTTCAGGTATATCTGTTATTCCGACAGAAACACAGGCAGCAGCAGGAAAGATTATCTTGGCAAAGAAAAAGGTAACTCTATATGCAGGTGAGTACACAAATATTTCTGTTAAAAAAGTCAAGAATCTGAAAAATGCAAAGATTAAATGCAGCAGCAGCAATTCAAGAGTTGCAACTGTTTCTTCAAAAGGATATGTTTCTGCAAAGAAAAAAGGAAAAGCAACCATTACAGTAACCTCCAAAGCAAATAAGAAAGTGAAAGCAAAATTCAAGGTTACGGTAAAAAGCAAACCTAAAAAGGTACAGCTTACATTAAAAGAGACAAATGCTACCATCAAACCGGGGGAAACTTATACCATTCAGGTCAAAAAAGCAATAGGCTTAAGCAGTAAAGCTATTGAATGTTTTTCTGCGAATGGAAGAATAGCAACGGTAACACCCAATGGAAAAATCACAGGCATATCCGCAGGGAATGTAGGGATTGTAATATGTTCCGCAGTAAATAAAAAGGCAAGGGCTGTTTTTGAAGTATCAGTTAAGCCGGAGGATGTGACAGAAGTAACACCACAGCCACAACCAACACCGGAAACACCGGAAACACCGGATATAACAGAGCCGGAGGTAACTGCATTAGAACCTGGATTATATGATCCTGTTACAAATACATTAAAAATAAAATGGGCTGATTTACTTGCCAATGGAACAATCAAAGTAGATACAGGATATATCAGTACAAACTGGGATATCAATACGGGGATAAATTCTAGCAGTGATATCTTAGATGGTAAATTGATAATTCCGGAAAATGACTATATTGGATTTGATAATCATGCCTTTGCAGAGTGTGATAAGCTTACAGAGGTTACTATTCCGGTAACATATTTAGGGGAATGGGCTTTTAGGGGCTGTGAAAATTTGCAAAAAGCAGTTGTTTCAATCAATGCCTATGAAATAGGTATTGGTACATTTCAGGATTGTGTGAAGCTGACATCCGTTTCCATTCAAAATAATGTGACAAAAATTAGTCAGTCTGCATTTAGAAACTGTAGCAGTTTGTGCAGTATTGAACTGCCGCCTTATTTAAAAGAAATTGAAGGTCATGCTTTTAGCGGATGTACAAGCCTTAGCGGAATCATTTTCCCAAATACACTTACAAAAATTGGTGTGGCAGCATTTGATATGTGCAGCAGTTTAGAAACAGTTATGATTCCGGATAGTGTTACATCATTAGGCTCAGCAGCATTTAGAGATTGTACAAAGCTTAGACAGCTTATTCTTCCAGTTCAGCTTGAAAAGCTTCCGGACAACCTGATTCAGCGTTGTACAAGTATAGTAAGTCTCTATATACCGGAAACAGTGACAACCATCGGAAATACAGCATTTGCTGAGTGCTCAGGTCTGACAGCAATTACCATTCCAAATGCTGTAACGGTTATTGAACAGGATGCATTTTACTATTGCACAAATCTTACAGAGATTACGATACCGGATGGTGTGACAGAGATTGGAGATCATGCATTTGATGGCTGTGAAAAATTAGCAGCAATTTATTATAATGGTACAGCAGAAGGTTATCCATGGGCAGCACCATTATTAACAGAATAAAGAGAACTATTAGAATGGAAGTATCACAAAAGGTGGTACTTCCATTTTACTCTGGATGTGTATAGAATTTCCCTAAAAGGGAATATATTTGTAAGGATTTTGTTTATATTGATGGTTGAAAATTATTTTTTATTGTGATAAACTCTTTACAATTTGAATACTGCGAGGACAGTTAAGGACGACATCGTCCTCAAATATCCAACGAAGGAAAAAGAAGAATACTCTTTTTTTTTTGCCAAAACAGAACATATATTCGAAAATTATAAAAGATATTACAGGAAAGGAAAGGGCAAAATCATGAAAGCATTTTTAATACTCGAAGATGGGAATGTGTTTGAAGGAATCAGTATTGGTTCTACAAGAGAAGTCATCAGTGAAATTGTTTTTAATACTTCAATGACAGGATATTTAGAGGTGCTGACTGACCCCTCGTATGCAGGGCAGGCGGTTGTTATGACCTATCCTTTGATTGGTAATTATGGAATTACACCGGATATGGAGTCAGAGCGTCCATGGGTGGATGGGTATATTGTCCGTGAATTATCCAGAATGCCGAGCAATTTTCGCTGCGAAGGCACAATAGGGGATTTTTTAACCCGTCATGATATTCCGGGAATTGCCGGTATTGATACCAGAGCTCTTACGAAGATTCTTCGTGAAAAGGGCACCATGAACGGTATGATTACTACCAATGAGAATTATATTATTGATAAAATCATTCCTCAGTTAAAAGCATACAAGACAGGAAATGTCGTAGACAAAGTAACCTGCAGTGAAAAAAGAGTGTTAGAAGGAAAAGGAAAGAAAGTAGCACTTCTTGATTTTGGTGCGAAAAAGAATATTGCCCAGTCCTTAAATAAGCGAGGATGTCAGGTGACTATTTATCCGGCACACACAAAAGCAGAAGAAATTTTAGCAGAAAATCCGGATGGTATTATGCTAAGCAATGGCCCTGGAGATCCAAAGGAATGTACAGAAATTATCGAAGAAATCAAAAAGCTTTATGCTTCTGATACGCCGATTTTTGCTATTTGTCTGGGACATCAGCTGATGGCATTGGCAAATGGAGCAGATACCCACAAAATGAAATACGGACATCGTGGAGGCAATCATCCGGTGAAGGATTTGAAGACCAAACGAGTGTATATCTCTTCACAGAATCATGGGTATGTGGTAGATACAGATACTCTGGATGAAGGAATTGCAAAGCCGGCATTTGTCAATGTGAATGATGGTACAAATGAAGGCTTGGAATATATCGGAAAGAAGATTTTTACCGTACAGTTTCACCCGGAAGCCTGTCCCGGATCACAGGACAGTGCATATTTATTTGACAGATTTATGGATATGATGGGAGGTACAAAATAATGCCAAAGAATCCGAATATCAAAAAAGTATTAGTGATTGGTTCTGGTCCTATTGTTATCGGTCAGGCAGCAGAGTTTGACTATGCAGGCACACAGGCATGCCGTTCTTTAAAAGAAGAGGGCGTAGAGGTTGTTCTGGTAAATTCGAATCCTGCTACTATTATGACAGATAAGGAGATTGCAGATCAGGTATATATTGAGCCATTAACTGTACCTGTATTAGAGCAGATTATTTTAAAAGAAAAGCCAGATAGTGTACTTCCGACCTTAGGCGGACAGGCAGGACTAAATCTTGGCATGGAATTGGCAGAATCTGGCTTTTTAGAGAAGCATGGTGTAAAGCTGATTGGTACAACAGCGGAAACAATTTTTAAAGCAGAGGATCGTCAGGCATTTAAAGATACCATGGAAAAAATTGGAGAGCCATGTGCTGCTTCTTTGGTAGTGCATAATGTGGAGGATGGTATCAAATTCACCAATACTATCGGTTATCCGGTAGTTCTCCGTCCGGCATATACCTTAGGTGGAAGTGGCGGCGGAATTGCCCATAATGAGCAGGAATTAATTGAAATATTAACCAACGGACTTCGTTTGAGCCGTGTCGGTGAAGTTTTGGTAGAGCGTTGTATTGCAGGCTGGAAGGAAGTCGAATATGAGGTAATGCGTGATGCAAATGGAAACTGTATTACTGTTTGTAATATGGAAAATATGGATCCGGTTGGTGTGCATACCGGAGACAGTATTGTGGTGGCACCTTCCCAGACCTTAGGGGATAAAGAATACCAGATGCTTCGTACCTCTGCCTTGAATATTATTTCAGAGCTGAATATTACCGGTGGATGTAATGTACAGTATGCATTAAATCCGGACAGCTTTGAATATTGTGTAATTGAGGTAAATCCACGAGTATCCCGTTCGTCAGCGTTAGCATCCAAAGCGACGGGGTATCCAATCGCAAAGGTGGCTGCAAAAATTGCGTTGGGATATACCCTAGACGAAATTAAAAATGCTATTACAGGAAAGACCTATGCCAGTTTTGAACCGATGCTTGATTATTGCGTAGTAAAGATTCCAAGACTTCCATTTGATAAGTTTATTACAGCGAAGAGAACCTTAACTACTCAAATGAAAGCAACCGGAGAGGTCATGAGTATCTGCAACAACTTTGAAGGTGCTTTGATGAAAGCAATCCGTTCTCTAGAGCAGCATGTAGACAGTCTGATGGCATATGATTTTGAAAAGTTATCAGATAAAGAATTAGAAAAAGAGTTGAAAATTGTGGATGACCGCAGAATCTTTTGTATAGCAGAGGCACTTCGTCGCGGCGTAAGCTATGAGCATATTCATGAGATTACGCAGATAGATCCATGGTTTATCGATAAATTAGCCATTATTGTAGAGATGGAACAGGCTTTAAAGACAAAAGAGCTTACCGTAGATTTATTAAAAGAAGCGAAACGCATCGAATTCCCGGACAAGGTCATTGCAGAACTTACAGAAAAGACTGAGGATGAAATCAGGCAGATGCGTTATGCGAACGGAATTACTGCTGTTTATAAAATGGTAGATACCTGTGCGGCAGAATTTGAAGCAGAAACACCGTATTATTATTCTGTATATGGCGGTGAAAATGAAGCGGCAGAAACAAAACCATTAAAGAAAGTGTTAGTACTTGGTTCAGGTCCAATCCGTATCGGACAGGGTATTGAGTTTGATTATTGTTCTGTACACAGTACATGGGCATTCAAAAAAGAAGGTTTTGAAACTATTATTATCAATAATAATCCAGAAACCGTATCTACCGACTTTGATATTGCAGATAAGCTCTATTTTGAACCGTTGACACCGGAGGATGTGGAAAGTATTGTCAATATCGAAAAGCCGGATGGAGCTGTTGTGCAGTTTGGCGGTCAGACAGCTATTAAATTAACAGAGAGCCTGATGAAAATGGGTGTGAAAATATATGGAACAAAGGCAGAGGATGTAGATGCAGCAGAAGATAGAGAGCTTTTTGACCAGATTTTAGAAAAAACCCAGATTCCAAGAGCAGCAGGAGGAACGGTATTTACTGCAGAAGAAGCAAAAGAGGTGGCGAATCGTTTAGGGTATCCTGTTTTAGTTCGTCCTTCCTATGTACTTGGCGGACAGGGAATGAAAATTGCTTATAATGATGAAGAAATCGAAGAATTTATAGATATTATCAATCGAATTGCACAGGATCATCCTATTCTGGTGGATAAATATTTACAAGGCAAGGAAATCGAAGTAGATGCAGTATGTGACGGAACGGATATTTTGATTCCGGGTATTATGGAGCATATTGAACGAACCGGTGTGCATTCCGGTGACAGTATTTCTGTCTATCCTGCACCGACTATCAGCGAAGAGATAAAAGAAACCATAGTAGAATATACCAAACGCTTAGCACAGGCTTTGCATGTGGTGGGGTTAATCAATATCCAGTTTATTGTGATGGATAATCAGGTATATGTAATAGAAGTAAACCCTCGTTCTTCCAGAACTGTTCCATATATCAGCAAGGTAACAGGAATACCAATCGTAGATTTGGCAACTCGGGTAATCATCGGAAGTACACTAAAGGATATGGGATATCCAACCGGACTTGCGCCAAATGCCGATTACATTGCCATTAAAATGCCTGTATTTTCCTTTGAAAAGCTCCGTGGAGCAGAAATCAGCCTTGGACCGGAAATGAAATCCACCGGAGAATGTCTTGGAATTGCAAAGGATTTTGATGAAGCATTATATAAAGCATTTTTAGGTGCAGGAGTGACATTGCCAAAGCATAAACGAATGATTATGACGGTAAAAGATGCAGATAAACCAGAAGCCGTAGATGTGGCAAAACGATTTGCGGCATTAGGCTATAAAATCTATGCTACCAGAAGTACTGCCAAATATTTACAGGCAAACGGTGTAGATGCTTTGCGAATCAATAAAATTACGCAGGAATCTCCAAATGTTATGGACTTGATTTTAGGACATAAGATTGACTTAGTCATTGATACTCCGACACAGGGGAATGGTGATAAGAGCAGAGATGGATTTTTGATTCGAAGAAATGCCATTGAAACTGGTGTATATTGTATTACTGCTATGGATACGGCAAATGCATTAGCAAGAAGCCTTGAAACTGCAAATAAGACATTGACTCCTGTAGATATTGCAAAGGTTAAAAATATCTAAGAGAATTGGTGAAATTAAAAAATCTTAGCGTTGGATATATAGAATTTTTGTGGTATAATTAATATCATGAATGGGAGGACAAATGATGGCTAAGATTTTAATTGCAGACGACGCATTATTTATGCGGGTTACATTAGGAGATATATTAAGAAGTGAAGGTCACGAAGTGTGCGAGGCAAAGAATGGTTCTGAATTGTTAAAGGTTTATGAACAAGAGATGCCGGACTTAGTGATGTTGGATATTACAATGCCGGAAATGGATGGGTTAGAGGCATTAAAAGCCCTAAAGAAGATACATCCAAAGGTGAAAGTAATCATGTGCTCTGCTATGGGGCAGAAGGCAATGGTGATGGATGCAATTTCAAATGGAGCATACGATTTTATTGTTAAGCCATTTGAGAAGTCAAAGGTTTTAGAATCAGTCAGAAGAGTTTTGGCAATGAATTTTTAGATAATGGCAGAAGAGTCATATATGTAGAGCAATCTATGTATATGACTTTTTTATTATTTAAAATATTTCATTTAAAACATAAAATATTTTACTTATCTTAAAATAATTTACTTGTGTGTTTATTAGTTATAATCCATAATTTCAGTATTGAAACTAATACTCGGGTTTCTACGGGTATTAAAAAAAGAAAGGGGTAAAGACATATGAGAAAACATGTACAAAAAGCACTGGCAGCTTTGGGATTATCCTGCGCGATGCTGGTAACCTCCATTGCTCCGGGGTTTGCAGTGCCAACAGAAGTAAAAGCGGATGAGCTTGGCACAAACCTTGCGCTGACAGCAACAGCGGCGGCGTTAAAAGAAAATACGCCGGTAACAAATGTAAATGATGGTACACTAGCGACAAGTGATCCGGGAACAAGCTGGAACTGCTGGGGAGCAGCAGAAGATCAGTATCCTATGGAAGTTTCACTTACATGGGATAGTGCACAGACAATGTCCTCTACTCGTCTTATGTGGTGGGCAAATGGAGGCGGAGTAAAATTCGCTGGTAATGCGGATATGTATTATCTTGCAGAAGACGGTTCATGGGTAGAACTCCCGGATATGGGTGTTGAGCATGGCGATTTTAATGGAGAAAATGGTATCTGGAATGTAGTAAACTTTGGAGAAACAATTACTACTACCTCTCTTCGTCTTTTAATCAGCAGAGGTGCCGGTTATGATGCAGTTGGTATTAGTGAATGGGAAGTTTATGCAGATGCTTTAAAAGAAGAGGTTTTAAAAGCAACTATTACAGGAGCTTCTAGTGTTCAGGTTGGTTTGACAGGAACATTAACAGCTGGTACAGTTCCTGCAAAATTATCCGATGCAGCAGCTTATACATGGGAAATTACAGAAGGTGCTGATTATCTTGCAATTGAAGGCGCAGCAGACGAAAGAGATGTTGTCTTAAAGGGTCTTGCAAAAGGTGAAGCAACTGTTAAGGTTACTGCTACATTAGATGGTGTGGTACAGTCAACTGAATTAGAAGTTCGTGTTATGAATGAAGGTGTTGAAAGTATTGATACATATAAGACATCTACAGCAGCAGGAAAAGCTCCAATTCTTCCGGATTCTGTAGTTGTAAATGGTATCGAATTTGATGATCCGACACCAAGCTATACAAAGAATGGCTATGACTTTGCAGAAGAATTCAATTCCACCCTTCTTCCTGTAACATGGGAAGCAGTAAATGCTGCAGATTATGCAGAAGCTGGAAAAACCTTTACAGTAAAAGGTGTAGTTGAGTACGATGGCGAAGAATATGAAGCATTAGCAGAAATTGCTGTTAAAGAGCCGGCTGCAGTTGGTACAACAAATAGTACAGTAACATTTGAAAATGTACAGTTACAGGATACTTTCTGGTCACCAAAACAGCAGGTAAATGCAACAACATCCTTATCTAAAGCAATTTATCAGATTCAGCAGGCTTCTGGTGGAGAACCTAACTTTGATAATGCTATTAAGAAATTAAACGGTGAATCATACAATGCATTTAACGGATTCGTATTCCAGGATTCCGATATTTATAAGAGTTTAGAAGCTATCTCTTATACATTATATGCAACTAAGGATGACACAAGTGAAAAAATGACAGCTCAGAGAGCATACTTAGAAGAGACAATTGAAAGATGGATTCAGAAGATTGAAGCTGTTCAGTATGCAGATGGTTATATTGATACATTCTTTACATTAAGAAGTCAGAGCTACAGTGGTGGTGAAACACCGGGTACACATCGTTGGCTTGGAATGGCAAACCATGAAATGTACAATGCAGGTCACTTCCTTGAGTCAGTAGTTGCTTACACAAGATATCGTGAAGGTATCGGTGAACCGGATTACAGATTATATGTAGCTGGTAAGAGATTTGCAGATCACATCGTAAAAGTATTTGGACCAAACGGATACCGTCATGAAGTTCCGGGTCACGAAGAAATCGAACTTGCTATGGTTAAATTCGGTAAACTTATGGAAGAGTATGAAGGTGCAGGTACAGCACAGGATTACTACGATACCGTACAGCTTTTAATTGACAGAAGAGGAAATACATCTGGTCGTGAATCTGGATATTCAGGTTGGGAATATTCTCAGGATGCTACACCATTTGTAAATGAAACAGAAGCAGTTGGTCACTCTGTAAGAGCAAACTACTTCTATGCAGGTATTACAGATATCGCTACATTATTGCCAGAAGGTGATGAGAGCAGAGAAGCTTATATTAAGAGCTTAGATACTATCTGGGATACAGTACATGAAAGTAAAACATATATCACTGGTGGTATCGGAACAACCGCACCGGGAAGTTCTGCAGAAGGTTATGGTGAAGCATATGTATTGCCTCCAAACCAGTCTTACTGTGAAATCTGTGCAGGTATTGCATCTGCAAACTGGAGTCACAGAATGAATCTTCTTCATGAAGATGGAAAATATGCAGATATGGTTGAAACAAACCTTTACAACTCTGTTCTTGTAGGTACAAACTTAGACGGTAACCGTTTCTTCTATAGTACATTATTGGAAACAAGCAACGGAAATTATCGTTCTGAATGGTTTAACTGCGCTTGCTGTCCTCCAAACTTAATGAGAACAATCGCAGCATTAGGCGGATATATGTACAATGTACATCAGGATGATTTATTCGTAAATATGTACTCTGCAAGCACAAGTGATATCAATGTAAATGGTACAGATGTAGAAGTTAAACAGGAAACAAACTATCCATGGGATGGTAATATCAAAATGACCGTTAATCCGGCAGCAGAAAAAGCATTCGCAATGAAGCTTCGTATTCCTGGCTGGGTAAGCGAACAGAAGAATCAGGATGTAACTATTAAAGTAAATGGCACAGCTGTTGATGCTACAGCTGCAAATGGTTATGTAACAATTGAAAGAACATGGAAAGCTAATGATGTGGTTGAAATTGAAATTCCAATGGAAATCAGATTAACAGAATCCCATGAATTAGTAGAAGATACAAAGGGCAAGATTGCAATCGAAAGAGGACCAATCGTATACTGTATGGAATTAGCAGGCAATGCTGAATTAAATGCAAATATTCCAAACTTTGATCCATTGAACTTTGTAATTCCTCGTGATGCAGAATTAACAGCAACTTATCAGGAAGATTTATTAAGAGGTGTTGTAGAGATTACCGGTGATGTTAAATATGCAACTGGTAATGGCGAAGAAATGATTGATGCAAAATTACAGGCAATTCCATACTATGCATGGAATAACCGTGGTAATGACTCTGTATATGAAGAGGATCTTGCAACTCCGGAAAATAACTCTCAGGCAATGTTAATCTGGGCAATGGCAGATACACCAATTGCAAGAGAAAAGAACATTCGTGATGAAGCAACACCATCTGTAAACCATGTAGGTTGGGGAATGGGTGCAGATCTTTTCGCTGATGGAATCGAAGGAACATTCTGGAATGGACACAATGATGAAAATCTTCAGTCAAGTGACCAGTGGATGATGTATGACTTTGGTGAGAAAGTAGCAGAAATGACAGGCTGTGAGATTAAATTCTACGATGATAGAAGTGGTGTTATGCAGCCGACAGCAATTACTATTGAGTACACAGATGCAGAAGGAAACTGGAAAGAGGTTACTCCTGTTGGCACATGGACATATGTGGCAAATGAATTTAATACATATGAATTTGAAAAGATTCGTACATCTAAGATTCGTGTAACCATGACACATGAAGTTGTAAATGGTCAGAAAGTGGCTGTAGCTGTATATGAATGGAAATTAACAGGTCAGTTGATGGCAACAGCAGAATCTATTCAGACTCTGACAGATGCATTAGCAAAAGCAGAAAGTACTTATGTAGAGAAAGATTATACAGCAGAAAGCTGGAAAGCTTATACAGATGCACTTGCAGCAGTTAAAGCTGCGCTTGAAGAAGCTGAACCTACACAGGATGCAATTGATGCAGCACAGTCAGCACTTTTAGTAGCAATTAGTGGATTAAAAGCTCCTGAAGCAACAAAACCGGATGATACAACAAAACCAGACGATACAACAAAACCTGGTGATACAACAAACCCAGGCGATACAACAAATCCGGGAACAACCACACCAGTAGAAACCTTAGCAAAAGGTGATACAATTACAGTAAGTGGTGTGAAGTATCGTGTAACAAACGCTACAAAGAAAGAAGTAGAAGCTTATGCTCCGGCTAAGAAAACTGCTACAACAATTAAGATTGCTAATACAGTAACTGTAAAAGGTGTAAGCTGTAAGGTTGTATCTATTAAAGCAAAAGCATTTGCTAAGATGTCTAAACTTAAGACAGTAAGTATTCCTAAGAATGTAACTACAATTGGAAAGAGTGCATTTGAAAGTTGTAAGAAGCTGAAAACAATTAAGATTGCTTCTACAAAACTTAAAACAGTTGGAAAGAAAGCATTCAAGAACATTAATAAGAAAGCAAAGATTGATGTTCCAAATAAACAGAAAAAAGCATACGCTAAGAAATTTGCAAAAGCAGGTATGCCAAAAACTGTTAAAGTAAAATAGTCACATTAACAAAGCAGGGATGAAATACTCTTTCATCCCTGTTTGAAATCATACGGGGGAATTCTATATGAAATTTAAAAATATTAAAAAAAGAGTGCTTGGTATGCTTTTAGCAGGTGCTATGGTATTGACATCTATCAATCCAATGGCAGTATCTGCGGAGTCTTATAATGATGTAGATAATCCTACACTTCGTAACTATGCAGAAGCATCTGTAAGTTATATCGGATGGGGAATGGGCGCAGATAATTTTGCAGATAGCAATATGAGCACATTCTGGAATGCGCATGGTGATACAACTTTAACATCAGATGATACATATAATCAGTGGATGATGTATGATCTTAGTGCATATGGCGTAGCAGAAATTACGGGATCTACGATTACATTCTTTGATGATGGTGGTGTAGTAACACCAACGGGTATTACGATTGAATATGATGACAATGGTGAATGGAAAGAAGTAACACCAGTTGGAACATGGACTTATACCAAGAACGAAACGGTTACTTATGAACATGAACCAGTAACCACTTCAAAAATTCGTGTTACAATGCAACATGCAGTAACTAATGAAGTAAAAATGCCAGTTGCGGTATATGACTGGACACTTCTTGGAGATATTCCGGAAAACTTCCCGAAACCAGAGGTTGTACCGGCAGAAGATCCAAGTCCGGATTTAGAATTACCGGATGCAGCAATTTATGCTACACCTAGTGCACATTATACATCCGATTGGGAAAATTTAAATGGTATCAATAACGAAGCTTTTGAACCAACAGGTTCAGATATTGGTACAAATCTTGGTTGGGGTAACTGGCCACAGGATGCTGGAACTGTAGCATGGATTCAGTACGATTGGGACGAAGCTATCACAACAAAAACCTTCCAGGTATACTGGTATGGAAGTGAAGCCGGAATGAAAATTCCTACAGATGTAGGCTTCCAGTACAAAGATGCAAACGGTGACTGGCAGGCTGCAACATTGGTATCACATCCAAAGAACTTCTCAAAATACAATAAATATAACCAGATTACAATTGAAGAAGTTACTACAACTGCAATTCGTATGAATATGACAGTGACAGGAACAAGCTGTGGTGTTTATCGTTGGAAAGTATATGCAGATATTCCGGATTCTTTTGTAGTATCCTCTGCAGCAAAGAATATTGAAATTCCGGAATTATACGAAGGAAAAGTTTCTTCTGGAATCTATGAGAATCTTACATTACCAACATCTGCAATGGATGGAAAGGTAAGTATATCTTGGAAAAGTGATAATGCAGAAGTTATTTCTGATGCAGGTAAGATTACAGCACCTGCAAAAGATACAGAGGTAACATTAACCGCTACTTGTACAGATGGAACAAATGTAGCAACACAGGAATTTAAAGTATTTGTATTAAGTAAAAATACAACAGAATTTGCGTTGACAGTAGATACAAAGAATGAAGGTGTAGATATCAGTCAGGAATTGTTTGGTGTATTCTATGAAGATATCAACAGCTCCGCAGACGGTGGTTTATCCACAGAAATGGTTAAGAATAATTCTTTTGAAAACTACCAGAATCTGGATACACCAGATACTCCTACAGAGTATGGTGATCAGACATCATGGAAGTTACATTGGAACAGCAGCAATGCATCTAAATTTGTTGTAAAGACAGAAGGCGGTTTAAACGAAAATAATACAAATTATGCAGCAATCACAGGTAATCAGACATTAAAAAATAATGGTTTTGTGAGAAAAGCTGCTTTAAACAGCCCGGCAATGGCAATTAAAGAAGGATTAAAATATGATTTCTCTATTTGGGCAAAAGCAGATGCTGCTTATACAGGAACATTAAAAGTTAAGGTAGTAAATGCATCCGGTGCAGATATTACCGATGAAGCTGCTGTAGAACTTAAGAAAGATGGTACATGGCAGAAAGTAACAGCAAACCTTACAGGAAATAAGACAGAATTAGGAACTATCGTTCTTACTATTGCAGGTGCAGCTGATACAGATGTATTAAACATTGATATGGTATCTTTAATTCCTACAGATGGATACGGATACGGCAATAAAAACTATTCTTATGGTGCAGGACTTCGTTCTGACCTTGTAAAAAAATTACAGGATTTAAATCCATCCTTTATCCGCTTCCCGGGTGGATGTATCATTGAAGGTAGTATGGGTACAGATACATATTATAACTGGGAAAATTCTATCGGACCTTTAGAGGAAAGAAAAGCAACAGGAAGTTACTGGGGAACTATTGGTCATCCGGTACAGTATGTAGAAAACTATGGTTACATGATGTCCTATCAGTTTGGCTACCATGAAATCTTAACACTTTGTGAGGATTTAGGTGCGCAGGCATTCCCAATTTTAAGTGCAGGTATTTACTGCCAGTTTAGAAATACTGCACATGCAGCCAGTGGAGACGAATTAGAACCATTCGCAAAACATGCGACGAACTTAATCGATTACTGCTGGGGTAGTGTAGACAGTAAGAACGAATCCGAAGCCTACTGGGCTAAGAAACGAGTAGAAAACGGACACGAAGCTCCATTCGACTTAAACTATGTAGGTATTGGCAACGAAAACTGGAATGACGCTTCACAGGGAATTTCCTATAAAGATAACTTCTTATGGATTAAAGACTATATTGACAAATATGTAGCAAAAAATTATCCGGGAAGAAAGATTACAATTATTTCTTCTACAGGACCATACTATCAGGGTGGTCAGTATACAGAAGCTTGGAACTGGATTAACAGTGAAGTACCGGGCGAAACCTTAGTAGATGAACATTATTATATCAACTACACAACAGAAGCAGCAAATACACTCTTAAATGATGATTATATCTATGATAATTATAAGAGATTAGACGAAGGCGGAAGCAATGTATTCGTTGGAGAATACGCAGGACACAACAACAATACAACAGAAAATATCTTAGAAACAGCTATCAGTGAGGCTGCTTATATGACCGGTCTTGAGAGAAATGGTGATATCGTGCGCCATGCATCTTATGCACCTTTAATGGAAAAAGAAGGTAACAGAGACTGGGATTACAACTTAATTAAATTTGATGAGTACACAAGCTATGGTACACCAAGCTATTATGTACAGTGTATGTATTCTAACAACTATGGTAAGAAAATTGTGAATACTACATTAGAGAAATTTAATGAAAAAACCGGTCTTTATGAAAAGAAAGCCGGACATCAGAAAGATGTATATTATGTATCCTCTAAGGATGATGAATATGTATACTTAAAGCTTGTAAACCATGATTCTTTTGCAAAGGATATCACATTGAACTATCCTGGCGTAAAAGATGGTGTGACAGCAGAATATATCTGCTTATCCGGTGAAGCATTTGATATGAATTCTATCGAGAATCCTACAAATGTAGCTCCGGTAACTACAACAGCAGTCATTAAAGGTGAGCAGTTACAGTATACAATTCCGGCAATGTCACTTACTGTAGTAAAAGTAAAATACAATGATGTTCCAGCTACAGACGATGGTTCAGATAAAACAGATACACCTGTAAATCCTGATACATCTAAGCCATCCACCCCATCTACTCCGGAAGAACCTGTAAAAGAAACCCTGACAAAGGGCGATACAATTACGGTAAGTGGAGTGAAATATCGTGTGACAAATGCAGCAAAGAAAGAAGTAGAAGCTTATGCACCAGCAAAGAAATCTGCTAAGACCTTAAAGATTGCAAATACAGTCACAATCAAAGATGTAAGCTGTAAAGTGGTATCTATCAAAGCAAATGCATTTGCAAAAATGTCTAAGCTTACAACGGTAACAATACCAAAGAATGTAAAATCCATTGGAAAGAAAGCATTCTACAACTGTAAGAACTTAAAGAAAGTTAAAATTGCCTGCGCATCACCAAAATCCATTGGCAAACAGGCGTTTAAGGGCATTGCAAAGAAAGCAACAATTGATGTACCAAATAAACAGGTGAAAAAATATAGATCACTGTTAAAGAAAGCAAAAACAGCAAGTTCGGTAAAAATAAAATAGTCAAAAATATGCATTGACAGAGATAGCCGGAAATGGTAGCGTTAATCTATAAAAGCCGACCATTTCCGGCTGTTTTATGTAAATAGAATGCAAAGTGATAAGGATAAGGAGTTAAAAGAATAATGAAAAATCTGGGAAAAAAGAGTTTGCAATGGTTATCCATATTTTGTATGCTTGGATTAACAGGTGTATTTACAGGAACAGAGGCATCAGCGGCAGAGACAGATGGTACACCATATATCACAGAGACAAAGCTAATCAGCAATCAGGATATTGAGTTATACTGGAGTGAAGCAGTAAGCGGTGCAGGAGAAATGGATAACTTTTCCATTACGGTAGATGGTGTGGATAATCCGATTTATTATTATGAATGGGAATGGTATGGTGAAGTTTATTATGTAGATAAGGGAATCACCTATTATACACCAAAGTGTAATGAGTATCCCAATAATCCGGATACACCAAAGACATCCATCCGGTTGACGAATCCTATTTCAGATGTCAGTGATTTGCCGGATATTCAGGTGAAGATTGAAGGAAATAAGATTAAGGATACCAGTGGAAATTATGCAGCAGAACAGACGGTGGCAGTTACAGAGTATGACGCATTTTATCAACAGGAAATAACAATGGATAGTGGTGTACGGATTTTAGGTACGAAGAATGTTCGGTCGGAAGCGATGACAAAAGCCGAAGAAATGTTAAAAGTCATACTGTCAAATGAAGCTTTATCAAAACGCATGGGTGATGCAGGCTGTATGCTTGGTATTTATGGCGAAGGCGAAATTGCTTATGATATCTTAGAGCATCGCTATACCTATGAAGAAGCATATCTTTATGTAGAAGGCTTTGGAGGAACACAGCTTGCTTCTATCAAGGATGCAAATGTATTGCGTCTGACTACGGGAAATTATACTACAGGTTATCCAAATGAGAGTATTTTAACTCATGAATTTGCACATACCATACAGAACTATGGTCTGACAGATGCTCAGAAACAGGAATGGGAAGATATCTATACAGCATCTGTAACAAAAGAAGGCAAATGGCCAAATTCCTATGCAGGTTCTAATTCCAGTGAATATTTTGCGACATTAAGTGCGATGTGGTTCAATGCTATGGATGATACATGGGATGGACAATGGGATGGAGTCAGAGGACCTATCAATACAAGGGCAGAATTAAAAGCTTATGATAGAGCTGCCTATGATTTCCTTGCTACTATTTATCCGGAGGATATTTATCTTCCATCACCATGGGAAAATGGCAGCGTACCGGATAATTATACCTACAGTAATGGTGAGACAGAAGACCCGGAACCAACCCCAGACCCAGAGCCAACCCCAGACCCAGAGCCAACCCCAGATCCGGAGCCAACGCCGAATCCGGAGCCAACGCCACAGCCGACACCGGATACACAACCAACGGAGAAAACATACAATGTAACTTTTGTATATAATAATGGGAATGCCATGACAACAAGTACAGTTGTAAACGGAAACCTTGTGGCAAAACCGGAAAATCCTTCTAAGAAAGGATATACTTTTAGTGGCTGGTATATTGGAAATAGTGAATATTCATTTTCTAATGCAGTAACAGGGGATATCATTTTAGAAGCAAAATGGAAGAAAATAAATGTAAAAAAAGCTGTGATTTCTTCTTTAAAGTCATCAAAAGGTAAAAAGGTTACAATAAAGATTAAAAAAATCAGTGATGTGGATGGGTATAAAATTACTTATTCTAAAAATGCAAAATTCAAAAAGGGTGTAAAGGTAAAGAATACAAAAACCAATAAACTGACCGTAAAGAATTTGAAAAAAGGTACTTATTATTTTAAAGTACAGGCATATAAATTAGATTCTGCCGGTAATAAAGTACTTGGTAAAGTAAGTAAAGTAAAAAGAGTGACTGTTAAAAAATAAATTCAACAGGAAATACAGGAGAGAAAGATGAAATTAAGCAGGAAGAACATAAAACAATGGTATAGTAGTTTGAATTTTCAAAAGAAGCTCCTTAGCTTTTGTATCATTGTGTGGGTTCTTCCTGTTTTTGTTATGCAGTCGATTTCTGTCAGTGTAAGTATTGTACACTTAAATGAACAGATAGAAGAGCTGACGAAAAATAACTTAAATCAGATATCGGAACGATTTTCTTTAACCTTAGAGTCTTATAGAGATGTTGTTTATCAGATATATGCGGATGAAACAATTGTAGAGAATTTAATTAAATATTCAAAAGCAAATGAAAGAGAACGGGCAGCCATATTCTTTGAAGTCAATGAGAGAATAAAGCAATTTGTCGGTACTAAAAAAAGTGTCCGCAGTATCAGTCTAATCTGTAAGGATGGCGAGAGTATAACCTATGATAAACAGACAGATTCAGCACTGGATAATATCTGGCGAAATTATGAGGATTTGCGGGAAATCAAGCCTTATCGTATGATACAGGAGCACAGCGGTATTGTATTGATTTCCACAGAACAGATTATAGATAATGGAGAGCGGACGGATATTTTTTTCTTAGGAAAAGAGATATATGATACAAAGGATTTAAGTAGAGGTCCTATTGCAAAAGTAGTTATGGGTATTCAGGAGGATGTATTAAGCTCCATTTGCGATATGGAAGAAAACCTAGAGGGAAGAAGTGTAAATTTTATTGCGGATGCGGAAGGAAAAATTGTATCCTTTCCTCAAAAGGATTATATTGGTGAATTGGTGGATGGAAGAGAAGGAGCTTGTGCATTGATTCGGCAGACAGGAATGTTTTCCGGCAAAGAGCTTGGCAGCAGCAGTTATGTGGATGAAGAAACCGGTTGGACATTTTATAATGTCTATGATAAAGAATATATAATGCGGCCGGTAAGCAATATGCTGATGATGTATGTGTTCTGGCTTATTATTGCTTTTATTCTGATAGCTGTATTTATGAGGTCAGCCAACCGTTCCTTTACGGTACAGTTAAATGAGATTATTAAAGGCATACATCAGGTGGAAAAGGGAAATTTTGATGTAGTACTTGAAGTAAATACACAGGATGAATTTGGACAAATCGGACAGCATTTTAACAGCATGACACAAAGGGTAAAAACTCTGGTGGCAGAAATGCAGGAGATTTCAGAGAAGAAAAGTCAGGCAGAAATCCGGGCGTTGGAGTCTCAGATTAATCCGCATTTTCTATATAATACACTAGATGCGATTAATTGGCTGGCAATAGGAAAAGGTGAATATGAAATCAGTACTATGCTGGGAAATCTTGGTGTGATTCTCCGTTATACCATGCGTCAGAGCAATGGTCTGGCATCTATTGCAGAGGTTGAGGACTGGCTGAAATCCTATGTAGAGCTTTATCAGCTTCGATACAATAATTCTTTTTGTTTTAAAATGTATGTAGAACCGGAAGTAAGAGAGGTAAAAATTTATAAGCTTCTTTTACAGCCAATTTTAGAAAATGCGATTTTGCATGGAATCAAAGATGTTGAAAATGGTGTAATACAGGTAGATGTTGGCTGGGTAGAGGAAAGTTCTAAGGTCTATATTGCCGTAGAAGACAACGGAGTAGGAATGGATGAGTCTTTGGTAAATTATTATAATTCCCACAGCAAAGAGTATGCAGAAAAAGAAAGCATTGGAATGGCAAATGTATTTGAAAGAATTTCCTTATACTATGGCAAAGAAGGAAACTGGCATATTAGCAGTGTAAAGGGAAAAGGAACAATTGTGGAATTGACTTTTCCGTCTATAATACAAAAAAGTGAAGGCAGGGAATAACATGAGAATTGTAATTGTTGAGGATGAAGCAGTAATTCGTGAAGGATTGGCAAATATGATTAATCAGAACACCTCTCATGCCGTAATTGGTAAATGCAAAAGCGGTGAAGAAGGTGTAGAATTAATTTCACGAATGAAGCCGGATTGTGTCATAACGGATATTCGTATGGGGGAAATGACAGGATTAGAAATGCTAGATACTCTGCACAAACAGGATGTCATGCCTGAAAGTATTATTATCAGCGGTTATTCTGAGTTTGAATATGCCAGAGAAGGAATTCGTTTGGGTGTAGAAGATTATTTGCTAAAACCTGTATTTATCAACGATTTAAAAGCGGCTCTTGCAAAGATAGAAAAAAAGATTTTAGATAATCGCAATATTTATGGAAGTCAGTGGGGAAATTGTGTTCGGGCATATCTTTTTGGAACGGAAATGGAATGGGAATCAGCAAAAGAGAAGCTTCAAAAGCAGTTTCCAAAGGATAACGATATCTATGCGATCTTTGTGGGATACTATGGAACTATAGAAAAAGAAACAAAAGCAATAGAGCAGGCATTGCGGCATTTGAAGCAAAAATATTCACAGTATACATATATGGATACGGCAGAAGGCAGACTGGGTTTGCGTATTTTTATTGTAAAAGCGCCGCAGGAGGAAATGGCTGATTTTAACCGAGAATTTGAACAGATGGTTGTATGTAATCCGATTCAGGAAAAATATGAAATTCCTTGGGCGGTGGATACCTGCGAATCTATAGAAGAGTGGAAAAATACTTTTGAAGAAGTGCAAAAAATGATGTCCTGCTGTTTATCAGAGGGCTGCGAAAAGCTCTTATATGCAGAGGAAAGCGGTAAAATACAGAGAAAGGAATTAAATTATCCATTTCATTTGGAGAAAAAGTTGTTGTCATCACTTGGTGAAGGAAATAAAGCAGATGCAGATAAATGGATTGATGAATTCTTAGTATACAGTATCAATAGTGAATATGATGCAGAGGATATCAGACAGGGAATATTAAAGCTGATGACTAGGATGATAGATACGGCAAAAGAAGTGAATCAGAAAGCCTATGAAACTTTAAGAAGTAAGAATTATATGCAGAATGTTCTTATGACATATACACGGACAGAAATAGGCGAAATACTGCATGAGATGGGAGAAGTTATCTGTGAAAAGGAAGTCAGAGATGGCATCAGTAATTACACCATAAATCGAACTGTGGAATATATCCGTATACATTATATGGAAGGAATTTCTTTAGAAGAAACCGCCGAGGCGTTAAATATTACACCAGAGTACTTAAGTATGCTCTTTAAACGAGAAATGGGGATGAATTTTTCTGTATTTTTAAAGAAGTTTCGTATCAGTCATGCTAAGCGTCTGTTAAAAGGAACAGATATGAAAATTTATGAGGTTGCTGAAGCATGTGGATATAATAATTCAAATTATTTTACAAAAGTATTTAAAGAGGAAACAGGAATATCACCAGCCGATTATCGGTAGTTTTTAGGAGAAGTATATGAAAAAACGAAGATTTTTCAAATGGGGAGTGATAATCTTTCTGATTCTCTTATGTGTAGGGTGCAGAGGAGAAACACAGGAGGTTAAAGAACAGGATAGAGAAGAACTTGTACTTTGGTCTTATTATGAAACCAAGGCACAAAGAGAAGGCTTAAATGCATGGATTGAAAAATTCAATGCTTCACAGGAAAAGTATGAGGTTTCATGGGAATACATACCTATGTCAGAGTTTATCAAAGAATTATCCATGGTAGTATCGGAAAGCTCTTTACCTGATTTGATTTTAGTGGATAATCCGGATATGTATAGTCTTGTAACTACAGGCTTGTTAGAGGATTTAACAGACAGGCTGGAGGGGCGAATTTCAAAAGAAGATTATTATGATGAGGTATGGACTGCTGTAGAATATGAAGGAGCTGTATATGGTGTTCCTTTTTGCTGCAATAATACGGCTATTATCTACAACAAAGAAATATTAGCAGAAGCCGGTATAGAGCCGCCAGAAACCTGGGAAGAATTTAGAAAGGCTGCCAAAGTGCTGTCTGTGGATGAAGTGGATGGGCATTACGGATTTATTATGTCTGCTGCCATGGGAGAACAGGGAGCATTTCAGTTTATGCCATGGCTGCTTTCTACAGGAGCAACAGGAGAGAATCTTTCAGATCCTAGAGCAAGAGAAGCATTTTCTCTGATTAATGGACTTGTAAAAGAGAACAGTATACCAAATGATTGCATGAACTGGTCTCAGACAGATATTACAAAGATATTTATCGATGGAAGAGCTGCAATGATGGAAAATGGACCATGGGCATTACCGGAACTGGAAAAATCGGGAATAGATTATGGAATTTGCTCATTTCCCGTTCATACCAGTCAGGGAGTAGTAGTTGGCGGGGAGAGTCTTGCTGTGTTGAAAGGTAAAAATGCGGATGGAGCTGTTGAGTTTATTGATTTTTACCGACAGGAAGAGGTTATGAAAGAAATTTCTTCTATTATGGGAAATGTTTCTCCGGTGCGTAGTGTGGCAGAAAAATTTGCAGAAGAAAATTTCAAGTATCGGGTATTTGTAGAGCAGATGGAATATGCCGTTAGCAGAAAATCTATAAAAGATTGGAAAAATGTATGTAAAGTGCTTTCAGACAGCTTGTATCAGTTGTTTGGCGGAAATCAGCCGATAGAAGAAATATGGCAAAATTATATAGCAGGAATAAGTGAAAATTAAATTAGTTTAAAAATGTGCTGTAAGTGTAAAATTTTTGTGTTTTAAAATAAGGACAAAAGTTTTACACTTTTTTTATGAATGTTTTATAGAAAGGAGTAATGAGTATGAAAAAAGGAGTTTTTCAAAAAGCACTGGCGTTTGTTCTGGCGTTAGTGGTTGTAGTAACAGGAGTTTTTCCAAACGGCGTTATAAGTGTAAAAGCAGCCGAGGATAATTTAATTCTGTATTACAATTTTGATTTACAGAACAGTTTTGCTACCGTTATTCCGGATGCATCCGGCAACCAGAATCTTGGTGAATTAAAGAGCAATAGCGGTGGAAGCGTAGAAGGTACATATTCCATAAATGAAGTAAATATTTATGGAGATACTGTAAAAGCGTTGAATTTAACAGGTGGTTCTTCAGGACCATATTTACAGATGCCAAACGGTATCTTAAATGGTAATGATGCAGTAACCATCAGTATGTGGGTAAATCTTTCCACAGATAACAGTTACCAGAGAATCTGGGACTTCGGTAATGATACTACAAATTATATGTATCTGTTATCCGATGGTGCAAATGCAGGCTTTACAGGTTATGCAGCAGCCATTACAACCGGAGGCTGGAGTGCAGAAACCGGTGTACAGAAGGAAACAAATATTGATAAGAACCGTTGGGTATTAACTACAGTAGTTATGGATGGTTCTACCATGTCCTTATATGAAAATGGCGCTTTAATTGGTACAAAGGACACCGGAATCAAGGTAAGTGACCTTGGCGATACTACAAATAACTATATTGGTAAAGGTCAGTTTGCAGATAACCCTACAGTTGGTCAGTTTGCAGA
>JAGALK010000117.1 GCA_017625255.1 Lachnospiraceae bacterium
AGGTTTCGATTAAATGCATATTTCCCAAATTTCTCTCAACCAGACAGATGCCGTCATACATATTGTAGTCCGGTTTCAAAAGGTAAATTTGTCAGAACGAGCAGGGACTGTGGGTAGGCGGAATTGGTAGGGAAAGGAAGCGTTTCTTAGCATTTTCTGCAACATCCAACTATGCACCGACACGGATGTCGGTGCAAGCTGTCACCACGGCAGGGAAGCCGTGTTGACAGTGGTAGTGTGCGTTACCACAACTGATATGAAAATGCTTAGAAACCCTTCTTTCCCGAACACTTCGCCTACCCACAGCCCCTGCTCGTTCTGACGGCACTACCCAATAGGATAAAAACCGGACGGAAACCTTACACAACGCAAATCTGTTGTCCGTTTCACAACAACATTCCGGGATATCATTCAAACGCACAAACCGGAATATTATGACACAATAAACAATATAATAAATAAAAGAAAATTCATAGAGGATGCAAGATGGAAGTAAAAAAAGGAACACTCTTAAAATGCATAGCGATTCCGGTGTTGACAGGGGCATTGTCAGCGTTAATATCTAGTGGCGGTATGCAGGCATTTGAACAGTTAAATAAACCGCCGCTTTCCCCACCGGGCTGGCTGTTTCCAGTGGTATGGACAATTTTATATGTACTCATGGGAATTGCTTCATATCTGATTGTGACAGCAGATACTAAAGAAAATCGTTCCGATGCACTTAGAGTCTATGGACTGCAGTTAGTAGTCAACTTTTTTTGGTCGATTTTTTTCTTTAATCTTGAGTGGTATTTGTTCTCTTTTGTATGGCTTATTTTGCTTTGGATTTTGATTTTAGTCACAATTTTACGGTTTTATCCAATATCAAAAACTGCGGCAAAATTAATGATTCCTTATCTGGTATGGGTGACATTTGCAGGATATTTAAACTTAGCTATATGGATTCTTAACTAATTTTTAGCAAAAAAATATTTGACAGTTTTTGTCGATAAGGCTATACTTGTCTGAAAGGGAGTAGCTGACACTTAATTGTGTGCACAATGCGACATGACCGGTCGAAGAACCCGTATTGTGATTAAATAGCAAGACTTTATTGGTGAAAAATCCAGTAAAGTCTTTTTTTATTCCCAACCCAAAAAGTACAAAAAGAAAAAGGAGAAAAGCTATGCTAGTAAACATTTTATTGGTAGTTGTAGGATTTGTGTTATTGATTAAGGGTGCGGATTTCTTTGTAGATGGTTCATCCTCTCTTGCAAGTAAACTGGGAATTCCATCATTAATCATTGGTCTTACCATTGTTGCTATGGGTACAAGTGCACCGGAAGCAGCCGTTAGTATCAGTGCTGCATTAAAGGGAAGTACCGGAATTGCGATTGGTAATATTTTAGGTAGCAATATCTTAAATATATGGATTATTTTAGGTGTAACTGCCTGTATTTCTCAGTTGAAGGTTGGAAAGACAACTATTAAATATGAAATTCCATACATGATTTTTATTACTGTTATTTTGTCAGTTATCGGATTAACAGTAGGAAATGTCAGCAGAGTTTCAGGTATTGTACTTTGGGCTTTATTTATTTTATATTTAGGTTATCTGTTTTATCAGTCTAAACATATGGAAAACGAGGAAGAAGGAGAAATTAAAGATTTATCTGCTATTAAGATTATCATTTATATCATCGGTGGTATGGCAGCAATTATTGCAGGAAGTAATATAACTGTAGATGGTGCAACTGCAATTGCAGAAGCTATTGGTGTAAGTGACCGTGTTATTGGACTTACCATTGTAGCACTTGGAACTTCTCTTCCGGAATTAATTACTTCTGTAACAGCAGCAAAAAAGAATCAGGCAGATATTGCCATTGGTAATATTGTAGGAAGTAATATTTTTAATATCTTATTCGTACTTGGAACGGCAAGTATTATTCATAATATTGAGTATTCTGCGGCATTTTTGCTTGATTCTGTAATTGCGATTGTATCTGCTGTATTATTATTTTTATGTGTATTCAAAAAAGAAAAGCTTACAAAAGGAAGCGGCATTCTTATGGTGACATGTTATGCAGTATATTTAGTATATATGTTGATTGGGTAATCGGTAAAAATGGGGGAGGAAAATGGTAAACCAGAAGCATTTAGAAAAGGAATGGAAAAAGCTTATAAAATCAGAGAGGTCTTATCTGAATCGAAACCTTCATGCCTTAAACGGGAACTGGCAGGAAAAAATTGAAAAGCTTGTGCCCCAGAAGTTTCAGTCGACTTTAGATAAAACCTTTTTAAAAGCCTTTGATTTAATCTTTGAAAAGGGTACAACGGTGATTGAAAAGACCTACAATCGAGAAAAGCTAGAGCAGGATTATAAAATATTAGAATTTGTAGATGGGGTAAAAAATAACCGCAGTTCACTGAAAGCATTTGGAAAACATGCAGCAAAAAGTCGCATGACAAATCAGGTGATTTCCATTGCTGAGGGTGTAGGAATGGGTGCATTAGGTATAGGATTGCCGGATATTCCTTTATTTTTAGGAGTTTTGTTAAAAAGTATTTACGAAATAGCCTTATCTTATGGGTTTGCTTATGATACAATAGAAGAGCAATTATTCATCCTGCAGGTTATGGAGGCAGCACTGCTGTACGAACAGGAATTATTAAATATGGACAGAAAGCTGAATCGTCAGATTTCCGGAATAGAACCCCCAGAGATTGCCTTAGAGGAGCAGAAGATTCGTACAGCAAAAGCATTGTCAAATGAGCTTTTATATCTGAAATTTATACAGGGAATTCCTGTGGCTGGAATTGCCGGAGGAATTTCAGATGTAGTATACCAAAAAAAGATTACGGATTATGCGGCAATGAAGTATAAGAGGCGTTTTTTGTGGCAGAAAAGAAGTATCATTAAAATGCAGGAATAAAAAGCAGACAGGAAAAGGAATAAATCATGGAACAGCAGCATAAAAGAAGAGTGCGTTATAAGGGTACACATCCAAGAACCTATAGTGAAAAATACAAAGAGCATCAGCCGGAAAAATATGCAGATACCATCCAAAAGGTGATTAGTAAGGGAAGTACTCCCGCAGGTATGCATATTTCTATCTGTGTACAGGAGATTTTAGATTTTTTACAGATACAGCCGGGACAAAAAGGCTTAGATGCGACCTTAGGTTATGGTGGTCACAGTAAGGAAATGTTAAAATGTCTACAGGGGGAAGGTCATCTGTATGCATTAGACATTGACCCTATAGAAATTGTAAAGACCAAGAAAAGATTAGAAGAGCAGGGATTTAAGGAAGATATTCTGACTATTATCCAGAAGAATTTTGCGTATATTGATGAAGTTGCAAAGGAATATGGACCGTTTGATTTTATGATGGCAGACTTAGGTGTTTCATCCATGCAGATAGATAATCCTGACAGAGGATTTACCTATAAATTTGAAGGACCTTTGGATTTAAGGCTAAATCCGCAGCAGGGTGTTTCGGCAGCAGAAAGGTTAAAGGAGCTGACAAAAGAAGAATTTGTCGGTATGCTCATAGAAAACTCGGATGAGCCTTATGCAGAAGAAATCGCAAGGGAAGTGTTTGCAGAGTTTCGCAAGGGAAAGGAGATTGCAACTACCACACAGCTTCGGGATGTGATAGAGAGAGCTTTAAAGGTTGTACCGGAAAAAGAGCGAAAAGAAGCGGTCAAAAAATCCTGTCAGCGAACCTTTCAGGCACTTCGCATTGATGTAAACAGCGAATTTGAAGTGTTAGAGGCTTTTTTGGAAAAATTGCCGGATGCTTTGGCATCAGGAGGAAGAGTGGCTATACTTACCTTCCATTCCGGTGAAGACCGCATGGTAAAGAAATCCTTTAAACGATTGTTAAAAGAGGGGGTCTACAAAGAAATTTCTACGGATGTTATTCGTCCTTCCGCAGAGGAATGTGCTAAAAACGGCAGAGCGCGTTCCACAAAAATGCGCTGGGCAATTCGGGCATAGAAAATAAAAAGAGTCTAAAATTTTCCGCAAAAAGAAAATTTTAGACTCTTTTTTGTTTGTATATGAAATTATATTTCTATACCATGTATAAATACCTTAACAGGCTTTAAGGTTTCTTTATCTAAAAGTACCAAATCTGCATACTTTCCGGTTTCAATACTGCCGATATGCTCGTATTCTCCAATGGCTTTTGCAGGATTTGCTGTAACGCATCGGATTGCCTGTTCCAAAGGAATTTGCATCTGTTTGACAGCTATGCGCATACATTCCATCAGATTTGTAGCAGAGCCGGCAAGAGTACCATCTGTCAATGTGGCAAGATTTCCTTTTACGATAACATCTAGTCCGCCTAGAGAATATTTGCCATCTGGCATTCCTGTAGCCATCATGCTGTCACTGATAAAAATCATCCGTTCCTCGCCAAACAAAGCAAATGCAGCCCGCACAGCCGCAGGAGAAATATGGATGCCATCACAGATTATCTCTGGTGTAACCTTAGAATCGTCCATTCCTGCCGCAATCGGTCCGGGAGCTCTGTGAGAAAAGCCGGGCATAGCATTGTATAAATGGGTCATATGAGATGCCCCGAACCGAAAAGCTTTTTTGGCAGTTTCATAGTCACAATTTGTGTGACCGATAGAAATGCGTACCTCAGACGAAAAATGCTTTATAAAGTCCATGGCATTTTCTGTTTCAGGGGCAATGGTAACTAATTTTATCAGCCCGTCACCTGCATCTAATAATCGTTTAAACATGGCACTATCCGGAGCTTTGATAAAATATGGATTTTGCGCCCCTTTCTTTTCCATGGAGATAAATGGTCCTTCTAAATTGATTCCGCATAGATTAGCAGTATGTCCCGGTTTCCAGGTATTGCGATAGGAAACGGCATTTTTGCAGATTCGGATAAGTTCTGCTTCGGAAAGGGTCATGGAAGCCGGACAGATGGAGGTAATGCCATTTTTTAGTTCATATTCAGCTATGTGATATAATGCCTCGTCTGTGGCATCACAAAAATCGTAGCCCGCACATCCATGAAAATGGATATCTAAAAGTCCGGGAATCAGATAACAGCCTGTCCCGTCGATACAGGTATCTTTTGAAGCAGTATCGGCAATATAGGCTCCATTTACATATACATCTTTATCTTCAAAATGAAAGCTTTCGTTAAATACGGAAGCATTTTTTATAATCATATTCCCTCCCGTTATATGCTTTTGGCATTTTAAATAATCTTATAATTAGTCGTTAAGCTCTTTTAACTGTTTGTTATAAATGGATAAAGCTGCCTCATCAGCCACAAGAGTTACATCCGGGTGCATTTGCAGGATAGAAGCCGGTACCTGTGGAGTTACAGGCCCTAAAAATGCCTTTGCAACGATATCTGCTTTAGCTTCGCCATTTACAATAATCAGAATTTTTTTTGCCATCATAATAGACTGGATACCCATAGTGTATGCCTGTGTAGGAACTTCATCAATAGAAGCAAAAAATCTGGAATTTGCCTGAATTGTGCTTTCTGTTAAGTCTACGCAGTGAGTTCCCTTTGGAAAATCGTCACTTGGTTCATTGAATCCGATATGTCCATTTAAACCAAGACCTAATAACTGTAAGTCGATACCGCCTAACTTGCGCATAATATCATCGTGATCTTTGCATACTTTTTTTGCATCTAATTCCATACCGTCTGGTACAAAAGTATTTTCCCGTTTGATATTTACATGGTCAAACAGATTTTTCTGCATAAAATAACGATAGCTCTGATCATTATCAGGAGTTAATCCGCGATATTCGTCTAAATTTACGGAAGAAACCTTGGAAAAATCCAAATCTCCGTTGTTGTATGCGTCAACAAGATAGGCATAGGTCTGTTCAGGAGTAGAACCTGTTGCCAGTCCAAGTACGCAGTCTGGTTTCATAATAATTTGTGCTGAGATAAGATTTGCAGCTTTGCGACTCATTTCATTGTAGTCTTTTGTTTGAATGATATTCATATGAATCTCCCTTCCGTTTTATAAATTTGTTCAGCTATTATCATAACAGGGATAAAAGCTATTCGCAAGAACGATGAAAAAAAATTGCAAGGAGAAATTAAAAAAAAGCAAGATTGCTTAAAACTTGCTTTTAACTAAGAAAATTGATAGTATGTTATTGATTGTTTTGTGATAAATAGGAGGAACACAAATGGAAGCATACAGCGGTTTTGCAGAGGTATACGATTTGTTTATGGACAATGTGCCCTATGAAGAGTGGTGTGCGTATGTATTAAAAATATTACACCAGAATAATATAAAGGATGGTCTACTCTTAGATTTAGGCTGTGGGACAGGAAAAATGACAAGGCTTTTGGCAAAGGCAGGATATGATATGATTGGAATAGATTTGTCAGAAGAAATGCTTGGTATAGCTAAAGAACAGGAAGAAGAATCTGGAATCTTGTATTTGAATCAGGATATGCGGGAATTTGAGCTGTATGGAACAGTAAGAGCAGTAGTAAGCTTATGTGACTCCATGAATTATATCACCGAAGAAGAAGATTTACTGACGGTATTTGAACTTGTCAATAACTATTTGGATCCCGGCGGTATTTTTGTATTTGATCTGAACACTTTATATAAATATAAAGAGATCTTAGGAGAAACAACGATTTGTGAAAACAGAGAAGAGGGCAGCTTTATCTGGGATAATTATTATGATGAAGAAGAGCAGATAAATGAGTATGATTTAACTTTATTTATCAGAGAAGAAGATGGCAGATATGCCAAATATGAAGAAACCCATTATCAAAGGGGTTATGAATTAGATGTGGTAAAAGAATTAATCCGGCAAGCTGGTCTGGAATTTGTTGCGTGCTTTAAAGAGGGTTCCTTTGAAGCACCGGAAGAAAAAAGTGAACGAGTATATTTTATAGCAAGAGAGTGTACAAAGGAGGCAAAATAATATGACAGATTATATAGTAAGAGCAACAGGGGCAAATGGACAGATTCGTGCCTTTGCCATTACATCTAAAGAATTAGTAGAAAAAGCAAGAATTCATCATAATACAAGTCCTATTATGACAGCGGCACTTGGCAGACTTTTGTCTGGAGCTGTGATGATGGGAACCATGATGAAAGGAGAAAAAGACCTATTAACTATTCAGATACAGGGAAGCGGTCCTGCAAAAGCTTTAACAGTAACCGCAGATTCTATGGGACATGTCAAGGGATATCCAGAAGTGGCAGATGTGGTATTGCCGCCAAATGCACAGGGAAAACTGAATGTGGGCGGTGCACTTGGACTTGGTGTGATGAGTGTTATCAAGGATTTGGGCATGAAGGATCCGTATATCGGTCAGATTGCATTACAGACAGGAGAGATAGCAGATGATCTCACCTACTATTTTGCAACTTCTGAGCAGATTCCATCCTCTGTAGGACTTGGTGTACTGATGAATAAGGATAATACCGTAAAACAGGCAGGTGGCTTTATTATCCAGCTTATGCCATTTACGGATGAAGAAACCATTGAAAAATTAGAGCATCAGATTGCCAATATGTCTTCTGTAACTGCACTTTTAGAAAAAGGTGATACACCGGAAATGCTGTTAAAAGAAGTGTTAGGTGATATAGATTTTGAAGTAAATGATACTATTCCGGTAGAGTTTAGATGTGATTGCTCCAAAGAGCGAATTGCAAAATCTTTAGCAACCATTGGCAAAAAGGATTTAGATGAAATGATTGCAGATGGCGAAGGAATCGAAGTAAAATGCCATTTCTGTAATACCGATTATCATTTTAATACAGAGGAATTAAAGGAGATTAGAAATTGAGAGATGGATATATTAAAGTAGCCGCGGTTACACCGGATGTAAAGGTGGCAGATACCAAATACAATACAAAAAATATTTGTGAAAAGATTAAAGAATGCAGTAAGGCAGGTGCAAAGATTATAGTTTTTCCTGAGCTTTGTATTACCGGTTATTCCTGTGGGGATTTATTTTTACAGGATTTGTTGCTTGCAGGTGCATTAAAAGGATTAAAAAAGATTGCAAAATGCACAGAAGATGTGGATGCGATTGTTTTTGTGGGTATGCCTCTTTCTTATAGAGGCAAGCTGTATAATGTGGCAGCAGCAGTTTCAAACGGTGAGGTTTTAGGATTTGTGCCAAAGACTTATTTACCAAATTATAATGAATTTTATGAAGCCCGCCATTTTGCCAGAGGAATGGAAGAAACGGTGTATATTGAGTTAGAAGAGGACTCTGTTCCGATGGGAAGTAAGCTGTTATTTGTTTGTTCAGATATACCGGAATTGATTATTGGTGCAGAAATCTGTGAGGATTTATGGGCAGCAAATCCTCCAAGTACTGCGCATGCATTAGCAGGTGCAACAGTAATCGTCAATCCATCTGCCAGTGATGAAACAACCGGAAAAGATGTATATAGAAGAGATTTAATCTGCAATCAGTCCGCAAGATTACTTTGCGGATATGTATATGCCAGTGCCGGAAATGGAGAATCTACACAGGATGTGGTGTATTCCGGTCATAATATTATTGCAGAAAACGGTACAATGTTAGCCGAATCCAGACGATTTGAAAATGAGACCATCTATACAGAAATTGATGTTCGAAAGCTTATGGAGGAGCGCAGACGAAATACGACCTTTGAACCACAGAATATAGATACTTATGATGAAGTGGAATTTTCTTTAGAATTAGAAGAAACAGAATTGACCCGTTTTATTAATCCTGCACCATTTGTTCCGAATAGAAAAGAGGAAAGAGATAAACGGTGTGATGAAATCCTCACTATTCAGGCAATGGGACTTCGTCAACGACTAAAGCATACCAACAGTAAATGCGCAGTTGTAGGCATTTCCGGCGGCTTGGATTCTACTTTGGCATTGCTTGTAACTGTTCGAGCTTTTGATTTGTTAGGATTAGACAGAAAAGGCATCAAAGCTGTTACTATGCCGGGATTTGGAACAACAGACAGAACATATGCCAATGCGGTTAGTATGATAAATGGCCTTGGTGTGACTTTTATGGAGGTTTCTATAAAGGATGCTGTAAATGTACATTTTAAGGATATCGGACATGATGCGTCTGTTCATGATGTAACCTATGAAAATGCCCAGGCAAGAGAAAGAACCCAGATACTTATGGATATTGCCAATAAAGAAAATGGTATGGTCATTGGTACGGGAGATATGTCAGAGCTTGCATTAGGATGGGCGACCTATAATGGCGATCATATGTCTATGTATGGGGTGAATTCTTCAGTGCCAAAGACTTTGGTAAGGCATCTGGTACAGTATTATGCGGACACTTGTGGAGATGCGAAGCTAAGTGAGGTGTTACTGGATGTATTAGATACGCCGGTAAGTCCTGAATTGCTGCCGCCTGAGGACGGTAAGATTTCCCAGAAAACGGAGGATATTGTAGGCCCTTATGAGTTACACGATTTCTTCTTGTATAATATGCTTCGCTTCGGTTATCCTCCGAAAAAAGTATATCGTTTAGCGTTAAAGGCATTTGAGGGTGTTTATGAAGAAGAAGTGCTGTATAAATGGTTAGAGAATTATTATCGCAGATTTTTTACACAGCAGTTTAAACGCTCTTGTCTGCCAGATGGTCCAAAGGTGGGAACGGTTGCGGTTTCACCAAGAGGGGATTTGCGGATGCCGTCGGATGCTTGCGCTAGGATTTGGTTGGATGAGGTTAAGGATATAAAGTAAATCCGGTTAATAAAGAATAAGATGGGGGATAAAAAATGAACAGAAGAGCAGCAATTTTTGGGGAAGAGGAAAAATCAAATGAAGAAAATTGAAAAAACAAATGTCATGCGCATACTAGAGCAGAAAAAGATAGAATACAAAAGCTATGAGTATGAAACGACAGAAGCCATCAGCGGCATAGAAGTTGCTAAGGTATTGGGACAGGATGAAAATCAGGTGTTTAAAACCTTAGTTACTATAGGAAATTCTAAAACTAATTATGTATTTATGATTCCGGTGCATAAAGAATTAGATTTAAAAAAGGCGGCAAAAGCCGTTGGAGAAAAGAGCATTGCAATGATAAAATCCAAAGAACTGCTGCCACTCACCGGATATATCCATGGCGGCTGTTCTCCGATAGGAATGAAGAAGCAGTTTAGAACAACAGTGGATGTATCGGCAGAAAATTTTGATACCATTATTTTCAGTGGTGGGAAAATTGGATATCAGGTGGAGGTTTCTTTAGAAGACCTAAGTAAGATTGTAAGATTTGAACTGCTAGATATCGTTGTTGAATGATAAAATCGGACAGATTAAAAAGGAGTGTTCGTATGCAATATAGAAAAGACAAAAAAGGCAATGACATATCCGTTTTAGGCTATGGATGTATGCGTTTTACCAAAAACGGAAATACTATAGATATTGATAAAGCAGAAAAAGAGGTCATGTATGCAGTTAAAAACGGGGTGAATTATTTTGATACTGCTTACATATATCCGGGCAACGAAGTAGCAGTAGGTGAGATTTTTCACCGGAACAAATGCAGGGAAAAAGTATATATTGCCACAAAATTACCCCATTATTTAATCAAATCTATTGAAGGCGCAGAAAAGATGTTTCAAGAAGAACTGCGCAGATTGCAGACAGATTATATTGATTATTATCTGATGCATATGCTTACCGATGTGGATACATGGGAAAGATTAAAGAAGATGGGGATTATTGAGTGGATTGACGAAAAGCTAAAGAGCAAAGCTATCCGAAACATCGGTTTTTCTTATCATGGAAACACAGCTATGTTTAAACAATTAGTAGATATCTATGATTGGGATTTTTGTCAGATTCAGTATAATTACATGGACGAGTTCAGTCAAGCAGGACGAGAAGGCTTGCAGTATGCAAATAGTAAAGGGTTGCCAGTCATTATCATGGAACCGCTTCGCGGCGGACGCTTAGTAAATCTTTTACCAAAAGCGGCAAAGCAGTTGATTGAAAATGATTCACAGGGCAGAACTGCAGCAGAAATGGCTTTTCGCTGGCTATATAATCAGCCAGAGGTTACCTGTGTACTTTCCGGTATGAATTCCATGGAGATGGTGGAAGAAAATTTAAAAACAGCAGAAAAAGCAACAGTAGGTCATTTTACACCAGAAGATGATGAATTAATTAATAAAATCAAAGAAGAAATTACAAAAGTTGTAAAAGTAGGCTGTACAGGTTGTGGATATTGTATGCCATGTCCGATGGGCGTTGATATTCCTGTAACATTCCGTTGTTACAATGAATTATATACAGAAAATAGACGAGGTGCCCTAAGAGAATACATGCAGTGTACTGCCATGCGTAAAAATCAAAGCAGTGCATCCCAATGTATCGGGTGCGGCAAATGTGAGCAGCATTGTCCACAGCAGATTGAGATTCGTAAAGAACTAAAAAATGCAGTAAAAGAATTAGAGCCATTTTATCTGAAAATTGCAAAAAAATTTATTAAGTTATTCAGATTGTGGTAGTTTTAAAGAAAATTTTAGGATAGTCAAAAGATTATTAGCATAAATGACGCCAGACTCTTAAGAATCTGGCGTCATTTATATTATCAGAATTTAAATCTGACTCATTCCTTTTTCCAGAGAAGCTTCTGTTCTGTTCAAACGAAGCGGACTCTTTGTATACACAAGCGTATACATAAAAATTGAAAACACAATTCCTGTAATTACATCAAAAACGGAATGCTGTTTTAAAAACATGGTAGCCAGAATAATACTAATCATTAGAGTAGCCGAACCGTATCTTACAGCTTTGTTTTTTCGGAATTCTTCACAATGCCAGATGGCAATGTTTACACCAATGGAATTATATACATGTATACTGGGAAAGAGATTTGTGGAAGTATCTGCCTGATACAAGGTCTGTACCATATCCACAAAAATATTATCCCGGGCAAATTCCACAGGTCTTAGGTGATGACCATTGGGATAAACAGTTGAAATAATCAAAAAAACAGTCATACCGATAAATAGGAAAGTACATAGTCTGTAATATTCTTCTTTATTTTTAAACATGAAATAAAGTACAGCAATGGCAACATAGGCGAACCATAATAAATATGGAATGATAAAATATTCAATAAATGGAATTTTATCGTCTATTGCCATGTGTATGACATGAAAACGCTTTGTTACTGTTTTCTCTAACCATGCGAACCATGGCAGATAAATCAGCATATATGATAAAATCAAGCTATGCTTATATTTCTGGCAAAAAGCATAAAGGCATTTTCTGAAAGAAGATTTCTTTATTATTGGAAAATTCACAATATTCCCCCTCTATTTATTTGTCCTATAATTACTAATATGCTCATCGGTTTGCATTATAGCACAGGTAAATTTTTGCTACAATCCTCTTTTGTTTTATTTTATAAAATTTAGTAAAATCTTAATAAAAATCCGATATTTAACATAAATTTCTCAACACCATTTTTGGCACTGGAAACAAAAAAAGTCTTGTATTACAATACTATAAACACAGGCAAGGAACAAAAATAATTCATATGGTAAAAGGAGGAGCACATGAACACAATAGTATTTGTAGGATTATTCATTCCATTTTTGGGAACCACATTAGGCGCAGCATGCGTATATTTAATAAAAGATAAAATACCGGATTTGGTACAGAGAATTCTGTTAGGGTTTGCTTCTGGTGTCATGGTAGCAGCTAGTGTATGGTCATTACTGATTCCGGCAATGGAACAGTGTGAGGACATGGGGAAGCTGTCTTTTGTTCCGGCAGCTACAGGCTTTGCTCTGGGCATATTGTTTTTGTTAGCGGTGGATAAAATCCTTCCGCACTTACATATCCATGATGATAAACCGGAAGGTCTGCCTAGCAAATTAAAAAAGAGTACCATGATGGTATTTGCAGTAACCTTGCACAATATTCCGGAAGGTATGGCAGTAGGTATCACCTTTGCCGGCGTCTTGTCTGGTCAGACAGGCATGACTTTAGCAGGTGCAGCAGCCCTTGCAGTGGGCATGGCTATTCAGAATTTCCCGGAAGGAGCAGTGATTTCGCTTCCGTTAAAAAATGAAACCAAAAGCAGTCATAAAGCTTTTTTATATGGAATGTGTTCAGGAATTGTAGAACCAATCGGTGCAGGGATTACCATTTTACTTACAGGTTTTATTGCGCCGGCATTGCCATATCTGTTAGCGTTTGCGGCAGGTGCCATGATTTATGTGGTAGTAGAAGAATTGATTCCCGAAGCATCTGCAGGAAGCCATTCAAATATTGGAACTATAGGTTTTGCAGCAGGATTTCTTTTGATGATGATTTTAGATGTGGCACTTGCATAGTATACGATTGCGAAAAGATATGTTAATATAAAACTATGAGTGAAAAATTTATAAGTGAACGCTTACAGCTAGAGGCACTTTCATTGACACAAATGAAGCAGCTTGCGGCTGATGAGCAGAATATTTTAAAGGAATCAGTACTTTCAGAAACAGTACAGCTTGCCATAATGCATAAAATCGAACAAATGTGTGCGGTATCGGAGGATGTACATCCGTGGCTTACCTACTGGCTGATTAAAAAGCATGGAAAAGCAAAGGGAATCGGGGTTATTGGAAGCAAATTTTTGCCGGATGAGGAGGGCTATGTAGAAATTGGCTATGCAATTGCAGGAGAAGAGCAGGGAAATGGCTATATGACAGAGGCACTGGAGGTTTTTTTAGATTGGTTGTATGAATTTCCATTTTGTACCGGAGCAAGACTTTCCATTCATAATGATAATAAACCATCTATTCAGGTAGCAAAAAAATGTGGTTTCTGGTATAAGGAGCAAAAAGAGGCTTACAGAATTTACCAATATGACTTTTGAACTAAAATAAATACAAGAATTTGGTAGAATAATGTCAACTCGCTATTGATAATTTTTTAACAATATTATAAAATACACACAGAATCAGATGGATTAATCTATAAGAAAAGGAGAGAATGCGATGTACGCTGATGAGAATGTAATCAAAATTAAACATGCAGTTTTGTATGAAGTAGCAAAACATGCTTTCGATGGAGATTTAGAAGAAGAAAAAGAGAAAATTCCTTACAAGTTGATTCCGGGACCGACACCACAGTTCCGTTGCTGTATTTATAAAGAGAGAGAAATTATTCGTCAGAGAATTCGTCTGGCAGAAGGAAAAGCACCGGGAGTTGTGGATGATGGCAATATTATTCAGGTTATCAGTTCAGCTTGTGAAGACTGTCCGATTTCTAGTTATGTTGTAACCGATAATTGCCAGAACTGTATTGGTAAAGCTTGTGTAAATGCTTGTAATTTTGGTGCTATTTCCATTGGCGAGCATCGTTCACATATTGATCCTTCTAAGTGTAAAGAGTGTGGTAAATGTGCGAAAGCCTGTCCATACAATGCTATTGCACATTTGAAGAGACCATGTAAATTCAGTTGTCCGGTAAATGCGATTACTTATGATGAAAATGGTATTTCTGTAATTGATGAAGAGAAATGTATCCGTTGCGGTAACTGTATCCATAGCTGTCCATTCGGTGCTATTGGCTCAAAGACACATATCGTAGATGTTATCGAGGCATTAAAATCAGACAAGCCTGTATATGCTATTTTAGCACCGGCTACAGAAGGTCAGTTTGGTGAAAATATCACTATGCGAAGCTGGCGTAATGCGATGAAGCTTGTTGGCTTTAAGAATATGGTAGAAGCAGGTCTTGGTGGAGATATGACTACTCAGGCAGAAGCAGAAGAGTGGTATGAAGCATACAAAGCAGGTATTAAAAAGACAACCTCCTGCTGTCCTGGATTTGTAAACATGATTCGTAAGCATTATCCGGAATTAGTAGATATGATTTCTACAGCAGTTTCTCCGATGTGTGCAATGTCCCGTATGATTAAGGCAAAAGAGCCTGATGCAATTACTGTATTTATTGGACCATGTATCGCAAAGAAATCCGAAGCAAAAGAGCACAATATTGAAGGAAACGCAGATTATGTATTAACCTACAGTGAAATTCGTGCCATCATGAAAGCTAAGGGTGTGGAATTACAGCCATCTGAAAATGATTATCAGGAATCTACTTCATATGGTAAACGCTTCGGTAACGCTGGTGGTGTAACAGCGGCTGTAGTACAGTACTTAAAAGAAAAAGATTACGATTGTGATCCTAAGGTATGTAAAGCAAGCGGAGCAGCAGATTGTAAGAAAGCATTACTGTTGTTAAAGGCTGGCAGATTACCAGAGGACTTCATCGAAGGTATGGCTTGTACAGGTGGTTGTGTTGGCGGACCAAGTGCATTCAAGGATCAGTTATTAGCGAAAAAAGATCGTGACACATTGATTGGCAATGCAGATGACCGTACAATTTTAGGAAACTTAGAGAGCTATGATATGACACAGTTCTCCATGCATCGTACAGAGCATGAAGCAGAATAATTGAAGTTTAAGAGGGTGTATGCATGAATATACCCTCTTTTTTCCAATAAATACTGCTAATAATATAAAAAAAGGTTGAAAAATCAATAGGTTTATTATAAAATTGTACAAGCGGGTAAATTCCCAATCGTATTAAGGAGGAAAATTTATGATTTCAGCAGGCGATTTTAGAAATGGTATTACTATCGAGTTAGAAGGTAATATTTTTCAGATCATCGAATTCCAGCATGTTAAACCAGGTAAAGGTGCAGCGTTTGTAAGAACTAAGTTAAAAAATATCAAGAGTGGCGGTGTGGTAGAAAAAACTTTCCGTCCAACAGAAAAATGCCCTCAGGCAAGAATTGATAGAAAAGATTATCAGTATTTATATGCAGATGGCGATTTATTCTACTTCATGGATGTAGAAACATACGATCAGATTGCATTAAGTCAGGAAGATATTGGTGATGCATTAAAATTTGTAAAAGAAAATGAAATGGTTAAAGTATGTTCCCATAATGGAAGCGTATTTGCAGTAGAACCACCATTGTTCGTAGAATTACAGATTACAGATACAGAGCCGGGCTTCAAAGGAGATACAGCTACAGGTGCTACAAAGCCGGCAGTAGTAGAAACTGGCGCTACTGTATATGTTCCATTATTCGTAGAACAGGATGATGTAATCAAGATTGATACAAGAACAGGCGAGTACTTATCTCGTGTATAAATAGCAATAAATAGTGAAAACAACCTATGCAAAGTCATTTTGCATTAGGTTGTTTTTTGTTTGCTGTTATTAAATTATCTCTTTTCTTTTTTTCATAATCGTTACAACAGATAGCAGTGAAGTAAGCATCTGACTGCACAACATTCCCATAAGATAAGCTTTTAATCCATAGACAGGTATTAATGCATATACAAATAAAATGCGCACGATGCTTCCGCAGAGATTAATGAGGAAGGGATACCCCGGAAAGCCTAGTCCGTGAAGGATACTGGATAAAATTGAAGATAAAAACATAAAAGGGCAGATAAAACTTAACAGCACAATAAATTTTCCTGCAAGGGAATTGCAGAACAAATATTGTCCAATCCATTTTCCGGAAAGCAGCAGTGCAAAGGTGCAGACTGATCCTAAGAGCAGACAGCCTAGAATGGTTCGACGGATTGTCTGATGAATTTTCTTATAATCTCCACGACTGTCAGCTTCTGAAATAGTAGGAAGAATCATAACCGAAATAGAATTTGTAAATACAGTGGGAAATAGGACTGCCGATAATGCCATTCCTGTTAAAACACCATAGATACTTAAAGCATCTGTCTGGGTGTAGCCAAACAATCGAAGTCTTGAAGGAATCAAAATAGATTCAAAGCTTGAAAACAAAGTAAGTGTTAAGCGGTTGGTACTTAAGGGAATTGCATAGAGCAAAAGCTTACGGCTAGGATGTTTGACTGTTCCTGTATTCTTAGGTTTTTGAAATAAATCGGAAGAAAACATCAATGCTGTTATACAAAAAAGAAAAGAAGCTCCTTCGCCGACTACTAATCCCCAGACGGCAGTAGATGTGTCTATACTGCCTCCGCTTTCTTTTTGTATTTGAAAGGCAAGGAATACAAAAAATACTCGGATGGACTGCTCAACTAAAGAAGAAATAGCAGGAATTGCAGCTTGTTTTTTTCCATAATAATAGCCATGAATACAGGCATGGAGAGAAGAAAGTGGAATAGACAGGGCAAGAATACGAATCAATGGCGCACATCTTTCCTCCAATAAAATATTTTTAGCAATAAAGCTGGAAAAATGGGTAACGATTCCGGTAGCTGCCAATGAGAGCAAGGTAGAAAAAAACAGACAGCATCGTAAAAATTTTCCTACAGAAGCAGGGTCCTTTTCACGGTATTCTGCGATATATTTAGTCAGGGCGGTAGAAAGTCCCGCCACAGTAATGGCAAAACAGATAGTGGAAATCGGAAAAATCAAATGATAGATACCCAGTCCTTCTGTACCAATTGTTCTTGACAGGAATATTTTATAGAAGAAGCCAATGATTTTACAAAGAATACCTGAAAAGCTTAAAAGTAAAGTGCCAAATAATACCGGATGTTTGCGTTTATTTTGTATCTGCACAGGAATCACCATTTAAAATCGAGTTTTTGTATTATATGAGAAATGGAGCAAAAAAATGAATAGGACAATTTATTTAGATCATGCAGCAACAACAAGACTTTTACCGGAAGCAGCAGAGGCAATGGAACCATACCTAAGTATCTATTATGGTAATCCGTCTACTCTATATGAATTAGGAGAAAAAAGCAGAGAAGCAATTGAAAATGCAAGGGCAATTATAGCAGCAACAATCCATGCACAGCCGGAGGAGATATTTTTCACATCAGGAGGAACTGAATCTGATAACTGGGCATTAAAAGAGGCAGTCAGCCTTTACAGCAGGATGCACAAGGGCAGATTTGCACATATCTTAACTACGGCTGTAGAACATCATGCCATATTAAATACCTGTATGGAATTAGAACAGTTGCGTTGTAAAACGGAGTATTTGCCGGTTGATGAAACCGGAACAGTTTTAGTAAGCAAAGCAGAAGAGAAAATACGGGAAAATACCTGTATGATGTCAGTGATGTATGCCAACAATGAAATAGGAACGATTGAGCCGATTACAGAATTAGCGCAGCTTGCTAAAAGGCATGAGTTGATTTTTCATACAGATGCAGTACAGGCATATGGACATCTGCCCATAAATGTTCGGAGGGAAAATATTGATATGTTAAGTGCCAGTGCCCATAAATTTGGCGGACCTAAAGGAAGCGGATTTCTTTATATTCGAAAAGATATTAATCTTCCGGCATTTATTCATGGTGGTGGTCAGGAGAGTAATCGACGGGCAGGAACGGAAAATGTTCCCGGAATTGTGGGGATGGGAAAGGCGGCAGAGTTGTCCCATCGGAGAATGAAAGCAGAGCATTATAAGGTTAAAAAATTGCGAAATTACCTGATAGGACGGGTGCTGCGGGAAATACCGGATTGTATACTGACAGGAAGCACACATAGAAGGTTAGCCAACAATGCCAGCTTTTGTTTTAAGGGAGTTACCGGAGAGGCAGTAGCAATTTTATTGGATACACAGGGAATTTGTGTATCCTCCGGTTCTGCCTGTACGACGGGGCAGAAAGAGGATTCCCATGTACTTCTTGCAGCAGGCATTGACAGCGAATGGGCAAATGGTGCATTGCGGTTTACTTTAGGAGGAGAAAATACAAAAGAAGAAATAGATTATACTGTAGAAAAATTAAAAATGGTTCTTGCAGATATGCGAGTGGCTTGACGAATAAAACAAGAAAAGTTACACTTAAAATACTTTATTGAATAGATGTTCTGAATTTTTGACGCAGTAAGAGCGTCTTTGGAGGAAATTATGGCTAAGAAAAAGGTAGTGGTAGGTATGTCAGGAGGCGTGGATTCCTCTGTGGCAGCCTGTCTGTTAAAAGAACAAGGATATGATGTCATTGGTGTGACCATGCGTTTATGGCAGGAAAATGATGAAGCAGAAGAAACCGGTAAAGAATGCTGCTCGTTAAGTGCAGTCGAAGATGCCAGACGAGTGGCAGAGCAGATAGGTATTCCTTTTTATGTGATGAATTTTGGTGAAGATTTTAAACGGGATGTAGTAGACTATTTTGTAGAAGAATATTTACACGGAAGAACACCAAATCCCTGTATTGCCTGCAATCGGTATGTAAAATGGGAGGCGCTTTTAAAGCGTAGCTTAGAAATTGGTGCTGATTATATCGCCACTGGACATTATGCGCGGATTGCCAAATGTCCAAATGGACGGTATGCAGTGGCTTCGTCTGCAACAGCTGCAAAGGATCAAACCTATGCATTGTTTAATCTGACTCAGGAGCAGCTTGCCCATACTTTAATGCCGATAGGCGAATATACAAAAGATGAAATTCGTAAAATTGCTAAGGATAGAGGGCTTAGAGTAGCAAGTAAGCCGGATAGTCAGGAAATCTGCTTTATTCCGGATCATGATTATGCCGGATTTATACAGCGAATGGCAAAAGAGAGAGTACCGGTTCCGGGAAATTTTGTGACGATGTCCGGGGAAATTATTGCTCCGCATAAAGGAATTACCCATTACACAGTAGGACAGAGAAAGGGATTGAATCTGGCAATGGGTAAGCCTGTATTTGTAACTGAAATCCGTCCGGATACGAATGAAGTGGTGATTGGTGAATCAGAAGATGTATTTCGCAGAGAATTGGTAGCGGAGCATATGAATTATATGGGAGTTGCACAGATAGAGGATGGTATGCGTTTCTTAAGTAAAATTCGTTATGCTCACAAAGGTGCTATGGCAACCTTATACAAAGAGGGAGAAGATAAGGTGCGGTTTGTATTTGATGAACCGCAGCGGGCCATTACACCGGGACAGGCAGTTGTATTTTATGAAAATGGTTATGTGGCAGGCGGAGGAATTATCTGTTAAGGAAAGGTAATGCAATATGAAGCAGCAGAGTGGAAAAAAGATTTTTGGTGGAATAGCCATTGGAAAAATTCTTGTTTTTCCCCGAAGAAAGCAAAAAATTATTCGAAAAAAGGTTGCTAATATCCAAAATGAAATCGAAAGGTATGAAGCAGCAAAGGCAAAGGCAGTAGAGCAGTTAAAAGAGATATATATAAAAGTATTAGAGGAAAATGGTGAATCTCAGGCGCAGATTTTTGAAATGCATGCCATGATGTTAGAGGATGTGGAATATAATACCTCTGTTCATAATCTGATTGCGGTTAATCATATCAATGCGGAGGCAGCCGTAGAATCTACGGCAGAGCATTTTATTTCTATGTTTGAAAACATGGAGGATGAGTATTTTAGAGCTCGCGGTGCAGATATCAAGGATATTTCCGAACGGGTTCTTGCCATATTATACGGTTGTTATACAGATTGCAATATTGGAAATGATCCGGTCATTATCGTGGCGGATGATTTGTCTCCTAGTGAGACCATTTCTATTGATAAGAAAAAGGTATTAGCATTTGTGACGGAAGAAAGCTCCGTAAACTCTCATACGGCAATTCTTGCTAAAAATATGGGAATTCCGGCAATCACCAGAATAAGTGTCAAGGAATCCTGGAATGGAAAAATGGCAATTGTAGATGGCGATAACGGTAAAATTATATTAGAGCCGGAAGAAGAAATTATCAAAAAATACAAAAATCGTCAGATTTTAGAATGGGAAAAAAAGGGCGAGTTTTTTGCTTTAAAAGGTCAGGAGACCATGACATTAAGCGGAAAGAAAATTCAGCTATGTGCCAATATTGGAAATGTGGCAGATTTGTCGAAGGTGATTAAAAACGATGCGGATGGAATCGGACTTTTTAGAAGTGAATTCTTGTATTTAGAAAGGGATAGCTTTCCTACGGAAGAAGAGCAGTTTCAGATATATCGTCAATTAGCAGAAGCTATGGCAGATAAAAAAGTGATTATCCGTACTATGGATATAGGAGCAGATAAACAGGCAGCATATTTTGATTTGCCCAAAGAGGAAAATCCTGCACTAGGCTGTCGTGGTATCCGCTTAAGCCTTGCTAAAAGAGATGTTTTTAAAACCCAGCTTCGGGCAATATTTAAAGCCAGTTATTATGGAAATATTGCCATTATGTATCCGATGATTACTTCCCTTGAAGAGATAAGAGAAATCAAAAAAATTTTAGAAGAAGTAAAAATAGAATTAGAGATGGAAAAAATCCCTTATGGAAAGGTTGAGCAGGGAATCATGATTGAAACGCCGGCAGCAGTAGTATTATGTGATTTCTTTGCAAAAGAGGTTGATTTTTTCAGTATTGGAACGAATGATTTGATTCAGTATACCCTCGCTGTTGACAGACAGAATGTGGAGATGGAAAAATATTACAATCCGTGGTCTGAGGCAGTTTTGCGGTTAATTGAGTTCGTAGTAAGAATTGCACACAAAGCAGGAATCTGGGTAGGGATTTGTGGAGAGCTTGCAGCAGATATGGAGCTTACCAGTCGTTTTTTGGAAATGGGCATAGACGAATTATCTGTTTCTCCGGCATATATTCTGCCGCTTCGAAAAGCAATTCGAGAGTTATGGTAAAAAGGAAACCCGCCTTCTACAGAGGGTAGAAGATGGGTTTCCTTTTTTGAAATACGGTATAATGGGTAAAACCGGCATTTTCAAGAATCGCTTTTATACGGTGAAAATCATAAGCAATATGCTCCGGCTGATGAGCATCTGCACCAAGGGTTAAAATTTCTCCTCCTAATTGGCGATAGCGTTTTAAAATATCTTCCGTAGGATTTGGATGATTTAATCCATATTTAAATCCTGCCATATTCAGTTCGATTCCCTTGCCTTTGGCAATAATAGTCTTTAGTATTTCGTCAATAATATCTTTGTACTTTTCATAAGAATAGAATTGGTTCTTGTTTGGACCATAACGCACCACATAGTCAATGTGTCCATAGACATCAAAGTTATCAAAAATGGCAAGATTTTCTAAAATAGACTCAAAGTATTCCAGATAGGCTTTGGCTTCTGTTTTTCCAATATAATATTCTGCAAAATACGGATCCATGCCATGTACTACATGAGAAGAACCAATAACCTGATCAAAATCATAAGAACCTAGCAGTTTATCATAGCGTTCCTTTAGGTGTGGCTGTAAGCCTATTTCAATACCAATATGAATAGGAAGCTGATTTTTATATTTTTCCTGAAGTGGAATCAGTTCCTTAAAATATTTGTCCGGATCAAATAAAAACAAGGTTTCTTCCGGGTAATCATAATCCATGTGATCTGTAAAACAGATACCGTCTAAGTTTTTTTCAATAGAAGCTAAAATCATATTTTCCGGTGGGGTTTCGCTGTCACCGGAAAAATGACAGTGCATATGTGTATCCCAGTACATTGTGTGACTCCTTTTAGTAGTTTGATTCCTGAAAAGAATAACATAATCCATAACCCTTGACAATCCTGCATTTCGTGTTATAATCAAACCATAAAAATGATTTTGAAACAGAGTTCCATATTGTGGAACTAATAATCCAATCCAAATTTGTACAAACTATATTCTAAAGAATACAAAATGAAAAGGAGATTACTATGAACAAGGTATTAGAGGAATTTTCCAAAATCGGTATCATCCCGGTTATTGCATTAGAAGATGCAGCAGATGCAGAACCTTTAGCAAAAGCATTGATTGATGGAGGACTTCCATGTGCAGAAGTAACATTCCGTACAGATGCAGCAGAGGAATCCATTCGTATTATGGCAAGCAAATTCCCGGAAATGTTAGTAGGAGCAGGAACAGTACTTACTACAGAACAGGTAGATCGTGCAGTAAATGCAGGTGCAAAATTCATCGTAAGCCCTGGTTTAAATCCTAAAGTTGTAAAATATTGTATCGAAAAGAATATTCCAATCACTCCGGGATGTGCAAATCCAAGTGATATTGAGCAGGCAATCGAGTTAGGACTTGATGTAGTGAAGTTCTTCCCGGCAGAAGCAAATGGCGGACTTCCTGCAATTAAAGCTATGGCTGCTCCATATACAAAAATGAAATTCATGCCAACTGGTGGTATCAATGCAAAAAATATCAAGAGCTATCTTGATTTCAAAAAAATCATTGCCTGCGGCGGCAGCTGGATGGTAAATGGAGATATGATAAAAGCGAAGGACTGGGATGGTATTGCTTCCTTAACAAGAGAAGCAGTAGGAACTATGCTTGGCTTTACATTAAAGCATATCGGTATCAATAACGAAAATGAAGATGTGGCTATGGCAGAAAGTGCAAAATACGCAAATCTTTTTGGTGCAGATATGAAGGTTGGCAACAGCTCTATTTTTGCAAGTTCATTAATTGAAATGATGAAAGCACCGGGTCGTGGAACTCACGGTCATATTGCAGTAGGTGTAAATTATGTGGATCGTGCAGTATACCATTTGGAAAAACGCGGATTTGCATTTGATGAATCCAGTAAATTATATAACGAAGACGGCAGCTTAAAGGTTGTATACTTTAAGGACGAAATTGCAGGATTTGCAATTCACTTAGTACAGAATTAATGAGGAGGAAAAATAAAATGGCAAAGAGAATTATTACTTTTGGTGAGATTATGTTAAGACTTGCGCCTGAAGGATATTATCGTTTTATTCAGGCATCTACTTATGGAGCTACCTTTGGTGGTGGAGAAGCAAATGTGGCAGTATCTTTAGCAAACTATGGAATGGATGCCGCTTTTGTTACAAAGCTTCCTACACACGAAATTGGACAGGCAGCAATAAACTCTTTAAGACAGTTTGGTGTAGATACAAAGGGGATTACCCGTGGTGGTGACCGTGTAGGTATCTATTTCTTGGAAAAAGGTGCAAGCCAGAGACCATCTAAGGTTGTTTATGACCGTGCAGGTTCTTCTATTGCAACAGCTACAACTGCAGACTTTAATTGGGATGAAATTTTTGAAGGTGCAGACTGGTTCCACTTTACAGGAATCACACCGGCATTAGGTGACAATGTGGCAGAAATTTGTATGGAAGCTTGTAAAGCAGCAAAAGAAAGAAATATCACAGTAAGCTGTGACTTGAACTACAGAAATAAATTATGGTCTAAAGCAAAAGCCGGTGAAGTGATGGGTGAGCTTTGCAAATATGTAGATGTATGTATCTCTAATGAAGAAGATGCAAATGATGTATTTGGTATCAAATCTGAAGGTACAGAAGTAACAGCAGGCGAATTAAATAAAGCAGGATACAAGGAAGTAGCAGAAAAATTAACAGAAAGATTTGGATTCAAGAAAGTGGCTATTACATTAAGAACTTCTATTTCTGCTAATGATAATAAATGGGCAGCAATGCTTTATGAAGATGGACAGTGCTACTTCAGTAAAGAATATTTAATGCATATCGTTGATCGTGTTGGTGGTGGAGACTCCTTTGGCGGCGGATTAATCTATGCATGCTTAAATGATTACGCTCCGCAGGATACTATCGAATTTGCAGTAGCAGCAAGCTGTTTAAAACACTCTATCGAAGGTGACTTCAATCAGGTATCTGTGGATGAAGTGAAAAAACTTGCCGGTGGAGATGCTTCCGGACGAGTACAGAGATAATTCCTAATCCTAAATTTAAAAATATATAATGAAAAGGGCGTCTGTTTTTTGCAGGCGTCTTTTTTGGTTTGCGCGCCATGGGCGCGCTCTAACG
>JAGALK010000118.1 GCA_017625255.1 Lachnospiraceae bacterium
ACTCTTCATGCGGGTGTAGTTCAATGGTAGAACACCAGCCTTCCAAGCTGGATACGTGGGTTCGATTCCCATCACCCGCTTATTTTTATGCGTAGAACAAATATCTTAATATTTGTTCTTTTTTTATTTTAAACCGACAAAAACTGAACCAACCACTAATTATTAGATTTTAATAGCTATTTAGTGATTCGTTCAGTTTTCTTTTAATTTTTATTTTACAGCCTTAAATGCCTCTTCTAAATCTTCAATAATATCCTCAATATGCTCTGTTCCAATGGACAGCCTTATGGTATTTGGCTTTATTCCCTGCTCTTTTAACTCTTCTTCATTCAACTGGGAATGTGTTGTAGATGCAGGATGAATCACCAGAGATTTCACATCTGCCACATTTGCTAAAAGAGAAAAGATTTCTAAATGATCAATAAAATCCTTTGCCTTTCTTTCATCACCCTTGATTTCAAAGGTAAAAATAGAACCTCCGCCCTTAGGAAAATATTTTTTATATAATTCCTGCTGCTTTAAATCTGTAGATACTGCCGGATGATTGACCTTCTCTACCTGCGGATGATTCTGTAAATACTCCACCACCTTCAAGGCATTCTCCACATGTCGTTCTACTCTAAGAGACAAAGTTTCTAATCCCTGTAATAATAAGAATGCATGAAAAGGTGAAAGGGTTGCGCCAGTATCTCTAAGCAGTACTGCACGAATTTTGGTTACAAAAGCTGCTGCTCCTACGGCTTTTGTAAAGCTAATACCATGATAAGCCGGATTTGGCTCTGTCAAAGATGGAAACTTTCCGGAAGCCTCCCAGTCAAAATTTCCGCTGTCTATGATTACTCCGCCAAGTGTTGTTCCATGTCCACCAATAAATTTCGTAGCTGAATGCACCACGATATCTGCACCATATTCTATCGGTCTGACCAGATATGGTGTTGCAAATGTACTGTCTACCACAAGGGGAATCTTGTGCGCATGGGCAACTTCTGCCACTTTTTCAATATCTGTTATATCTGAGTTTGGATTGCCGAGGGTTTCGATATACAATGCCTTGGTATTTTCTTTTATTGCTGCAGCAAAAGCCTCTGGTGTCGGCTCTACAAAGGTTGTCGTAATACCATATTGAGGTAAAGTATGTTCCAACAGATTATATGTGCCTCCATAAATATTTTTGGCTGCTACAATATGATCCCCATTTTGCGCTAAATTCTGAATGGTATATGATACGGCTGCTGCGCCGGAAGCCACCGCCAATGCCGCTGCGCCGCCTTCTAAAGCTGCAATTCTCTGTTCAAATACATCCTCTGTAGGATTTGTCAATCGACCATAGATATTTCCTGCATCTGACAAATTAAAACGCGCCTGAGCATGATCTGAATTTTCAAATACATAGGAAGAAGTCTGATATATTGGCACAGCTCTTGCTCCTGTAGCTGCATCCGGTGTCTCCTGTCCTACATGTAACTGTAATGTTTCAAATTTCAAATTCCTTCGCATATCTCTTCCCTCTTCCTTTTTTCTAGTTTATTCTTCTATAAATAATGGCGTAGAATAATAACGATCTCCGCTATCCGGCAGCAATGCCACAATTGTTTTTCCCTTATTTTCCGGTCTTTTGGCTAATTCGATTGCTGCATAAGCTGCCGCACCAGAGGAGATTCCGACTAAAATTCCTTCTTTTTTAGCAATTTGTTTTGCAATGCTAAAACCAATCTCATTATCCGCAGTAATGATTTCATCATAAATTTCTGTATTTAAAGTTGCCGGTACAAAGCCTGCGCCGATACCCTGTATTTTATGTGGTCCACTTTTACCTTCAGACAATACCGGAGAAGCTGTTGGTTCTACTGCAATGATTTTGACATCCGGGTTCTGAGATTTTAAATATTCTCCTGTACCTGTCAGTGTACCACCTGTACCTACACCAGCGACAAAAATATCCACTTTTCCATCTGTATCCTTCCAGATTTCCGGTCCTGTAGTTTCTTTATGTGCTTTAGGGTTCGCAGGATTATCAAATTGTCCGGGAATAAAACTATCCGGAATCTCTTTTGCTAACTCTTCTGCTTTGGCAATCGCGCCTGACATACCCTTCGCTCCTTCTGTAAGCACAATTTCTGCACCATAAGCTTTTAAAATATTTCTTCTTTCTACACTCATGGTCTCCAGCATAGTAAGAATGATGCGATATCCCTTAACTGCCGCAATAGAAGCCAGACCAATTCCTGTATTTCCAGAGGTTGGTTCAATAATGACAGAGCCCTCCTTTAAAATTCCTCTATTCTCCGCATCTTCAATCATCGCCTTGGCTGCGCGGTCCTTTACACTTCCTGTTGGGTTTAAATATTCCAATTTAAATAACAGTTTCGCTTCAAGCTTATAATCCTTTTCCAGATTTACAGCTTCGATGATTGGGGTATTTCCTACCAATTCTAATGCACCTTTGTAAATATTTGCCATGTCGCTTCCTCTCTTTCTATTTTCTTTTCATATTTTTCCTAGTTGTTTTGTATGATTTAAAGATACTATAAAACTCCCTGACGCATTTGTCAAGGAGTTTTTTCAGATAATATAATTATCTCCTATTTCCTGCTGCCACTCTACTAAATCAGCCAATGTATACTTATCTAATACACTGCGCATTGCCGTATCTAACTCTTTCCAGATACGAAGTGTTACACACTGTCCCTGTCTTTCACAATCTATAGCTTCATCCTCCAAACAGGATACGGGTACCATATTGCCCTCTACCTGACGCAAAATCATACCTACTGTATATTCTGACGGCTGTTTCATCAGTCGATAGCCTCCCTGTGGACCACGAATACTTTTTACATATCCAGCTCTTACAAGCTGAGAAATAATCTGCTCTAAGTATTTTACAGAAATAGATTGTCTGTCTGCTGTATCCTTTAACCGCACAGGGTCTGCTGCATCATTGAGTGCAATATCCAGCATCAACCGCAGTGCATATCGTCCCTTTGTTGAAATCTTCATACATATGCTCTCCTTATCTTCTACTTTGTTTCTATTTTAATTTTCGTTTCCTAGTATGTCAATATGAAATATATTATTTATACAATTTCGAATCTTTTGTTGAAATATTCTAAATATATACTGAAAATTCCCCCACAAACTGTTATTATAGAATCAGAAAATAAAAAGTAAAATACATGGAGGGATTTTTACTATGCCAAAATATATTATGGCACTCGATGCCGGAACCACCAGCAATCGCTGTATTCTTTTCAACGAAAAAGGGGAAATGTGCAGCGTTGCACAAAAAGAATTTACCCAGTACTTTCCTAAACCGGGCTGGGTAGAACACGATGCAGACGAAATCTGGTCCACACAGCTAGAGGTTGCCCAACTGGCGATGGCAAACATCGGTGCTACTGCTGCTGATATTGCTGCCATTGGCATCACCAATCAAAGGGAAACCGCCATTGTATGGGACAAAAATACAGGCGCACCAATTTATAATGCCATCGTATGGCAATGCCGCAGAACCTCTGAATACTGCGATTCTTTAAAAGAAAAAGGATTAACCGAAACCTTCCGGCAAAAAACCGGACTGGTGATTGATGCCTACTTTTCTGCAACTAAAATCAAATGGATTTTAGACCATGTAGATGGCGCCAGAGAAAAAGCGCAAAAAGGGGATTTGCTTTTTGGTACAGTTGAAACCTGGTTAATCTGGAAGCTGACGCAGGGACAAGTTCATGTTACCGATTATTCCAATGCTTCAAGAACCATGCTTTTTAATATCAACACCCTGGAATGGGACAATGAAATATTAGCTGAATTAGATATACCAAAATCCATGCTGCCTGTACCAAAACCATCCAGCTGTGTATATGGTGAAGCCAATCCTATCTATTTTGGCGGACCAATTCCGATTGGCGGAGCTGCCGGTGATCAGCAGGCAGCACTTTTCGGACAGACCTGCTTTCATGAAGGCGAAGCCAAAAATACCTATGGAACCGGCTGTTTTTTGTTGATGAATACCGGTACAAAACCTGTTTTTTCCAAAAACGGACTGGTAACTACTATCGCATGGGGATTAGACGGACAGGTGCATTATGCACTGGAAGGCTCTATTTTTGTCGCCGGAGCTTCTATTCAATGGCTGCGGGATGAAATGAAATTAATCGATTCCTCCGCCGACTCTGAATACATGGCACGAAAAGTAAAAGATACCAACGGATGCTATATAGTACCGGCATTTACAGGCTTAGGTGCTCCTTACTGGGATCAATATGCAAGAGGTACCATCGTTGGTCTTACCCGCGGTGTAAACAAATATCATATTATCCGAGCCACCTTAGAATCTCTTGCTTTTCAGGTCAATGATGTATTAGAAGCGATGAAAGCAGATTCTCAGATTGCCCTTGCTTCATTAAAGGTAGATGGTGGTGCCAGTGCAAATAATCTTCTCATGCAAATGCAGTCCGATATTATAAATGCCCCTGTCAATCGTCCCGTATGCGTAGAAACTACCGCCATGGGTGCTGCATATTTAGCAGGATTGGCTGTCGGCTACTGGTCCAGCAAAGAAGATGTCATCAAAAACTGGGCAATCGACCGTACCTTTACACCGGAAATTACACCAGAAGAAAGTGCTGCCAAGATAAAAATGTGGAAAAAAGCGGTCACTTATTCCTTCAACTGGGCAAAAGATGAATAACAGGAGGCCAAAATTATGTATGATGTAGTAATTATTGGCGCAGGTGTTACGGGGAGCGCCGCTGCAAGAGAGCTTTCCCGCTATAACCTAAATATCTGCGTCGTGGAAAAAGAAGAGGATGTCTGCTGTGGAACCTCCAAGGCAAACAGTGGTATTGTACATTCCGGTATAGACTGTATACCTGGTACTTTAATGGCCCAAATGAATATTCTTGGCAACCGGCTGATGGAACCTTTATCTAAGGAATTGGACTTTCCATTCAAGCGAAACGGCTCCCTTATCCTTTGTTTTTCCAAGGAAGATTTACCCCGTTTAGAAGAGCTTTTCCAAAGAGGTATTACAAGCAAAATTCCGAACATTCGTATTTTAAATAAAGAAGAGCTTCACGAAATGGAGCCAAATATTTCCGATGAAGCCATTGCTGCAATCTATGCACCAACCGGCGGTATCGTCTGCCCATTTGGTATGAATATTTCAATGGCTGAAAATGCTGCAGCAAACGGTGTGGAATTTAAATTTGATACAGAAATAAAAAATATTACCAAAAATCCAAACGGTTATACCTTAGAAACAGACAATAACTCCATAGAAACCCGCTGTGTTGTAAATGCCGCCGGAGTTCACGCAGATACCTTCCACAACATGGTAAGCCAAAATAAAATCCATATTACAGCCAGACGAGGAGAATACTGTTTATTAGATAAAACTGCCGGAAATCTGGTATCCAAAACCATTTTCCAGTTACCGGGCAAGTACGGCAAAGGAATTCTCGTCACCCCTACAGTACATGGCAATACATTAATAGGCCCAACTGCCAATGACCATGAAAATAAGGACTCCACCCGCACAACAGCTGACGGACTTTCCCATGTATGCGAAGCCGCAAAACGCTCCATACCCTCAATACCTGTCCGTCAGATAATTACTTCCTTTTCCGGCAACCGCGCCCATGAAGACCATCACGAATTTATCATAGAGGAATTAGCAGACGCGCCCTGTTTTATCGATGCTGCCGGTATTGAATCACCGGGACTTACCAGTGCACCCGCTATTGGTATTCGCATCGCAGAAATTGTCTGTAACCTGCTTAAACCAGCCAAAAACCCAAACTTCGACGGAACCAGAAAAGGTATTTTAGACCCGAAAACGCTTTCCGAAGAGGAATACGCTGCTTTAATTAAAGACCAACCAGCCTACGGAAATATTATCTGTCGCTGTGAAATGATTACCGAAGGAGAAATCCTTGATGCCATCCACCGTCCTTTAGGTGCAAAATCCTTAGATGGCATCAAGCGTAGAACCCGCGCCGGTATGGGAAGATGTCAGGCAGGCTTTTGTTCCCCAAAAACCATGGAAATCCTTGCAAGAGAATTGCAGGTTTCCCTGTTAGATATTACAAAAAACGGCGGAAATTCCCATATGGTCATTGGATACACAAAAAATGCAGAGGAGGTATAGCGCATGAATTCCTATGATATTGTCATTATCGGCGGTGGTCCTGCCGGACTTGCGGCTGCTGTTTCTGCCAGACAAAATGGTATCGACAGCATTTTAATTTTAGAAAGAGATTCACAATTAGGGGGCATTTTAAACCAATGTATTCATAATGGTTTCGGTCTGCATACCTTCAAAGAAGAATTGACCGGTCCTGAATATGCCAAACGCTTTATCGACCAGACAGAAGAATTAAATATCGAATATAAATTAAATACCATGGTTATGGATATTACAAAAGACAAGATCATTACTGCCATGAATCGTACTGACGGATTATTTAAAATCGAGGCCAAAGCAATTATTCTTGCTATGGGCTGCCGCGAACGCTCCAGAGGAGCATTAAACATTCCGGGGTATCGTCCTGCCGGCGTATATTCTGCCGGAACGGCGCAGCGACTGGTAAACATTGACGGTTACATGCCGGGTAAGGAAGTCGTTATTTTAGGTTCCGGCGATATTGGACTGATTATGGCACGCAGAATGACCTTAGAAGGTGCAAAAGTCAAGGTTGTGGCAGAATTAATGCCCTATTCCGGTGGTTTGAAAAGAAATATTGTACAATGTTTAGACGATTTTGGCATTCCTTTAAAGCTTAGTCACACTGTTGTCAATATCAAAGGTAAAGAACGGTTAGAAGGTATTACACTTGCCCAGGTAGACAGCCAGGGAAAACCTATTCCTAACACAGAGGAAGATTACAGCTGCGACACCCTTTTACTTTCCTGCGGTCTGATTCCTGAAAATGAATTATCCAAAGGTATCGGTGTCGATATGGAAGCCATAACCAACGGTCCTTTGGTCAATGAAAGCTTAGAAACCAGTATTGACGGTGTATTTGCCTGTGGAAATGTACTTCATGTACATGATCTGGTTGACTTCGTATCCAAAGAAGCTGCCGCAGCCGGTAAAAATGCTGCAAAATATATAAAAAACAACTGTTCCATGGGTGAACCCGAACCGACAATTTCAATCCTGCCTACCGATGGTGTACGCTATACTGTGCCAAAAATGCTTCATATTCATCGCATGGAAGAGAAGCTTACTGTTCGATTTCGTGTAGGTGCTGTATATAAGAATTGCTATATATCTGTTTATTTCAATAGTCAGCAGATACTTCATCGAAAAAAAGCTATTATAGCTCCCGGAGAAATGGAAGAAATCAAACTAAAAAAAGCCGACCTAGAAGCTTTTGACGGATTAGAAACTATTACAATAAAGATAGAGGAGGCATAGGCTATGGAAACAAAAAATCTTACCTGTATCGGATGTCCTCTAGGCTGTGCCCTTACAGTAGAAATACAAAATAAAAAAGTCCTTCGTGTAACCGGCAATACCTGTAAACGCGGGGATATATACGCCCGAAAGGAAGTCACTCACCCCACACGAATTGTGACGAGTACCGTCCGAGTTGAAAATGGCGATATTGCAATGGTATCAGTAAAAACCGCCAGCGATATTCCAAAAGAAAAAATTATGGATATTATGAAATGTCTTGAAAATATTACGGTACATGCGCCTGTACATATTGGAGATGTGATTATTGCTGATGCAGCTGGAACAGGGGTAGATATTATTGCAACAAAGGATGTATCTGCTGCTTGCTAAAATTTTATCATTTTATGCTCTGTACATTGACAAAATAGTACTTTTGATATATACTTTATACATCTAAATTTTCTGGCAATTCAACCAGAAAAGCGTAATCTTATGACAATTTATTTCATACAAAGGAGATTTACCTATGGCAAAGAAAAATGGTGCACAATCAGTTGAAGTTATTCCTGGAAGAAGAATCGTACTTTCCGCTGGTGTTGGAAAGACAAATATTGAAGAATTAAAATGGCTTACAGATACCGTATTGGAAAGTGCTGCAAAATGGAAATCACTTGGCTGGGCTTATATTGCAGACTGCTCACAAATGAGTCCTGTTTCTCCGGCAGAAGGTGGTCAGTTAGTAGAAATGACAAGAAAATTTGTAGATGCAGGCTGTAAGGCATTTGGCTTTGCAGAGGGTAAGTCCATCATGTTAAAAATTCAGGCGCAAAAAAATACTGAGCGTTCAGAAACTGGTGTTATTGAAGGACATTTTGCAACCGTAGAAGAATGTTTGGATTGGCTGAAAAAAGATATTAAACTTTAATACCATAATCAAAAACCTGTGCAAATTGCACAGGTTTATTTTTACTTTATTTAGAGTCTATAACCGCTTAGCTAAGCTTTGCATCTGTCTTCTGCTGAAATTTCTCAGCCAGAACAACAAATCTTTCATGAGTCCCTTCTCCCACTTTTCCGGCTTCATCATAAACAGCCACATCAAACACCAAGCGTCTGCCATCCACTTCTACAAGCTTGGTTTCACAAGTTACTTTCATACCTACCGGTGTTGCTGCTAAATGCTTAACATTTAAGCTTGTCCCTACCGTAACGCAGCCCGATTCTAATTCATCCGCCACACTTTTCCAAGCTGTTTCTTCTATCAGAGCAATCATTGCCGGCGTGGCAAACACCTGCAAGGTTCCACTTTTTAATACTTCTGCTGTATCCGCAGAGGTTACTGTCATTTCTTTTCTACCCTTTATGCCTGCTGCTAACATTTCATCCTCCTACTCTGCGTACACCAGTCTGTCTTCTGTGATATTCATAAGGACTTCATCATAAAATTTCTTTGCTACATAATTTGCCATTGGCAGATTCATATCCAAATAATTGCCGCAGTCTCGTGCTGCTGCACCTGGAACCTCATCCTTAAAATCCTTGATAAAGGCAAACATTTCTTTTAACAATTCAACGATATCTTTGGAATCATAATCCCCTGCTAAAAGCAGATAAAATCCTGTACGACATCCCATTGGTCCAAAATATACTGTTTTATCTGCAAAATCCTTATGATTTCTCAAAAATGTTGCTCCTAAATGCTCAATCGTATGGATTTCAGCCGTATTCATCACCGGCTCAAAATTAGGTCTTGTCATACGGATGTCAAAGGTTGTCACTACCTCTGCACCTACATGATCTTTACGGGACACATATATTCCCGGCAATAAAGTAAGATGATTTACTGTAAAACTTGCAATTTTTTTCATGCTAATCTACCTGCCATTTCTATCATTAAATTCACAGAATGCTCAATAGCCTTTGCTTCAAAGGTTGGATAATCCATTTCTGCACTATCATCCGCTTTATCGGAAATTGCTCTTACAATCAAACATGGCACTTTATTTAAATAAGCCGCATGAGCAATTGCTGCGCCTTCCATCTCTGCACAATAGCCTGCAAAGGTATCTGTCAGCCACTGTTTCTTTTCTTTACTGGAAATAAACTGATCTCCGGTAACCACTCTTCCTTCATGCACATGAATGTCCGGATTTACTTTTTCACAGCTTTCTTTTGCAATTTTGCGAAGCTTCTCATCCATCGGAAATGCCAGTACTTCCATCCCCGGCACATGTCCCGGTTCATAACCAAATACAGCAACCTCCATATCATGTTCAACAGCATCTGTTGCTAAAACAACATCTCCAATATCAATTTTTGCCTGCAAAGAACCTGCAATACCTGTATTTACTACCCATTTTACATCAAAATGATCAATGAGATTCTGTGTACAGCATGCTGCATTTACCTTTCCAATACCAGCCTTTACAACCACCGCATCTGCGCCGTTTAGCTTTCCTTCATAAAATTGCAGAGATGCTATTTCGTGTACCTTGACATCTGTCATCACTTCCTTTAGCTTAGCAACTTCCTGATCCATTGCACCAATAATTCCTAACATATTCTATTCCTTTCTCTAAGCAATTCCTATTTTTATTTTTGCGGAATAAGCACCATAATGCTTTCTCCATCCTGATTTTGTAAAATCAGATTTTCCTCTGTTTTTTCATATAGATACTCTGTACTTCCGGCATAATCTGACAAAGTAATTTTCTTTTTGTCTGCATAATAATTCTGCTCTATCTGCATGATGATAGTTCCATCTTTTTGAAATTTATATTGATATCCATCACCTTCTGCACCAATCTGATAGGTTCCGGTAAAATAATCCCCAGACACCAATCCATCTGTACCCTTTAACGGAACTAACAGCATCGGACTTTCTTCCAAATCAAATTCCTCTGAGGTATAAATCAATTTTGTATATAATCCATCCTTTTTCAGAAGATACTCTGTATAACTGTAATCCTCCGGCAATTCCCGACTGGTATCGTCTAAGCAGATACGAATCACAGACTCTCCTTCTGCATTTTTAGTAAACTCATATATTCCGCTTTGCCGGACGATGAGATTCTTCTTATCCCGGAAAGAAAATGTCACATTATCCACATTTTCCATTTTATACTTGCCATCTAATACCACTTCAGACTCTGTATATTTTTCCAAAACGCCACAACCTGTCAGTAAAATTCCTGAAAATATCAACAACAAGGCTTTGGCTAATTTTTGCTTCATAGCTTCACCTCTTCAATTTGCAATGAAAGATTGATAAATATACTTTCTACAATCTGCTTATATTCCCGTATAGTCTGAGATTTTTTTATCTGTTTGGCATATTTTTCATGATTACCAAACAACTGTATCATATAAAACCATAATTCCTTCATACGAAACAACACATTTCTATCTCCATCTATAATTTCCTCATAACCAGACAAAATCCGGTCATGAAAAATTTTCATTTCAGACTTCTGCAATGACTTTTCGCCTTTGATTTCCCGAATAAGTCCGGGATTTGTCAAAAGACCTCTGCCAAGCATTATTCCTGCAAAATCCGGCACACTGCTTATTAGCTTTTTATAATCCTCTTTTGAAAAAATATCTCCATTGTAGATAATTCTCCCTGAATAATTTTCTGCTGCATAAGCAAACATTTCCACATTTGGTGTATTTTTATAATAATCTTTCAACAAACGAGGATGTATTGTCAGCTCTTTTATCGGATATTTTTTGTAAATATCTAATATCCTATAAAATTCTTCATATTCAGATACCCCTATACGGGTCTTTATGGATATTTCTACCTTTGTATTTGCAAATATCGCATCCAAAAAAGCTTCTAATTCCTCTGGGAATGCTAAAAAACCTGCACCTTTTCCCTTTGCGGTTACCGTACCTGACGGACAGCCCAGATTCAGATTCACTTCCTCATAACCCATGACACGAAATTCCTCTGCGGCACGGCAAAAATCTCCTGCATCATTGGTCAGTAACTGCGGTACAAGACAAATTTCTTTATTATTTTCCGGAAAAATATCTTTTAATTCTTTTGTCTTAAATCCTCTGTTTCTATGGGGAACGATAAACGGTGATACATATTTATCAACTCCACCAAAACACTCGGCAAATGCCTTCCGGTATATATAACCGGTAATCCCTTCCATGGGTGCTAAATGAAACTGCATGGATGATTCTCCTGCCTTTTTAACTTATTCTTCCCGCAATTCCTGTGCAGTCTGGTAAATATTCGTCAGTGCCTCATTTACCTCTTTCATATTTTCAACAGCTTTTTCCATCAAACCTGTTCCTTCATTGGATGCGGCTGCTACTTCCTCGCTGTTTGCAGATAATGCTGTAATACCATCTGCAATAACGCCTGTAGAATTTGCAATATCATCAATTACCTGTTTTACATTATTAATGACACTCATAAGGTCACTGACACCGCTGTTAATGGCATCAAATTTGCCTTTTGTCTCTTCAATAAGACTATTCTGCTGTCCAACTGCTTCTACAGAATGATCAATACTTGTCGTAACACTTTCTACATCATTATTCAGCTCTGTTAATATTTCTCTGATATTTTCAGTAGCTAACTGTGTCTGTTCTGCTAAAACACGAATTTCGTCTGCCACTACCGCAAAGCCTTTTCCTGCTTCTCCTGCTCTTGCTGCTTCGATAGAAGCATTTAAAGCTAATAAATTCGTCTGTGAAGAAATATTTACAATTGTACCTAAAATATCTGCTACACTCTTTGTTCTTTCGTTTAATGCCTGTGCATATGCAACAGTTTCTTTATTATCATTTTCTACATTTAAAGCCTGATTATGTAATTCCTCCATCGCTTTTGCACCTAAAGAAACATCTTCTAATGCTTTGTTAGAGGCATTTACCATCTTATTCGTCTGCTCTAGTGCATCCTCTGTATGATTCTGAATAGCCTGACACATCTGTGACTGTTCCTGTATCGCATGCGCAGTACATTCAGCACTGGCTGCAATATTCTGCATGGAAACGCTGCTGGTATTTACCGCAGAAGACAACTCATCAATAGAACCTTTGGCATTGTCAAAATAAGTCACCACATTTTCAGACACATTCATCATTCGCTCAACAGCAGCTTTCTGCTTATCTGCGCCCTCTTTTACAATACTAATATTTTCTGCATTAAATGTAATCCAGATTTTTGCAATCACAATTACTGAAATCATAATAAACAGCATAATAACAATGGTTGTTCCCGCTTCCGTTGGTGTCACGATTCCCTTACCTGCCAAATATAAGGTCTTAACAATAAATACCGGGAATATTGCAATTCCACTGACAAGAATTCTTTTTACCTCTAAATATGCCATATCCACCACATAGATGGCTGTTCCAAGTATATAGAAAAATACAGCATCTACGGATACTACCATAATAATATACACAACCGTTACTACTGCTATCATCAGTCTGCCGCAGCGGCGGGTTCCTTTTAATCTTGCAAATAAAATGCCGTCAATCACTACTCCTGCAATACTAACCGCCAAAACTACATAGAGCTGTGGTGTTCCTCCCTGCGTAGCAACCATTCCCAATACATTTAAGATTACACCTAACATAATCACCAAAAGAATTGGAAATACCATAGTATCTGCTTTTCTGTACTGTTTTTTTGTCATAATATACTTTGCCCCTTTCTTTAGCACCTTTTCTCCTTTGTGCACCTGTTGCTATATATCTTACCATAATTTTTTATAAAAATATAGCGAAAAAGTACTAATTTCACAAGAATACTTTTTCGCTATATTTCATTGTCCTTATGCATTTAATATTTTATACAAAAGCCGATACAATGTCCTCGCTTCTTCTTCGTCTAAAGCTACGCATTTTCCCATCTGTGTCGGAATCTCTACCGCCTGTTTTTTTAACTCCTCGCCGGATTCTGTCAAGGTTACGATAAGCACTCTTTCATCCTCTTTCGAACGGCATCTCTTTATATATCCTTTTTGCTCTAATTTTTTTAAAACCGGCGTTAATGTCCCTGAATCGAGATATAAAAATTCCCCTAATTCTTTTACACTCACCTGCTTTTTTTCCCATAAGACCATCATGGCTATATACTGGGTATATGTCAAACCTATTTCATCGAGAAAAGGACGATATATCCGGACAATTTCCTTTGCACAGGCATATAATGGGAAGCACAACTGATTTTCCAATTTTAATACATCGTATGTTTCTGCCATAATTTTCTCCTTCTATTCATTGTATACAATTAAATTTTGTTTGTCAACAAAAAAATAAAGAAGAAAGTCTGATACAGGACTTTCTCCCTTAAATTTATCGGTAATGCTCTAACATCTTATTTACTTCTTCTCGCATCTCTTCCACAAAGTCTTGAGGTGAAAGTACCTTTACCCAACTCCCCTGACTAAGGAGAAACATCTTAATCCCAGTGCCGTAAACTTCTGCTTCGATGATATCTTTTCCTTCTTTGTGGTCAATGATTTTTGCCGTAGGAATACGATCCAACACTGCTTGCACAGATGGACCGGAGAACTCAAACCTAATACGCCGTAATTTTCCCGGGAACATGAACTGACTACGATTCCGAAGGCTTCCTTCGTCCACTTCCTGACTTTTTTGTAATTGGAAATACTCTCGATGTGCAACAATATTTACAATTCTGTCAATTCGAAAATACTTCGGTATTTTAGCTTCCTCTCCTTCGCTCTCATATGCTATGAGGTAAAAATAATACTCGCTAAACAATACCGATACCGGTTTAATTTTACGACGCACCAAAGAACGATCCATTTTGTGATAGGTAATAGTAATTAGCCGCTTTGCCTCTATGTATTCTGTGATTTCCCATACCATATCTATGATGCTATTGCAATCAAAGTGTATGCTTGTATACCAAAAAACCTCTTTCATGATAAGATTATCCAGTTTTCTTCTATCTTCGGTGGATGTATGGGCTTTTAATTTTCGCAGCAGCACCAATAAATCGTCTGTATTAAACGCCCGACAGCCAATCAATACTTTAGTAATTGCCAGCAATTCTTTATTGGTAATAAATTCATTCAATTTCAAATGATACCTTTTGGTCTGATTGCTATATTCTAATTCTGCGTTCCCAAACATATCTCTGCGTTCCGCAAGAAAATTTTTTAACTCATTTATATCTCTAGATAAACTTCGGGTAGACACATGATATTCTTCGGCAAGTTCTCTTACACACAAATTTTCACCTTTTAATGCCCGAAAAAACAATTCTAATACTCTGCCTGTTTTTACTTCTTTTACAACTTCCGATTCATTACACTCCATATCATTGCTCCCTTTTTCTCATTTATGTCGTCTATTTTATAAAACTCTGCTGATTACTACAGATTTGCTCTCATCCAACATAAAGCTGTCAAAATCCTCCTGCCTGTCATACGCAATTTCAAATCCAAACTCATTACAGATATCTCCGATTCCAAAATTAATCATTTCGTAATCAATGCTTAGAATTCCATTTACTATCTTTTTCATACCTTCTCTTATAACAGACTCATGTTCAGTATGAAGTTTTACAAAATATTGCATCATATTATAGGTATGTCTGTCGATTTCCGCGACTAATTCGCGCTGTGCTCTCAAGAATACATCGCCTGCACTTTCCATACGCAAAAGTATATTCATAACCTCTGAACCGATTAATGTTCCTACAAATTCCCCTACAACCAGTCCGACTGCCGCTCCTGCCGGACCACCGATAAACGCACCTATACACATACCTGCCGTTCCTAGCAGTTCTCCGCCTATCATTGAAAATGCAATATCGCAGCCAATTTTGCAAACATTAAATACCAAATCATGCACGGACATATTGCTATTCAGAAAATTTATAACATTTGCGCCTACTGTTACTAACAAATTTGCAATTTTTGACACCGTATTTTTATTTGCAAATTGTGTCATAAAATGTTTTACAGCTTCATTTTGCGATTTTTCTATTACAGTATTCGCAACCTTTACCGTTCCATTGACAATTCCCTTCTCTATCTCCTGATTCACACATTGTTTTACATTTTCGCAAACAATATCTGTAACCATTCCAAAAGAAGCTTCTGCTAAATCTTCATTTCCTTCTAACAATTCTTTTCCATGATATAAAATGACTTTTGTTTCTTTCTTCTGTGCCAATCTTCTGCCACTATGCTCTGAAGTCATAAAATTTTCTGTTCTATATCCGGCTGCCTGTACATGCATGACCGTTTCTGCCTGTGCTTCTTTATATAACATTCTAGAACTTGTTTTTGCAAATGCTTTTAAAGTGTCTCCTGTTTCAGCAAACTCACCTTTTTCGAGGTTATCCTTAACTTTTTTACCTACTCTACCAGCTTCTCGAATTACAAACTCATGATTTTGCAAATCATTTTTTCCGATATCTTTTCGCTCATTTAATAATGCATTGGTCATAGCATAATTCGAAACATTATTTGCCAGAGCCTTTTGTTGCGCCAGTGTCAAATCCCCATATCTTTCTTTAACAACACGCAACGGAACAACATGATCTACATCCGTAGCAGTCTTCATCGTATGCTTCTTTCGATCATAAAAGATTCGTTCTCCCGTATAGTCATCACACATAGATTTTTTACCGTCAAATCTTTGCTTTTTATAACTATTGGGATTGTTATACCCTATTCTTTTATATGGATCATCTATGTTCCTTGCACTCATTTCTTTTTCTTCTCCTTCAAATAAAACTTCTCCTCGTTTAGATACCGAACAATGTCTTTTTTATTTTCGTTTGCTTCACTGATATATTTCTTATACTTTGCTCTGATGTTTCCTTTTTCAGTTAAAACACTCTCTTTTACAAAATAATTTAACGCCATTTGCAAATTATAAATAGTTCTAATCTGCTGCCTCGTCTCAAAATCGTACATTCTATAATCGACACCATTTTCAAACAGGATTTCTTCTAGCATTTCATTGAATGTATCCCCCATTTTTTTTAAATTATTACATACAGCATATGTTGACCGCAAAAAATGTGTTGCACTTTGAATTTTTGCACATTGCCTTCTTGCATAGGCACACTCCTCTTCTAATTCTCCAAGCTCCATTTTTGCATCATCGATTTCATCCAACAACCGAATTTCACGGCACATCCAACCACCTATACTAGGAGCATGCATAGCCAGCATTTTATCCGCCATACCATACTTATGTGATACCAATGTAGGCTTAATTTCATCAATTTGAAAATCCACTTCCGGAATCTTAATTATTACATCCTCGAATTCAATATTTTTTAAAGTTGAAAAAGCTTCCGCAAACCGCCTTAAGGTTTCATCGCTGATTTCTTTTCTTTGTGCATTAATCTTATTACATTCTCTGGTAAAACCTCTTTTGGTTTTAGAAATCAACTGTTTGGTTTCTTTATACAATTCTTTTATCTCTTCGTTTATACTTTCAAGTTCCCACTCACTTCCGTGTACAACCTCATCCGCAAACATAGCGCAGGATGTAAAAAAAATCCCGATTTCATCAAAAATAGACATAAAATCCCTCCCATATATCTTAGTATTGCTATCATAACAACAGATACTTTTCAAATCCTATTTGGAGTTTGCAAAGAATAATGTCCATCTGTCATTTATAATATAATAATCGACACATGGACATACTTTTTTTACATTTTTAACAACAACTCATTTTTCTTACTTACAAACTCTTCTTCCGTCAATATTCCCTTATCTTTTAATTCTGACAATTTTTCAATTTGTTTTAAAATATCGTCTGCTCCACTTTCCCTAACAGCCGCATTTTGCTCGTCTTTACCTCTAAACTGCTTCATAATTTTATTCACTCGAAGCAGGTCTAGCATTTCCTCACATACCTTTGCTTGTCCCATAACAGTTGTACCTGTTAGCATTTCATTTCGAACTACATACTCTTCATTTTCATCATCCAAATAGGTAATTTCAATAACATTTTTCTGTCTTAAATCACTATTATTACTACCGCTGCTCATAAATGATTCTGCTGTACTGATGGTTCTTTCTACAATCTCAAGTGAAATCACTTTGTTATAAGGTATTTCAAAACCTGTAAACCAATTTCCGCTTTGTGGCTTTGGAATGAAACTAAATCTATCCGGCATAATATCCATTATAATATAAGGACTTTTCTTTTTTTCTAACAAAAAGTCCGGATGCCCCCCTTTATATGTAACCTCATAGCGTTTCAAACCACCTTCCTGAGGAAGCTTATTTTGTTTTGACTGCTCCATTTTTTCATTTACTGCTGACTGCGCCTGTGAAATTCCTATTTTGGCTGCTTCTCCTGCTTTCCCTGCAAATTCTGCTGCAATGTCTTTCGCACTTTTTAACTTATCCATAAATGCCATCGTCTGTTCCCCTTTCCTCTCCTTTTTCATTGAGTATATATCTACTCATGTGAATAGTATCATATTTTTATACCTCTTTCAAGCATACTTTTGAAATCTTATCATAGAATAAAATGAGGTGATACAAATGATTGATGTAGATTATGGTCATATTCACCTAAAGCTTGCAGATATCATGAAGGAACAAAACATTAGCATCAATAAATTGGCTTGCCGCGCAGAAATGCAGCGAACACAGCTTAAAGCTTACATGAAAAATGAAATACAACGACTGGACATTGCTGTACTTTCACGCCTTTGTTATGTTCTCGAATGTTCTCTAGAAGATTTGGTCGAATATATCCCACCAAAAAAAGAATCTTAACTTTACTTTGAAGCTGCACTAGATAATAGTCTGGTGCAGTTTTCATCTTCAATGCCTCTGCACACCTCATTTATATCTACTATACACCTGTACTCCGACACTTTATGGCGGTCTAAAAAAGTTCTTTCCCGTAAATTAAAAACCATGCAAATCGCATTTAACTATTTGCGACTCACACGGTTTTATTATTCCATCTGTCTTCATCTAAAATGTTATTTTATTTCACGCTATACTTCACAAAATAACTTTCTGCCTGTTTTGCATCTAATTTAAAGATTTTTTGCAGCTTTTCGAGAATTATCTCTTTTGAAAAATCATCCTCGATATAATCTGAAACAATAGCCTGAATACTTTCCTCTTTTGCAATTGTATAAGCAATCTCCCGCTCACCCTTTATATACGCTTCTTCATCAAATTCATAAATACTCATACCTATCGCCTCCGCTCTGTGCTTCATCAGAAACTCACGAAGAATGTCATGTTTAATACAATAATTAACTGCCTTCTCTACTGCTTCTGAAATAGACATATTCTTTGCATAACCTCTGACCTTCTCAACATACTGTGCATATTCCTTAAGTAACTTACAAGCTTCCATAAGTTTGATATTTTTTCCATAATTAATGTTCAATACTGTTACCGTCAATTCTAACTCTGGATATTCTAATGATTTCTGGTATGCATCTGATAATTTCAAAACCTGCCGCTCCGGCTGTGGTGTAGTTCCATTATAAAACACAATAAATCTGGGTGTTGGCAATTTTATCAATATAGAACTATATAATTTCTCTTTATCCACCCTCCCTTGCAGATTTTCCGTAACATAAATTAAATCTCTCAAGGGCATATTAGGATTTAATGTAGACTGATGCTCAAAAAGCGTTAATTCAAAATCAAATACAAAAGAAATATCATTTTTATATGTCATATAGATTGCATTTTCTAATGTTGTGATTTCTAAATCTTCTACATTTGTGTGATGTGTACCATTCACCGCATTGTAAAGACTTAATAAATGCTCTTTCTCTTTAAAAATCATACGAAATACGGTGTCTTTGTAATTTTTCTTTATTTTTGTTTCTGTCATTCTTGTCCTCCTTATGTGGCAGGAGCCTTATCAGATTCTCCTGCTTTGTATGTTAGTGTCTGGATTCAAAAACATGGATTTTCTGATTTTTAAGAAAACAGATATTAAGAAATGCCTGTAAGAAAATATGCTTTTAAATATTATAACATACAGCCATAAAGCAGAACAATAAAATAATTCTAAAATATTGAGTACATGTAAAACATATTGAAAAATGACAAAAAGTGTCCACTCCCTTTGTTAGTATATACATACAACAGACAATTGGACACTTTTTAACAATTTATTATTTTATCCAATACGAAAGGAGGACTTAATTATGATTATTTTAACAGGCTTATTATACTTCGCATTAGCAGTAGTAGTCTTTAAATTGCTGGCTTTTGCCGTGCAATTTATCTTTGGAATTTTTTTAGGCATCTGCGACGAGATTAATGTCGTAATGGGCGGTGAATCCATCGACATCGAAGAAGATAACGACTTATAAGAGTACAACCATATTTTCAAAACAACGAAAGGACGAATTTATCATGCTTTTGGAATTTGAAATTTTAGAAATCTATGGCAACGAACTGAAGAATGGAAGATGTCCAGAAGAAATACGGAAAGATCTTTTTATCATTATGGATTTTCTCAACGAACCTACAACTTCAAACTATATGATAAAGAACGGACCTCGTGACATTGATAGCACAGCATCTTTTTATTATGATAATGAATTTGATATTGCAGCCGGTAATTTATCGCCAGATAAGATAAAAGAGATTTATACACATCTAAAAATTATAGCTAACGATGTTGTAATCAGCCATCGCAATATGCTAACGGAATTGTATTTTAAGATGCTTAAATTTTAATTTGTTCCGAAATCTCAGACATACCATACGATGCGGGCGGTTGTTGATCAATATCACAGCCTTAACCATTATGATTCTGATGATCCATATGTAAAGTATGTTATCAATACCTTTACCCCGGAAATGGTTGAGAGATGTTTTGAAATAGCAAGGGAAGATCTCATTCGAATATACGAATTGGATGCTTTTGCGATTCCAAAAAATTCTACCAAATATTGCAGCTTTGATAGTATTAAGAATGAAGAATTTGATATTTATAACTTTGTCGAAAAGCATTCGATAATTGGAAAAGTATGTGAGGTATTATAAAATATTATGCTTTCAGAATTTGAAATTTTAAAAACCTATGGCAGTCAGCTAAAAAACGGCATATGCCCCAAAGAGATCCTCCCGGATCTTTTTGTCGTTTTAGATCGCCCCCAATCACCTATTCCGGAATATCTGATAATGAATGGAACTCGTGACATTGAAAGTACCAACCGTTTTTTCTGTGAAAATAAATTTGACATCGCCTCCGGTAATTTATCACCGGATACAATAAAAGAAATCTATACACATTTAAAAGTTCTGGCTAACGATGCCGTAAATGACCGCCGCAATGTGCTAACGGAATTGTATTTTAAAATGCTTAAATTTCAATTTGTTCCAAAAACTCAGACATCCGAAACAAGGAAATGGCTCATTAAGCAATATCGCACATTTATCTGGGCGTATAAGACTTATTCCTATGAAAAATATGCTATTAACGAAATCACACCGGAAATGGTTAAACATTGCTACGATGAAGCCAGAGAAGACCTAATTCGCATATATGAATTATCTGCTTCCGCTATCCCAAAAGATATTCCAAAGGAATATGATTTCAACAAAATCAAGAATAACGATACTGTTTTTATTTATAATTTTGCTGATACATATTCGGTAATTGGAAAAGGCTGAAAGCTCATCAAACGAGCCTTCAGCCTATCTCTTTATACAGCTTATTGCTTTATTAACATATAAAAAGGATTTCTTTCGTCCCTCTGACTATAATAGTCTTTTGCATTAACCTTCAATTCACGGAACAACTCTAAAAGCTCTCCCATTTCCACTTCTGTATTATCATATTTTTTACCACTGATATCACCTAGTAAAATTTCGTCTTTACCTTTCTTTCCCCATACTATCTCGTCAAATCTTACTAATCTAGAAAGAACCGGGACTAAGCTATAGCGTTTATATATACCATATGATGTAATGATAATATCCTTGTGATTCTTTTCGTCTGCAATAATTGCAACTGTTTCCGGCTTAATATGCTGGTATTTTCCATGATAAAAGATTTCATTACTAAAATATTTATCAAAATATTTTCTGCTGCTTTCATCATTAACATAAATTTTAGTATTTGCAGAACCTTTTTTAATTACTTTATCTGCATATTTCACTACAATTTGTTTTGCATTTCTATCTTTTTCAAATTGCATTTTTCTTTGTTCCGATAATTCTCCAAATACTTCTTCATTCAAGAAATCTTGCCCTAAATTATCCTGTTCTTGGACATTTTGCACATCATACTCATTTATATGTAAAACATTACAAAACGATAGCAGTTTATCTTCTATCTCAGAGATTTCAGCAAAATTATCTGCCGTATCAATGTATACACTAATGATTTCACCTATACGGCTAAATGCAGGATACATGATTTCTAAAAATAAATTTTCCCCTTGTCGTCCGTCTTTTTTCTCTTTAGAATTAAATATAAATTTCCCTTTATATCTATCTAACTTCATTGCCACAAGATTAACAATATCCTCTCTCTTATTTGGTGTCATTCCAGGCAATTCATACATCAAGGTTAAGACTTTTTTATTAAAGAAATCAATGATAACTCTCTGTTCTGTTCCAGAACGATAAGCATATTCATTGTACAATTTTGCAAATTCCAAATTATAACGATTCATATATTTAAGTAATACACTGCCATACTTTTCTTTCAACCGACATTTTTTTGCTAACAAAAAATCCTTCTGACATTCATTATAATCTCCTTCTGTTCGATTTTCCGGTACAGGGAACAATTCGTATCCCACTGTTCTTGATACTAAAACATAATAATCATCCAAAAGACTCTCAGCACCAGAATACACATACAATCTCATATATAGACTACTCAACAACTGTGCATTTAACTCAGCATTATAATTTTCATTAACTAATCTTTTAAGTAAGCTGCACGCTTTACTAAACTCTTCAATTCTAAGATAAGCTAGCGCGCACAACTGCCATATGTCATAAGAATTACCTGACATTTCAAATGCTTTAGTAATAAGTTTCTCTATCTTTGCCTTATCTCTTTTTGCATCAAGTATATCCACATATTCTAATGCACATGCGGATACAACCGGATCTTCTCTTAGAATATCGTATAATTCATCATTTAATAACATATCAAATGATTTTCTAGCATTTGCAAGCATCTTATCCTTATAAGCTTTTGATAATTTCTTCTCTGCTTTATCACCGCATACAATTTCAAGGGCAGCATGTCCTAAATAATACCAATATGGCGGATAAGCTATAAAATTACCTTGAATAGACTCTAATCGCTCGAAACGACGAAGAGGGTCAGCATCTATTAAAATATCATTATATTGCTTAATTTGTCTTTCTGTCAGACGGTATCTATCATCAAAATTATATGTATCTGCCAAGCGCCACGAAGTATCAAACAATTCTCTTTGTAAATTATTGAATTGCTCCATAGCAGCTCTTTCAAGATTAAAATCTTCAAATTCTTTATCTAACTCATAACTTGCCTTTTTCCCACGGTAGTTCATATAACTTAATCCTACCGTTGTTGCAATATTTAATGGATCTCTCCAGTCTGTCAATACACTTAAACTAGGAACTGCTTCCCAAATAGCATTTTTAATCTGATTCTGATAGCGTTTCTCAACTAATTTCTTTTCTTTTTCCTGAATTCTAAAAAAAGTAATTGTATCTAATACATGATTCAGTATGTTCAAAAGTGCCTGATCTTTAGGCATATTTTGAAGATTCAAATTATTTAGTATTGCCTCATATTCATTTTCCATTACAGCAATATCATCATAATCAATTATCTGTGACACCGATACCGTACACAGATTTAATGCGTAGGCGGCTTTTTTACAGCGGATTCTTCTCTGCGCCTCTGTTAAATTAGCCTCTTCGTTTGTATTTTCCATTATCTCTAACAACGCATTCAAAAGAGCTGTTTTATCATATTTCATGTATTTCTTCTCCTCCTTGGTTCAATCTCTAGTTTTAACCTAACAGGTAAATGATCTGATACTTTATTGTGATATTTTCTAAAATCGCCATTAAATTCCTTACTAACTGAAACATTTATACCCTTTTGGCTATTAGCAATAACATTCACTCTGTGTGCATCATAAGCGGTATTATACTTCTGTAATTTTTTCTTATTAAGAGTGAAATGATCATAATTTTTACTATAGTACCCTTCCATCTGAGATATTATTGCATCATCCTCTGGATTTTCCGGCAATCTAATTAACGAAGTTTTCTCATCTTGAATTGTCACAATTTCACTGTCTTTAGGTAAATATGTGATAAAGTTTTCACCCATTTCATAGCTTTCGGGTATATACGGAGAAGGATTATCCTCTGTTTTAATGCTAAGATTATAATCTCCCATCAAAATCGTATACGCATGTAAATGTGTTTTTACACCGCTGTTATCATCCTTTACATCCAATTTAGGGAAAACGATTTGTGACAATATAGCATATTCTGTTTTTCTCATTGCTATATCTTTTAATTCTTCAAGAAAAGAATCTTCTTTGCTTTTTTTATACATAATATGTGTATTTATTAATCTCAACTCAAAACCATATGACTCCCCTCTGGCATTCTTCGGGGCAAATCGCCCATAATAGGGATTTCTCAACAAATCTTTCTTTCCTATTCTTATAATACTTTTTTTATACTGATTGATGATTCTTGGTTCAAAAACCCTGACACTACCATCTGACAGTATGGTATGAACCTTGTCTAATCTTAAAGTATTCCAAACAAATGCGTAGCCTTCTCTTGCCTGCTTATTACTTGTTTTTTTCGGTTCATCCCATGAATAATCCCATTTCCCATTAGTTTCTTTATTTAATACTGCAACAAGATCCGCCACAGCTTCTTTTTGAAAAACCTCCTGCAATGCTACAATATCAAACTTCGCATCTTGAAATATTTTTGCTATCAATTCATACGATTTCTTTGATTCCGAATTTCCTTGTCTTGAAAATTTAAACATATTGAATGACCCTATTATATATTCACTCATTTAACATCATCCTCTTTTTAATCTAAGTTCTTCAGTTCTTCCCTGACATCTTCGGATACTTCAAATTGATAAAATGCCAAAACATGTTCAACTGAATATGTAGCAATCCCTTTACCTCGATATGATTCAATGATATTCATATCTTGCAAAATCAATGCTCCGCCACTTTTCCGTGTAAATTCCATATAACCTATAGTTGAACCTTTATATTCAATACTAATACTACGACCACCTCTTGCTTCTAAATCCTTCAAACTGCTTAAACCACTAAATGAGATTTCCTCAAGAGTACTTTCCTTCTGTTTATCTTTAGGCATAGATTCTTTTTCCGTTTTTGCATCATTCGATTCTTTATAAAGCGGCTCTATTTTATTACCTTGTTCCTCTATTCTTTTATACTCATTTTTTCCCAGTTCCTCGTCATTTGTCTTTGTCTCTTTAATTAAATTTTTAAGATGTTCTATTCCTTTTTTACCCTCTAAATCAGACTCCTTCAATTCTCCTTTTTTTACTGATTCACACAATTCAATAAACGCATTTCCTAAAGCAAATGTTAATGTACCTGCTGTTCCTGCTGAAATGGCAGTTCCTGCCACAGAGCCCAATCCAGGAATTAATTTAAAGGCACTGCTGACTATCGTTTTTCCAACTACTGATGCACCACTTGCTCCAAGTACACCTATTATTAATCTCTGCAATGTCTTTTTCGATAAGCCTAATTTATAAATTGAGCTAACCGCAGTCATCATTGTTATCTGTTCTCCTATAAGAATAGCTGCATCTGCTACAGGAATTGGCACAGCACACGAAGCTGTTGCTGTTGCGACAAAACCCATAACAGTTTTTTGAGCATCACTTCTCATTTTACTTAAATCATCGTTACTAACCATTTTTCTTCCTTCCTCATATTCTTCTTATTGTATATTCTATATCGTTATCACTTTCACATTTTCCCCCTGACTCCGCAGCCACATATCTATTCCATCCCCGAATACTTCTGCTGAAATGGTGTACACACCATCTTCCTCATCGAGTATCTTTGCCGTTGGCAGTCTATCCAGAACTGCTTCCACGGAATAGCCAGAGTATTTGAACTTAATTCTTCGTAATTTTCCACCATACATGAACTGGATTCGTTTACGAAATTCTCCCTCTTCAAATCTATCCATATACGGTATACGGAATCGTTCTTCACATACCTTTAAATTCTTGATTCTATCCAGACGATAAATCGTCGGAAACACATCATTTACAACATCAAAATCCTTTTTTGTTTCTTCATCCTCTATAAAGGCTGCCATATAAAAATAATATTCCGAAAACATAATAGCTGCCGGCTTTAGCTTTCGTCTAACCAGCGCCTTATCTTTTGTCCTTTGATATTCAATTTCAATATATTTTGACTGCCGAATAGCCTGTCCTATCTCCCACATAATATCAATAAATTCCGTCTTATGCTGCGGCTCTATGTAGTGAAATTCCTCATTTTTTATCAAATCTTTTACAACCACCTGATTACTTTTGGGCACACAGCATTCAATTAATTTGCTTAACATTTCATGCATCTCTTTTTGGGTAAATGCACGACTATCCAACAAAATTTTGCATATTGCCAAGACTTCACTATTGGTAAGCTTAAGATTATAAATCTGTTCCAATCGATAGCCATTTTTTTCACGGTCATATGTCACGGAATTGCGAACACCAATCTCATTTTCCTTTGCTTCCATAAAGGAGCGAATATCTTTCATATCACGCTGAATGCTTCGTGGATTTACACCATAGCGCTGTGCTTCTTCTTCTTTATTTATGACAGCTCCGTTTAGCAGCTTGGTATATATCTCCAATACTCGTCCAATTTTATCTACATCCTCTTTTCCCATATATTTCCCCCTTTTACTATCTTTTTCTACACCTCTTCATTATAGTAAATCAAAATAGTGCTTGCAATCTTAGATTGTGCAATTTCAAGCATAAATTTTGCATATTTTTCTGTTTATTGTACACAATTACCATTATAAACGATTTAAGTTTCCTTTTCAACATCATTATGGTTTTATATTTCTTTTTCATTTCTTGCTAAAATAAAGTAATATGAGGTGATTTTTATGAATAATTTGAAGCAGCTTCGCTTGCAAAAAGCTCTCAGTCAGCAAGCTTTAGCAGACAGACTAGACATTAGTCAGCAATCCGTTTACAAATATGAAAACCAGATTACAGAACCCAACATAGACATGTTAAAAGTTATGGCCGACTTTTTTGATGTCTCTGTGGATTATCTCATCGGTCACTCTTCCTGCAGTCACAAAGTCGAAAATGTGCAGGAAACAGAACTGAATGAAGATGAACTATCGCTAATACAAAAGTATCGAACCCTTTCTCCTTCCTCGAGAACGGCTTTGCAAAATCTGATACATGAGCTTTTACAAAATACTTAGCACCTACAGAATCTGCCACTGACAATTCCTATTGAAACTATGACAAAAAATGTCTCTCTGCCTGCTGTATATACATATTAGCAAATTAGATGGACATTTTTTGTCATTTATATAAATATCTCTTCAACATATTTTTCTAATGCTTCTAGTGATGGCTCCTTAAATCCATTTTCTTTTAACCATTTTTCATATTCTTTTTCTTCTTCTTGTGTAAATTCTTCCCATTCCTTATGTTTCTTTTGCCCTAATTCCGATGGAAAAAATACTCCGTTTTTTTCTTTTATAAATGATGGTTCTTTTCCTTTTCTCTCTTCCGACTCTGCTTTAAGCATTCTGTTTAATAAAATAACATCGGGTGTGACATGTGTAATTTTTAATCCAAGTCCCATATAATTCACTGTTTCTAATAACTGTGCTGCAGTGTATCCTTTATCATTTTCTAAAATTGCTTGAATATATGGATATAAAAACATATGGTCATGTGAAATATTTTTTTCCATTTCTTTGGCAAAATCTCTTGTAATCTGATCGAAGCTGGTTTCATATTCCCGGTTTGCATAACCCGGTAATTTTTCTCTCCACTTTTTTGATGTCATTGCACCTAAGAACTCACAATGTTTTTCTAATTCTTTCTGTAATGCTATTTGATTTTTTTGAATTTCAGATTTAAATATCTTCATCAAATCCTTCCCTTCTACAGTCCAAATTTTTTATTTTATTTCACAATAAAAGTGTCCCTCTGTCTGCCGTATGTATATACTAGCATAACAGGTGGACACCTTTTGTCATCCATGATGTTAATTTACTTATTTTGTAACGCTAACTGCTCTTCAAGCCACGCCATTCGCTTAGCGTTTTCCTCAAGAAGTCTATTCTTTTCCTCTAACGCTTGTTTCTGTTCTTCTATTTCCTTGTCCCGTTCTTCTATTTCCTTGTCCCGTTCTTCCAATTCCTTGTCTCGTTCTTCCAATTCCTTGTCTCGTTCTTCCAATTCCTTGTCTCGTTCTTCTATTTCCTTGGCTCGTTCTTTAATCTGTTTCTGCTGTTCTTCAATTATCTCGTTATTTTCTTTAAGTTTCTTTTTCTGCTCCTCCAGTTCTTTCTTCCATTCATCAATCATATAACGCTCTGTATTGAGATCCATTATCTTTAATGCTTCCGAATACATCCACATGACTTCCTTCACCTCTCTTCGAAACTCTGCCATATCATGATACATCTCTGCAAATATCGGCTTATATCTTACAAGTTCCAATATTTCTTCTGGCTTATCTGTACTTAAAAACCGCAGCCAAGCTTCCATATCTGTGCTTATATTGTGAACATTTTCCTTAAAGATGTCAAGTGTGATATAACGAATATTATGCAAGGATGGCAGCTCTATTCCCGTATCATAACTTACCATTCTCTTATGTACATAAGCATTTGTTTTTCCAAACTCTTCTTTGGGACTGCTTTCCATGATGACAATAAGAATCACCGGTTTTATATCATGAAATTTGAAGTTTTTCCCTTTTTCATTTTTGGCTAAAGAGTACTGACGCATAGTCATATCTGAGGCATAACATTCACTTCTTTCTGCGGGAAATTTATATCCCACCTTCTGCATCTCCACATTTACCAGGCTTCCATTTTGCAAAGATACGATAATATCCATAACAACAAAGGAACCTTTCTCTATTAGCTGCATTCCTTCTCTTGACAATACCTCTACGATTTTTACCGGCTGTTCAAGTATACATTCCAGAAAAGCTTCCAAACGCTCCGGATGCTCCTTGGGACTAAATATTTTCTTAAAAAATGGATCATAGGTAATTTTTACACCTCGTACACCTTCACAAAAAGCCAGAAATTCTTCTTTCAAACTCTTAGGAAACTCCATGAACTGTTCATACAATTTTGGATTCATCTGTATTTCTTGCAAAACAGCTTCTCTTGGAATTGGGTCACCTAGCACATTTACCAGTGTTAACTCTGTATTTTGGGAATTATCCTTCATATATCTTCTCCTTTTATTCGTTTTCAATAAAAACGGGAATATTGTGCGGATATAAAATATCATTCAGATAAAGAAGATTAGACTAATAAGATAAAAAGATAATTCTATTATACTACTCAAACACAAAAAAACAAGTACCATAAAAAGTTCCCAAAAATAATTTTAGGACAAAAAAATGCACTAGCTGCACTTTTCTGTCCTATTTTAATTTGCTTTATATTAGGAGAAATCCGTCAGTGACAGGTTCTTAAGGTGAGATATATTCTTCCCAATCAAACTTATCGCCTTTTCATTAGCAATTTTGCTTGATACAGCGTAATGCGCAACCTCATAGAAATTCTTCTTTGCGTGCAACAGATCCTGATACAACGGATCTCCGATAATACAATCGTATTTCTCATCATTTAAGCTTCTCTCTATCTCAGCTTCTGACTCTAAAAAGCTATCATTTGCCTTTGCAAATCTGGTATCCCAGCCACAAATTCCTGCTACATCGCAGACTTCTTTAGTCTCTGCCCAAATAGCATTACGGATAGAATTACACTGCAGCTGCTCTCCGATAATAAGAATTTTCGCCTGAGCAGATTCATTGTATTCTTCCTTTTTCACCGGCTGATACGATTCTTTACATGTATTTGCCATTACTTTTTTCAATTTTTCTAACCATAAAAAAGCATAACATTCTCCATATGGTAATTCTGTCACATACGGAATACCGTAGTGTTTTTTCATATATTCTGCCAAAGCAATTCCCGCATGGGATACCACAATATTACATGCAGCATTTTTAAGCTGTACCACATCAGATTTCTTTACATTTTCCCACAAGGCTTGATTGACTTTAATCCCATTGTCAGCAAGAAGCTTTGTCAAATCCTCTATTGTATTGCTTCTGCCAAAATCAATAGGGGTTGCTCCAAAAATATTTACCGTATTTTCCTCTCTTACCGCTTCTGTTTCATCCTCCTTTAAAATTCTTTGCACCACATTTTTGTAAACCATTTCAATTCCCTGTGGATAATATCTGATTCCTGTTGTGGCAAACCCTACAGACATGATTCCTGTTCGGCTTTCTATCTCTGCTGCAATCCCCTCCATATCAGCACCAATAACCATGGGGACCGGGCTTCCTACCAGAGCAATGATTTCCGGTTTCACATCCTCTAATGCATATAACACTTTTTGTATCAATTTTTCGTCATCGCCTAAAATCGCATCTATTTCCCGAAGTCCAGAGCAGTAAATCGGACTTCTGGAACGAAACCACCTAGCTTCGTCATAGCCAGTGTAATTTCCGGTACAACCAGACGCATCATGCAGAACCGTCAATGCATCAAACGGAAATAGTGCGGAGCATACACCGGAATAATCCGGCGAAAATGGCGGTAAAGTCATACATAATTTTCCCATATTTTCCTCCAAATCTACACTACTAAACCAGCACTGTTAATCACATCTTCTAAATCTGCATCCTCTTTGATACAGTTCATTAACTGTTCCATCAAAAGACAAACGCCATGATAGCCATACATTTTTTCATCCTGAAAAACAGATACCACATGCCTGCTTCCAGATACATAGGCAGCTTCTAAACCGATAGAAATACTATCCTCGTATTCCTTCCATGTATTGACAATATCATGCTTTTTGATTGGTATAATCTTAATATCCGTATGATTTTTCAGCCAGATATAATCAGCATCCTCTTCATCCATCTCCTTGGCATAGACCTTTGCAATAGAAAAACCATTGTCATAGAAAAATCTTGCTGCGGAAAAAGGATTGTTGAATGCAGAATAATCAATATTTATTTTTTTTTCTCCAATCAGTATTTTAGCTTTTTGAATAGCAAAAATAGCTTTCTTTTCACTTTCTTTTAAAATATTTTCTATTTTTGTAAAAGATATATCTGCCTCCATAAGTCCCAGCTCCAACAATTTATGAAAAAGTACACGATAATTTTCATTAATCTCTGACAGATTATAATTCGTCGGAAGCTTTAAGTATTCTATACCCTGTTCTCTTTTTAGCTCTTTAGCAATTTTTTCTACAGAAGGCGCAATCAAAAGATTTAAGGCATGATTTCCCATGTTCTTTAATTCATCATAAGTATGCATATTTCCAATATGACACAATTCTATACCTAACTCTTTTAAAATCCGTATCAGTTCACTTTTAGAATCGATTGGCACATAATTTCCAAGCATATTTACAGCAGGAAAAACCGTATCTGCTGTGCGTTCCATCAAACTGTATACGGTTTTCCATGTAGTCACCAATGGCGGCTCATCGGAATCACTTTGAATTGGATTCATATGTCCCATGCGAAATTGAATATCCGGGTATCTAAGGGATAGTTCTGCAATGACGGCTTCACCATCCGTTCCAATCAAATCATCAATACAGCTTACAAATACAATGAAAACCTTAGGTCGCTGCGGCAGTCTCTCTAAAAGCTCATCCACCGCGTCATAAATCGTATCATCATAACCGGAAATCACATCACTTTCTTCTAAATACAGATAGGATAACCGCTTTTTTAACCCCTGCTGAATAGCTCCTAACGCGCCATGTCTGCCACAGGCAGATGGACAAACAAAAAGCTGATGACTCTGCGGAATTAACATGGCAATTCGAACCATTCCCCATCCACCATGGGATGGACAGGTATATTCTAAGGAGCTTCGAAACTGCGAATACTTCGCCCCATCCCAAACATCTACTGAATTTTCACGATTCATTTGCACACCTCCATTACCTGTTTTGCCAGTTCTTTGTACTCTGCTGCCATAACAGATTCCGGCAACGCTTCTACAACTGTCTTTTTCTGATCCTCTGCAATCTGCACCTCACCGCTTCTTGGCAGCACTTTTACAATCTGTGTTTCCATTTCCGCTGCGGCTTTTTGTACAATTTCCAACTCATTTTCTATATTTCTGGAGTTTAAAATCATCCCTTCAAATTTTGCATAGCCTCTTTTTCCAAAGCTTTTTATTGCACTGGCAATATTGTTTGCCGCATACAAAGACATCATTTCACCGGAAGTCACTACGAATACATGGTCTGCATATCCGCCACGGATTGGCATGGCAAAACCGCCGCAGACAACATCACCTAATACATCATAAAGCACCACATCCGGTTCATATTCTTCATAGGCATGAAGTCGTTCTAATTCTTCAAATGCTGCAATAATTCCCCTGCCTGCGCAACCGATTCCAGGTGTTGGACCTCCGGCTTCCACACACAGGGTATTTCCATACCCTTTAAATACAATATCTTCTAATTTAATACTCTTTCCTTTTTCTTTAATCTGATTTAAAACTGTTGGAATTTTTATTCCCGATACCAGATTTTTTGTAGAATCTGCTTTTGGATCACATCCCACCTGCATGACCTTTAATCCAAGGTCAGATAATGCCGCAGAAAGGTTTGAAGTTGTTGTGGATTTTCCGATTCCACCTTTTCCATATATAGCAATTTTTAGCATTACAATTCTCCTGTTAATTTTATTTGTACATGAAACTGCCGTACTATATTCATGTGTTTTCGGCAGTTTTCATCATTTATACATACGAAATTGGTAAAATGCCCTGATATTTCTCATTATTGATTTCCACATCATAGACACTGGCCTCTACCTTAAAATATTTATAAATATTCTCTTTTGTAATAGCTTTTTTGGATTCATCAAATACAAATGACTTCTTTCCCAAAATCAGGGTTTTATCTGAATATCTGAGCGCATGTTCCGGGTAATGGGTATTGATAATTACCGTCACATCCCGCTCTTTGGATATTTTTTTCATAATCTCTAGTACCTTTAACTGGTTTCGCATATCCAGATTGGATTCCGGTTCATCCATGATTAAGATATCCGGCTCTTTTATCAGTGCTCTTGCAATCAGCACCATCTGCAACTGTCCGCCGCTTAAGCTGTTGCAGGAACGATGCGCAAATTCTGCCAAGCCCATTTCTTCTAACAGCGCATATGCCCTGTCGTATTCCGTTTTTCCCGGTGTATAGCCAAATTTCACAAACTGGCTTCTTCCCATAACGACCATATTTAGCACACTGTACCCAAAGACAAGACTTTTTGCCTGAGGAACATAGCTTATCCTTTCCCAAAACTCACTGTCACTTAATTTTTTTACATTACTTCCATTTACATACACTTCACCGCCCTTTAGCGGCAGAAAACGCATAATACAACGCATCATTGTGGTTTTCCCCACACCATTTGCACCTAAAACTGCCATGATTTCTCCCTTTTGCACATGAAAGGAGATATTTTGAAAAATGTCTTTTTTTCCATCATAGGAAAAGGTCAAATTTTGGGCTTTAATCACTCCATCCACCTCCCGTTTTATGCAGTAATATGGCAAATACCGGAGCTCCGACCAATGCCGTTAAGATTGATAAGGGAATCTCTGATGCAGTAAGACTTCTTGCCACTGTATCAATAATCACCAGAAAACTTCCTCCCATCAAAATGCTTGCCGGCAATAAATATTTATGATCGTTGCCCACAATCATTCGTGCTAAGTGTGGTACTGCCAATCCCACGAAGGAAATTACCCCACAGAAAGACACCGATATAGCAACAATAACGGTCGTTGCAAGGATAACAATAATTCTTGTATTTTTCACATTTACCCCAAGGGATGCTGCTTCATCCTCCCGCAGGGATACTACATTTAACCGCCAACGAATCAGCCAAAGCACAAGTATTGCGATGCCGATAATTGGTACAACCTTTAATACATCCGCCATAGAAGAGCCTGCAAGACTTCCCATTAACCAATAGGTTATGGCAGGAAGCTTTTCCTCGGGGTCAGCAATATATTTGATAAAGGAGGTCAATGCCTCAAATACGGCACCAACAATAGTTCCGGACAATACAAGCATAATGGTACTGCTCGTTCTGTTTTTTCTGCTCATCAGATAAGTAAGTGCCATACCCACAAATCCAAACAGCATAGCAAAGCCTTGAATCACCAAAAAATTACTGCTGAGCAAAATTCCCAAAGCAGCCCCAAAGCCTGAGCTATAGGATACTCCTAGAATATGAGAGCTGACCAACGGATTTGCAAACATTGCCTGTAAGCACACACCTACACAGGATAAGCATGCCCCTACCATCATTGCCATAACGGTTCTGGGAAATCGCACACTCCAGACCACGATGGTTTTGGTCTTTTCTATTTCTCCTATGTTAAAAAGAATTTTGAAAACCTCTGATATAGTTAAGGAATATCTTCCAATACAAATCGCCGCAACTAAGGTTCCAATCAGCAATGCAGCTAACAGAAGAAATATTCCTTTATATTTACCTGTTTTTATCATGACCTATTTGCACTTCCTCCAAAGCCTGCACCTTTAGCAGCTTCCGGATTTGCAGATAAGATACCTTCTATCTGTTCATCTTCTAAGGAATAGTTATAGAATTCCTTGTAATATGCCTGAATTTCTTCTTTCATATCATAAGTAAATTTGTCCGGATGTAAGGTTTGAGCCATCCATTTTAACATCAGCGGTGCATCTCCTGATGGTGGAAACCATCTATATACACCTAATGGCTCTTTGATAACTTTTCCATTCAATACAGCACTGATCTGACTCCAATCCTGTCCATCAATGGTATTGTTGTATAAATCCTCCGGCATGGTTTCTGTAAAGGTTGATATAATAATAATGTCCGGGTTCCATTCATAAATCTGCTCCATATTGACAGATGTAGCTCCCTGTACTTCTGCTGCCGCATTGATTCCGCCTGCTGCCTTAATCCAGTAATCACCATAAAAATCCGCACCACTTACACTGATGTCCTCTGAACTATGGTTGTATAGGTACAACACCTTTGGTTTCTCCTCATCAGAAATTTCTGCTGTTTTCTCTGCAATATCCGCTTCAATCTTTCGGCCATATTCGATAACCTTGTCTATATTTCCTGTATCACCGAAAATTTCTTTCATAATATTCAGCCAGCTTTCTAATGTAGTAAGTACATTTCCATTATCCTGTGTTTTAACACCAACTGCAGGAATTCCGGCATTTTTCATGGCTTCATACTGTTCTAAGTATTCTGCCCAGTATAAGACTACATCCGGCTCTAATTTCAACAACTCTTCTACATTGACATCTGTTCCTTCAATAAAGTTATCCGCAATACCTTTTAACTCTGGATACATAGCCGCCATGATGGAGTTTTCAATGGCACTGGTAGAACCCGGATGTACCCCGACTAAATATTCAATCGGTGCACCTGTAAGCGCATAGATACTTGGTAATGGAAGGGCTGTGGTTACTAATCTGTCTGGATTCGCAGGAATCGTTACCTCCATACCATTCTGATCGGTTACAGTAATTGTCTCTAAATCACTGGTTACTTTTTCTGCTTCTTCTGCTGATTTTTCTTTTGCACTGCCACATGCTGTCAAACTTAATAGCATAGCCGCACTTAAAAGTATGGATAATAATTTTTTCTTCATTTTTTTCCTCCAAGACTTATTTTCGTTAGTTAGCGCTAACTTTTGAATGTCATTACTCCTATAACCTAGTGACCATGTAGGTTATTGCAATTATCTTAACATTAAACCTTTTATTTGCATACAGGTAAATATTGCAAGTCAACAGATATAAAAAAACCTTCTCACAAACAGAATTCTATTTCTGCTTATGAGAAGGTTTATTTAAGTGTCTGATTTTCAAACTACGAATCTATATCACTATTATACTTCTACATCAGCGGAATAATCCACATCCGCTAATTTAAACCCAAACATATTATAAAAATCATTCCAATAGCCATCCACATCAGCTAATTCTAAGAGATTTTCACTGGAAATCTTCTCCCAGATATCCATAACTTCACTCTGTACATCTTCACGCATTTCCCAATCGTCCACATGAATCATGCCATCTTCCATAACTTCAATGGCATCACCGCCAAACATTTTGTCCTTAAATAAACGGTTCATCTGCTCGATACAACCTTCGTGAATATCTTTTTCTTTCATAACCTTATAAAGAACAGATAAATACAATGGTACAACCGGAATTGCTGCGCTTGCCTGCGTTACTAATGCTTTATTGACAGAAACATAGGCTTTGATACCCTTTTGTGCCTGTTTTTTGGTAATTGCATCTGCACTTTCTTTTAGGTGTTTCTTCGCCATACCAATAGTACCTTCATGGTATACAGGATATGTAAGCTTTGGCCCAATGTAGGAATAAGCAATGGTAACCGCATCAGATGCAATGGCATCATTTTCTACTAATGCATCAATCCAGTCCATCCAGTCTTCGCCGCCCATAACCTTGATGGTTCCTGCGATTTCTTCCTCAGTTGCACTGCCAATTGTACCTTCACCGATGGAATTATCTTTAAAATTCCAATTTTTCTGTGTAAATGGCTCACCGACGGTCTTTAAGCTAGAAGAGAATACTGTGCCATCTGCCATGGTTCTTCTTGGTGCAGCAAGAGAATATACAACCATATCCACCTGACCTAAATCCTTTTTAATGGTATCAATGACTTCTTTTTTGATTTCAGCAGAAAATGCATCCCCATTGATGGATTTTGTATAAAGTCCTGCTTCTTTTGCTGCCTCATCGAAGGCTTTTGTATTATAAAATCCCGGTGTAGCTGTTCTTTTGCCTGTTGCTTCCTTTTCAAACATCACACCAATAGTTGCAGCATTCATGGCAAATGCAGCTGTAATTCTGGAAGCTAAGCCATAACCTGTAGATGCACCAATGACTAAGACTTTTTTAGGTCCTTTAATCTCTCCATTTTCCTTTGTATAACAAATCTGGTTCTGTACATTTTTTTTACATCCCACTGGATGAGCAGTTGTACAAATAAATCCTTTTACTTTTGGTTCTACTACCATATCGTCCTCCAATTGTATAAATTTTTATATTGATATTCATTTGTTCTATAAATTAGTTCATCTATTCTATTATATTGCAATATAAATTTTTGTCAAACTTACCCTGCTATTTTTTCATTATAGGAACTGACGATTGCAGATACAAAGTTGTTTTATTAAAAAACTGCCATACCTGTGTCTGATTTTCAAACTACAGATATGACAGTCTTATCCATTTAGATTATTCTATTCTTCACTTTTTAATCTGTCAAAATAAATTTCCAATGCTGTAAGCTTGTATGGAAATAATCTCTATACAAGGCATTCAATTACTAATTATGCTTTTAAATTCACATTTATTTCATTCAGATTGTTAAGTATATTATCTATATTTTCCTGTACTTCTTCACCTGTTAAGGTTCTGTCGTCACAGCCAAATACAAATCTTACCGTAATACTCTTAACCTCATCACTATCATAAACATCAATAACAGATACTGTCTGTAATGTTTCAATTTTTAATGTATTCCAGCATTCTTCAATATTTTCAAAACGAACATTTTCTGGAATAATCAACGACAAATCATATTCTATAGTAGGGAATCTGGATGGCTCATCAAATAATAAATCTAATGCCGGAACTCCTAACAGATTATCCATATTAATTTCAACACACACAACAGCTGCATTTTTAGAAATCTTTTTCAAGATTTTTGGATGTAATGTGTTAAGAACACCAATTTCAGTTCCGTCAATCATAATCTTTGTGGTGTTCTTAGGATGCTGCCATGCATGGGTTACTTCTGTCTTTGCATATTTTGGCAAACGATGTTTTAACATATTACTAATTGTATTAACAATCTGAACTGCCTGCAAATACAGATTCTTTTCTGCCATTTCTTTGCTGTACATAGAAATGGCCAGTACACGCTGCTCATTTGCTGTTCCGTCTGCCTTAACACCTTCTACCACTCTTCCGATTTCAAAAATAGAGAAAGATGGTTTGTAATTACGGTTTGCATATACAGCCGGAAGAAAACTTTCCATCATACATGTACGAAGATATCCATTATTATCCGCACTGCCAAGAATTCTTACATTCTCTTCCGGTACTAAGTCGATATCACGCATTGCATCCGGGTCGCACCACACACGAGTATGAATCTCATGCATTGCATAGGAATTTACCAATAAATCTTTAACCAGATTTTCTTCTCTTCTTAAATCTGTTGTCTTTGTCGGTAATAATGGTGCGGATGTGGTTTTAATTGCAAAATTGTCATATCCATAGATACGGGTAATTTCTTCCACGATATCTGCTTTCATACTGACATCCTTGGTAGCTCTCCAGCTTGGCACCTTGGTAACAAAGGCTTCTCCTGTCTGTTCGGTTGCAAATCCCAACTGTTCCAATGTTGTCTTAATTCTCTCGCAGGAAATATCAATTCCGGTATAACGGTCAATAAATTTTTTGTCAAAGGATACTGTAAGCTCAGGATATTTTTTATTATAAATATCCGTAATATTTGTTGTGCATACACAATCTGCATCCACATCCTTTAACAATTTGATAAATCTCTTAATTGCCAAAATGGTCATTTCCGGGTCTAAAGTCTTTTCATAACGGGCAGATGCATCTGTTCTTAAGGACATTCTAGATGCTGATTTTCGGATATTTACACCATCAAAGTTTGCAGATTCTAATACAACGGAGTTCGTCTCGTCTTTGATTTCACTGTCAAGACCACCCATAATACCCGCAATACCAACAGGAGTTTCGTTATCATAAATCATCAATGTATCTGGTGTAATCTCTCTTTCTTCTCCATCAAGTGTTGTAAAACGGATATCGTTTTCCGGTTTTTTTACAACAATTCGGCTGATATTATTTCCATCAAAGGCATGCATCGGCTGTCCTAATTCTAACATAATATAATTCGTCAAATCTGCAAGCAGATTGATTGCACGAGTACCACAATAGTACAGACGAGTCCGCATTACATTTGAGCTTACTTTCTTTGTTACATTTTCAATTCGAACACCTGTATATCTATAAACATTATCATCCTCAATGGAAATATCCACTTCTTTATCTCCGGTATATGGATTTTCCATAATATCCAACTCTTTGATTTTCTGATTGGTCAGGGCAGCAAATTCTCTTGCCATTCCATAGTGTCCCCATAAATCCGGTCTGTTGGTTAAGGATTTATTATCCACTTCAAAAATGACATCTTCAATTGGGAAAATATCTTTCAAATCTGTACCATTTTCATAAGAAGCTTCTAACTCCATAATACCATCATGATTATCTGAAATTCCAACTTCCTTTTCTGAACAGCACATACCAAAGGATTCTACACCACGCAGCTTTGCAGGCTTGATTTCCATTCCGCATACATGACCGCCCGGTTTACAAAATGCTGTTTTGATGCCTGTTCTGGCATTTGGAGCTCCACACACAACATCATAAACCTTATCACCTGCATCAACCTTTAAAATATGCAAATGATCTGAATTTGGATGCTCTTCACAGGAAATAATTTCTCCTACGACAACAGCATCTGTATCTTTTCCTTTATATTCAATACCTTCTACTTCTGCTGTAGATAAGGTAAATCTTTTTATTAATTTCTCAAGATCCTGTCCCTCTAAATCAACAAAATCTTTAATCCAATTCATGGATACAAACATAAAGCACCTCCTACTTACTTACGAACTGTGATAATGAATTCAAATCAAATTCATTTAACACACGAATATCTTTGATACCAAATTTCATCATTGCCAATCGTGTTAAGCCTAATCCAAAAGCAAAACCGGTATATTTATCCGGCTCTTCTTCTGTATTGATTCCGCCGTATTTCAATACATTTGGATGAATCATACCGCATGGGCAAAGCTCAAGCCAACCGGAATTCTTACAGGATGGACAGCCGTCTCCCCCACAGATTAAGCACTGGATATCTAACTCAAATCCCGGCTCCACAAATGGGAAAAATCCTGGTCTAAGACGCACAGTAACATCCCTTTCAAATACTTCTGAAAGCATTGTTTTCATAAAATAAATCAGGTTTGAAATAGAAATGTCTTCATCAATCATAATACCTTCCATCTGGAAGAATGTATTTTCATGACAAGCATCAATCGCTTCATTTCTAAAGCATCTGCCCGGAAAAACAGCTTTAATTGGTCTTTTCTGTTTCTTTAAAGCATCTCCGTACTTACGCATAATTGCATTCTGTGCAGCGGAAGTATGGCTCTTTAACAACTGATTCGGTGTACTTAAATAGTAGGTGTCCTGCATATCTCTTGCAGGGTGAAATTTCGGGATATTCAATGCTTCAAAGCAATGATAATCGTCCACGATTTCATTATAATCTTCTACATCAAATCCCATAGATTTAAAGATATCCTCTAAATCTCTTTGCACTAAGGTAATCGGATGATAGGAACCACAAGCACATCTTGTAGGCATGGATTCATCATACGCTTCTGTCGCATTGATTTCAGATTCTTCTTCTAATTTAACCAACTCTAACTTCTTTTCATCAAACTTATCATTTAACTCTTTTTTCAGTCCATTGATAAGCTGACCAAATTCTTTTTTCTGCTCATTAGGTACTTTTCCTAATTCTTTCATCAAATCTGAAATAAGTCCTTTTTTACTGAAAAAAACAAGTCTTAAATCCTCTAATGCCTTTGTGTCTTTGACGGCATCAAGTTCAGTATTAAATTTTTGCTTCAATTCTTGAATTTTTTCTTTCATAATTCCTCCTTAAAAAAAATAAAACTTCATCCCCAAGGGACGAAGTTATCGCGATACCACCCTATTTTTAGAATGAATGATTCTACTCTTCATTGGCTTTAATGCAGCTCCTACATCCATCTTAACGCCTATGGCTTTTCGATGGAAAGCTCCTGTGCTGAAATTCAATAATTGTATTCTGTTCCTGCTTCCAGCCGATGACAGGAACTCTCTGAAAAAATGTATCCATTATCTACTTACACACATTCAACGCTTCTTTAAATGTTATCATATTTGTGGGAAAATGGCAATATTTTTCCTATCTCATATCATTAATAATTTTGTAACATTTTTCTGGTATTGAGGTTTAACAAAATATTTGCAATACAATGTCACTAATTGTTCCGGTGTAGAGGCACGACCATTAAGTTTAAAATGTACTATTCCCAATTGCTCATATTTTTCATAATCCTCTGGAAATATATTATGTGTCGGAAACTCTCCCTGCATATCCATCTGTTGCCTCAACTGCTGATATCTGCATCGCATATGGTCACTCTCCTGATACAAAGAGAATCTGTTAAATGACTCATAGTGTTCCTGACAATATTCGCAATCAGATACAGGGCAATATTCATTCGCTAATATAATTACATTCTCAGGATATGGCAGCTTACTTAACTCTTCCCACTGACGATTCATTCTTACAGGAATACAAACGAAATATTTCTCCAATGCTTCATGAATATCTGTTATATCCGAATATACGCGACATATGCTCTGGATTATAGAATAATTCGAATAATTTTCATGGATATACTTCTGCATTACATCTGTCGCTACGATTACAGAATTCCCCCTCATATTTCCTGCCTTTGCGATAGCATTACCATATGTATCGTATAAATGCTCTTTTCTCAACAAACGATTCGTAAAAGTCAAACGATATGACAAATGATAATTACTATACAATGCAAATATTCTTTCTAACTCCTTAGGCGACATACACTGTCCCGGAAGGTGAATGCAGCCTCCATTCCAAACACAAAACGGCGGACAACCATAAACCGCTTCTATTCTTACATTTTCATAAAAAAACTCAGGATAAGCTTCCATCAATTCCAGCAAGCGTATATTGATGGGCATGTTCGTTTCTGAATCAGGCAACTCAAACCATATCATCCTCTTTGACACCTCACTATTAATAAACATAATCTAATTCGTTGTTTACGAAACACTACTAAGTATCTAAAACCTTTAGTTTTCCATCATCCGTTTTATATATGCCTGCTTAGCTTCTTCTGTAACCTGTCCTTTAACATCTCTAGAAACTCGCGTTTCATGATTAACCATATATCCTTCTGTTTCTATAAACATCTTTTCAACAATTCTGCTAAAATAACATCCATCCTTATATGTATATAAGTACGATACATTAACTGGATAAGCATGCATTGAATCATATACAGAATTTTTTACAATGGTTGCTCCGTATTTTTTATGATAATCCTCAAAATTATTCCATGCAGCTGTACCTGCATACAGTATTATTGGCGAATAATGTACAATAGAAATATCTTTAAAATATTTTGCAATAAATCCCATATTATCCGCCATAGAATTTGGAGATTCTCCTATATAAAACATAAAATTCAAATGTATGTATGCATTACCAAATGATATTATTTTTTCAATCAATTTTTCTGCCTTTTTTAGATACATAGAAGGATTCTTGGTTTTATCCATAATTTTTAATATTTCTTCGCTGGCAGACTCTAAGCCAATACCAAATGATACACACCCTGATTTATACATCAAATCTATATATTTCTCCCAATTTACATCCAATCGAAATTCCGATACCCATTTTAATGAGCCATATCGTTGAATAATTCCCTCAAAAATACGAATTGTGTTTTTGACATTAACACCAAGATTCGCTGCCGTAAAAGGATATACAACATCTGTTCCATAAATACTCACAACATAGTCCAGTTCTGCCAAAAAACGCTCTGCCGTTTTGTATCGATATGTATGGCACACTGCCGAAACACAATATCTGCAATTACCGTAACAGCCCCTACTTTCCTCTAAATATGGAGGATATTCCATATACTTATCATATAATTCGTAATGGAGAAATGGCATATCATCCAGAGGCATTAAAGGTTCTGTAAAATTGCTTTTAAGTAAATGTTTCGGAGTATAACGAAACTGCATACTTTCATTCAAAAAATCACATACCTCAAATCTTGAAAAATGTTTGCTGTCAAAAACTCCATGCTTTTTGGCAAATTCTTCTCTTAGAAATATATTTCCTATACTATCAAGACTGCATTTATTCTTCGTAAACTCAACCAATTTACGAAAAGAATATTCTCCTTCACCTTGAATTATAATATCAAATGCTGTTTCATCCAAAGCAATACCAGCAATATCCCCAATATGCTGTCCTCCTGCAACCAAAAGTGACTGTGGAAATTGTTCTGCTAATTGTTTTGAAATTTCAAGGGTTGGCAAATATGTATGCATATAACTACAAGAAACAGCAATTATTGCAGGAATCCATTTACATTGAGCTTCATGTAAAAGTATAGAAATATCCTCCTCATTTACGATATGAAGAATCTTGACAGAATAGCCTTCTTCATAAATGTACGATGCAATAGAAAGCAATCCCGGATTAAATACTTTACTTCGTTTATCATCTGATTGATACAAGTTTCCATATAAAAATGTATCATCATCAAATCTTTTCATAGGTGGATCAATAAATAATACATCAATATGTTCCATGCTAATTTACCATATTTTAAAAACCTCTCTATAAATTCAAAAAAATATGCTTAAGTATAAAGAACAGCAAAATATGGCAGAAACATAAGAGTATGTTCCTGCCATATCGCCCTTCATCAATCAAAGCATTTTTCTGTCAGCTTCTTATTTTCACGATTGATGCCCTTAACCTGTTTAACCTTCTTGATTTTCATAATACCTTCTCCTTTCGCATAAAATTATATATCAAGGTTATTCCTCGTCATATGTTGCATAATAATATTTTTCTAAAATAACTGGCATTACCTGCTTCATAATTCTGCACCGATAGTCACTAATAATCTCTGTGCTATCCGACCCCCGATAGTTTCGTGTTGGACATCCACCAGCACAGAAAAATACAAACGCGCAATTGGTACATTCTGGATTTTTTACAAGACTACTGCAGCCTCGACAAAACGGTCTGCGCTCTGCATAATCAAAAACAAAACTTTTTTTCGTTTCATCATAAGCTCCAATTCCTAGCGCAGGAAATAATACATGTTTTGTATTCTGAACCTCAACACATGTACTAACAACTCCCGTCGCTCCAATTACAAGTCTATTATTTATATTTCCGTCGCAAAAAACAACAGGTGCCATCAACATATTCATATACGGAAAACAAATCACATCCACACCATTTTCTGCACCATAATCAATGCACTTAAACAGCTCCCCAACAAAATAATCGGGCAATGGCTGAGATGTAAATGCATTCTGAATCTGCGCTCGTCCCCCTGGTGTAACTGGTTCAAAATGTACTCTGGTAACTCCCATCTTTTGTAAATATTTAACCGTATCCAACATATATTTACATGCAAACTCTGTTACTGTACAACGAATCTTTAATTCACATGTACTTGCAGCCAAACGACGAATATTTTTTTCTAACTGGGAGATTGGTATACTTGAAGGACGCTGTACTTCCTGTACTTTAGGAATTCCATCCATAGACAAGCTAATGTGGAAGTTATGTTCTATCAAAAAATCACAAAAATCATCATCAAAATAGCCATTCGTAGTAATGGAGAATTTATAGGGACTAGATAACACTTTTTTTCCATATTTAACCATTTCTTTAACCAATTCAGGAGCCACACTTGGTTCTCCTCCAAATGCAGCTAAATTAATCTCACGCCCCTTAATATGTCTAGCCACATAATCAATGGCTGCATAGAGAATTTCTTTTGTCATTACATTACCACTCGTCTGAGCATCTAAAAAACAATATCGACACGCAGCATTACAGCGTTCAGTCAGTGAAAGTACTAGCGTAAACTCATCCTGCAATGGCATTGTACGCCCCAAACAATCAAAACCTCCTGCTTGCGTGATCTCTATTTTTGTTTCTTCATCGTTTAATTTTTCTTTAGGAATCTCACATGCAACAAGATCTCCCTCGATATTAGTAAAAACAACTGCTTTGTCCTCTCCATCCTTTTTCGTCAAAAGACACGGCAGCGAATTCCAGTTTATACAAGTTGGCATGCTATTCATCCTCTCCTCAATCAGTTATATATAAGAAAATACTCATATGTTACTTAATATTATAAACAAACTATACCACAATTTTCTATAAATTAAAACAAAAAAATGCATGCCAAATACTTTGAGAGATTTGTAAATAACATTACATTATGAACCCTACGCTTATTATCAGTAGATTAATGTCTGTTTGCATGACTTGTATGTTATCTGAGATTTCCGGAGGTATTTCATTTAAAATGGTTTAGACCTGATTTATTGATAGTTATAATTTATTTTATTTTTGCTAATGATAATCAGAGTTCATTTTTGACACATATTTTTGGTTTTGTTATAGGAATTTTGCTGACAACAATAATGGTTGTATTGAATGTCATAAAAAACGATGATACATTATGATATAAACTATTCATAAGCTGAAGAAACCCCTTGAAAACATAGCGTTTCCAAGGGGTTGTAATTTCTTGATAATTATCTCTTGGAGAACTAATGACTACGATTTCTAAGATTTTATAGTATTTTACAACATCCCATAAAATCACGTATCTTTCGGTACTTCTACCATTATCTTGATATAACTTTTCATAGCTTGTTGTAACTTTAAACACCAAATAAACACCCATAAGCACCAGTATAAGTATAAAATTTTATATACTCGCCGAGAGCACTTGGTTGTAAATATTTGTTGCTTTCAAGCCGTTATGAACCCCACCGTCATTGTATGAGGTTCTTTTTTATGTCCTAAGCATGACATTAAAAGGCTTATTTTCAGTAGATTAACCATTGTTTACATGATATAATATAAAACATCAAATTTGAATTTGGAGGTGAGTTTTAATGCAGGACATAATTGCAAAACTAACAGCAAAAGATGATAAATATGCTTGTGCCATTGCTGATAAAATCATATCCGAAAGTAGAGATACTGATGAATGGTATGAATTTTTTGATGCGTTTGCGTCCCTACTTAACCATCCAAAGTCA
>JAGALK010000119.1 GCA_017625255.1 Lachnospiraceae bacterium
CAAATATAAATCTATTTCAAACTAAGTAATTTTTTTAACTCTGCAAATTCAGCCTGTATTTCTGTCTCAATTTGCTCAATTTTGCCAAGTATCACTTCTGTTGGTTCATACTCTACTTTTTCATATATTACTTCTTTGTACTTATTAATCGACAAATCATAATCATTAGATATAATTTCTTCAACCGGAACGAAAAAACTCTGTTCTGTTCTTGTTCTAGCAGTTTCTGCATCAAGGTTGCCATATCTATTAATAATATCCGAAATATCAGAATCGGATATTTCCTGTCTTTTATCATCTAAGCTATATCCATCTGCTTTCATATCATAAAACCAGACTTTATCCGTACCACCAGACCCAGTCTTTGTAAAAATAAGAATAGCTGTCGAAACTCCAGCATATGGCTTAAACACTCCACTCGGCATAGAAATAACTGCATCTAATTTATTATTATCAAGAATCTCTTTGCGTATCTGTTTATGAGCATTACTGCTGCCAAATAACACACCATCTGGAACAATAACCGCAGCTCTTCCTCCCTTTTTCAAAATGCGCAAGAACAGTGCAAGAAAAAGTAACTCTGTTTTTTTTGTTTTAGTCACTTTTAGTAAGTCAGCCGAAACAGCTTCATAATCCAAACTACCCTTAAATGGCGGATTTGCTAACACCAATGTATATTTTTCATTATCCGCGTTTTGCTCTGACAAACTATCCCTATAGGATATATTAGGATTATCTACACCATGCAATAGCATATTCATCGCCCCAATACGAAGCATAGTCCTATCCATATCATTTCCATAGAACATTTCATTGTTAAAATGCTCTCTCAAACCTGCATTCAAAAACATGTCTGCGTGGTTATCTCGCAAATACTGCTGCGCCTCTATCAAAAAGCCTGCACTTCCCATAGCAGGATCTATAATAATATCCTCTGGTTGTGGTTTTACCAATGCAACCATCATTCTGATAATATGTCTTGGTGTCCTAAACTGACCATTCGTACCTGCTGTTGCAACCTTTGAAAGTAAGTATTCATATAAATCACCTTTTGAATCAGCATTGCCAAGTTCTAGTTTATCAATACCATCTACAATTTTTGACAACATAGCAGCCGTAGGTATCTTGAATATTGCATCTCCCATATATCTCGCATACGCAGAGTCACCATCTTGATGTAAATTTTTTATAAAAGGAAATACTCCATTTGCAACCAAATCATACATTTCATCGGCAGAACCTAAATTTTTAAATTTGCTCCACCTATATTTCTGACAATCATTAGGAAACATTGTTACAAATGGCACACCTAAAAAATTCGCCTCATTTTCCTTAACAGTTTCTACTTCATCCAACTGCTTTATAAACAATAAATATGTAAATTGTTCAATAACATCTAACGGATTCGTAATCCCTCCTGTCCAAAATATTTCCCATATTCTATCAATCTTATTTCTCAATTCACCTGTAATCATTTTGCAGCTCCATTTCTGTTATGTTTATAATCATTTATTACTCATATCTTCTAAATACCTGTAATTTTACCACAATGTCCTAATGATTTCATTAATTTATTAAAAAGTTGATACTCGCTTAAAGTAAATAAATCGCATCGAACCAAATACTCGTCCGTAATTTTTCCAAGTATTTTGCTATTCATTTATTTGGTTCATCACTAAGGTAGCCAACAATATTCTCTGTTCCTTCTTGTATATCTTCCCCTTTACTATTGTCATTTATATATACCCACTTAATTTTATATGTTTTTCCAACACATTCCCCGATATTATTCACATAATCTTCTAATAATTTCTGTGCTCTTTGCTGCGCGCTTGCTAAAAGTGCCATATCCGCCGCTGCTGTTTTTTCCAGATTTTTTTGTGCTTCTTTGAATGCTTCTGTCTGGTCTTCTGCTTTAACATCAGCAGATTTTTTTGCAACAATAATGGAATCCTCTGTCAATGAACTTTCATCCACTTCACACTCTAATACTTTTGCCGGTGGTATGGTAATTGTAACAATTTCATCCTTGATATCAATAGTAACTAAAGAAGCATCAATTCCAAAGGTAACTGTACCTGTATATTCCATCCAGAAATGTTTATCTTTTGATATCCACAAAAAATGTTCTGCATCTTCCTCTTTATATTTTGCCACATTATGATAATAACACTCCATTGTTGCCAGTTCACATATAGAACGCATTTGCGCTTCCTGCGGCTCTATAGCCTGTGCCTTGTCTGAATGTTTGCACGAGGAACACATCATCAAAAAAATACACAACACCAACACAATATTTTTCTTCATATCTTCATTCCTCCTTATTTTATCTCTAACACATACTCTGCATCTAATTGATTTATAAATGGTTTTATCAATGCCTCTATCATATTTTTAGTATTTTGTTCAGCCAACTCACAAATTGCATTTTCATCAGAACTCTCCTTTTTTGCATCTTCTATACATGCCTTGTACGCTTCCTGAACAACTGTTTCATCATTTGCTTTATCATTTTCAAATATGTAATCTAATGAGCCAATATCTACATTTACATCATTTATTTTTACTTCAGGAATTGTAACTACAATCCGCTTTTCTTCATTATCTACACTAATTTCAATCTGCTCAAAGTCAATTCCTGCTTTGACCCTCGCCTCATAAGATACATAATAATCCACATTTTCTGTTTTCTTTTCATTCATCACTTCTGCTATACCATTATATATTGCTTCAAAAGTAGATAATTCACTAACATTAATAATCTTTTCTAATGTTGCTTTTGTTATGATTTCTTTTGTTTCTTCTTTTTTAGTTACATTAGCTAATAAAACTGCCATTGCAATTATTACTAATACAACTATTCCTATTGCTGCAACCAATTTTTTTATAGGGTATTTTTGTATTTTTTTCGAATTCTCCATATTATTTCCTCTTTTCCTATGTATTTGTCTACCTTGTTACAACCTTTTTTTTCATGATACTCTTTTTCTTACTATAATGCCACTATTTTATTTGCAGCTCCTTTTTTCGTGAGTTAGTTGGTTCACAAAAAAACGAGCGATGACATGCTGCAAAAACATATCATTGCTCGTTTTTCCACAATATTATTCTTTTTTATGAAACTATATTCACCCTAATATCTTCGTTACGGCTTGATTAGTTATCCTGCATCTTGGCAAGTTTTGCAGTCTGATCTGCTGCAATACAAGCATCAATGATTTCCTGAATATCTCCATTCATAATTTTGTCTAACTTGTAAAGTGTAAGGTTAATACGATGATCCGTTACACGCCCCTGTGGGAAGTTATAGGTTCTAATCTTCTCAGATCTATCACCTGTACCAATCTGGCTTCGGCGCATTTCTGCTTCAGCATCGTGTCTTTGCTGCTGCTCGATATCATAAAGCTTTGCCTTCAACAATGCAAATGCTTTTGCCTTATTTTGTAACTGAGATTTTTCAGTCTGACTATATACCACAATACCTGTAGGATAATGTGTTAATCGTACCGCAGAGTCTGTGGTATTAACACACTGTCCACCATTACCGGAGGCACGCATTACATCGATACGAATATCTTTATCCTCGATAACGATATCAATATCATCATCCACTTCCGGCATAACCGCAACACTGATGGTAGAGGTATGAATTCGTCCGCCGGATTCTGTTTCCGGTACTCGTTGTACACGATGTACACCACTTTCATACTTAAGCACAGAGTAAGCTCCCTGTCCTGTAACCATAAAAGTAACACTCTTCATACCACCGATACCGATTTCTTCGCATTCCATGGTTTCTACTTTCCAGCGACGGCCTTCTGCATAATGTACATACATACGATAGATTTCTGCTGCAAAAAGAGCTGCTTCGTCTCCACCTGCGCCGGCACGAATTTCTACGATTGTATTTTTTTCATCATTCGGATCCTTAGGAAGAAGAAGAATTTTTAACTTCTGTTCTAATTCCTCTACTTTCGCCTTGGATTCATTTAATTCTTCCTTGGCAAGCTCACGCATTTCTTCGTCGCTTTCTTCATCCAAAAGCATCAAAGATTCTTCTATGTTCTGCTTATTTGCTTTATATTCCTTATATGCTTCAACGATTGGGGTCAAATCACTCTGTTCCTTCATCAAATTACGGAAACGAGTAGCATCAGAAGCCACATCCGGCTCACTTAACTGGTTTAATACTTCTTCTAATCGTAATACAAGATCTTCTAATCTATCAAACATGCTTATTTTCCTTTCCCTATAACTACCCGGTCAAGTCCGGCTAAGTCTTTTACTACCTTTATCTCACTGTATCCTGCCTGCCGCATCAGTCCAACGACTTCTTCTCCCTGATCATATCCGATTTCAAACATCAGATATCCACCCGGTTTTAAGTACTTTTTCCCTTCATCAACAATTTTTCGGTAAAAATACAAACCATCCTCTTTACCGTCTAAAGCATTAAAGGGCTCAAAATCCCGCACTTCAGGCATTAGCTTTGTAATTTCTTCGGTACGGATATATGGTGGATTTGAAACAATTATATCAAATTCACCCTTGATATGGTCAAATAAATCACTGGTTTCAAACCTTACCGACACTTCATTTAATTTGGCATTTTCTTTCGCTACAATCAATGCCTGTTTTGAAACATCTGCTGCTATAGCATTTACATCGGATACATTTTTCAAAATACTAATAATAATGCATCCAGAACCTGTACACATATCCAATACATCCATGCCCGGTTTTACCCTCTTTATGGCTTCTTCCACAAGCACTTCTGTGTCCTGTCTGGGAATCAGCACATTGGAATTTACCAGAAAACGATGTCCCATAAATTCCTGTTCACCTGTGATATAGTGTAATGGAATATGCTCTGCCCTCTTTTTTAAAACAGATGCATATTCCTGTTTTTGCTCTTCTAAAATTTCTTCATTCATATGCAGATAATAAAAATTTCGGTCAATTTTACACGCCATCGCCAAAAGCAGCCATGCATCTGTCTTAGCGTCCGCAATCCCCTGTTCTTTTAACATCTGCTCCCCCATATCTATAGCTTCACGATATGTCATAAATTCCCGCTTTCTGCGCTCACTATGCGTCTATGCATTTTCTTTTATCTCTGCTACATAAGCCTTCCAATCAAACACAGCCTCCACAGATGCTATGCCAACCTCAATCATTTCATCATCAGGCTCTTTTGTCGTAATCTTCTGCAACCATAATCCCGGTTTACTAATCAGATTTACTATCGGGTTATCACTTCTGCCTGCCAAACGAATAAACTCAAAAGAAACACCAGCAATTACAGGAATCAGTACGATTCTGAGCAGCAATCGAAGTATTGGCGATTCCACCTGAATCACCATAAAAAATAAAATGCTGACTAACATCACAATCAGCAGAAAGCTTGTTCCGCATCGTTTATGAAAACGAGAACTTTTTCTGACATTTTCCACAGTCAGATCCATACCATTTTCAATGCAGTTAATACATTTATGCTCTGCTCCATGATACATATATACTCGCTTAATATCTTCCATCAAAGATATTGCCGCTACATAACCGACAAAAATAATTAAACGAACAGCTCCTTCAATCAATGCCAACACTAATTTGGATTTTATCACCTTTTGAAATAACAATGATATTCCATAAGGAAGAACCATAAATATACCTACCGCCAATAAAATAGAAATAGCTACGGTCAATCCCATCCAAAGACTTTCCTTTTTTTCATCCTTTGGTGTTTCTTCCTCTTCTTCAAAAAAAGAAGCAGAAAATGTCAACGACTTCATTCCTAATGTCAAGGATTCTATAAAACTGAATACACCTCGTAAAATCGGCATATTTCGAATTTTCTTATTTTCAACAATTCCCGAACACTTTGAAACATCTACAACAATTTCTTTGTCCGGTTTACGAACAGCTACAGCGTATTTGGTATCATTTTTCATCATGATGCCTTCCATTACTGCCTGTCCACCAATACCTGAATATCTCATTTATGTCCTCACTTTTTCACAGGCTTTCCTGTGTCATAGCTGTAAGAAAAATCACTAAGATTTCTTCTTCGCATACTCTTGCAAAAAAAGGTTGAGATTATAAAACCTCAACCTTATCACGCACTGTATACTATTTCTGACCCATGCCGTATTTCTTGTTGAACTTATCAATACGACCACGAGCCTGAGCAGCTTTCTGCTGACCTGTGTAGAATGGATGGCATTTGGAACAGATTTCAACATGAATTTCCTGTTTTGTTGAACCTGTAACGAATGTGTTGCCACAGTTACATGTTACAGTTGCCTGGTAGTAATCTGGATGGATTCCTTCTCTCATGATTTTCACCTCTCACATTAATATCATATTCTAAGTCATCTGTTTCATATCCGTAACAACGAATATACACGAATTCAAAAATTGCTCATTTACATCCCGATAAACAGCTTATTAAGTATAACATACCCAAATTGGATATGCAAGTTTTTTTAGAAAAATTATGCAATTATATTCTTGTTTTTTTCAATAACTGGATATATTCTTTGTTATTTCTTGTTCTGGCAAACATATTTAAAACATTTTCTACTGCATCATCAGATCTGGCTCCATTGAAGGCTTTACGCATAATATCTACAGCCTCCTGCTCTTCTTTGTCAAGCAGCAGATCTTCTCTTCTAGTACCGGATTTTACAATATCTATAGCTGGAAATACGCGTTTTTCTGATAATTTTCTATCTAATACCAATTCCATATTACCGGTTCCTTTAAATTCTTCGAATACTACATCATCCATCTTACTTCCTGTATCTACAAGGGCTGTTGCAAGAATTGTAAGACTTCCGCCCTCTCGCATATTTCTCGCTGCACCAAAGAAGCGTTTTGGCATATGCAATGCTGCAGGATCAAGACCACCGGACAAAGTTCTTCCACTTGGTGGAACAGTAAGATTATAGGCTCTTGCCAAACGGGTAATACTATCTAAAAGAATCATAACATCCTTGTGATGCTCTACTAACCGCTTTGCTCTTCCAAGTACCATTTCAGATACTCGCTTATGATGCTCTGGTAATTCATCAAAGGTAGAATATATAACTTCTACATTTTCTCCTTCAATAGCTTCCTTAATATCTGTAACTTCTTCCGGTCTTTCATCAATGAGAAGAATAATCATATGCATATCCGGATTTGCTTCTGTAACTGCTTTTGCAATCTGTTTTAACAATGTTGTCTTACCTGCCTTAGGCTGTGAAACAATCATACCACGCTGACCTTTTCCAATCGGAGACACTAAATCAACAATTCGCATAGCAACGGATGAGCCCGGCTTTTCAAGGCGAATTCTCTCATCCGGAAAAATTGGTGTCAAGTCCTCAAAATTCTTTCTCTTTTGAGCAACACTTGGATGAAAACCATTTACTGTATTTACATATAATAACGCACTGAATTTTTCCTGCTGGGTTTTAATTCTTGTATTTCCATTGACAATATCTCCGGTTTTTAAATTGAATTTACGAATCTGGGATGGAGATACATATACATCCTTTTCGCCCGGCAGATAGTTCTCACAACGGATAAATCCAAATCCATCCGGCATAACCTCAAGAATACCATTTGCAGTAATTCCACTGTCTAAATCCTCTCGAATCATATCCGGCATAGCAGATTTATCCTCGCTTGCAGTTTTATCGTCTGCTTCAGTTTTCTTTTCTCCATTCTCAGCATTTTCAGTATTTTCCTGCGATTTTGCAGCATCTTTTTCATCTTCTGCCAGCATTAATTCCACCAGTTCTGCTTTTTTCAAACCGGATAAATGCTTAAGTCCTCTTGCTTTTGCCAAATCTCTTAATACTGTTACGGAAAGACTTTCGTATTTTTCTCTCATATTTCAACAATCTCCTATCTGTCTACATTTCTATTGCTCTTTTGGGAATTGCGCCTGATACGACGAATGACAAAATTACTACAACTGATTTTATCATTATACAACACCTCTTTTAAAATAGGAAGTCCTTTTTCTTGATTTGTGATTTTTTTAATGCTATGATAAAGAGGCTAGAAAAAATTTATTATTTGCACGCGAAGAATGGAACAAAATATGACTAATCCTATAAAATACTGGGGTGACAAACCCTACAATTCTTTGGATTATTACTTAAAAAAAACTTATGGTGAAAAGGTTTACCGCCTATCTTTAAATGGCGGTATGACCTGTCCTAACAGAGATGGAACCTTAGATACCCGCGGATGCATCTTTTGCAGTGCCGGCGGCTCAGGTGATTTTGCTGCCTCTTCTAACCTTTCCATTACAGAACAAATTGAAGAAGCTAAAATGAAAATAACTGCAAAAACCAAAGCAAAAAAATTTATTGCCTACTTTCAGGCATACACAAATACCTACGCATCTGTGGAATATTTAAGAAATCTCTATATGGAAGCGGTTATGCACCCGGATATTATACTATTATCTATTGCTACCCGCCCCGATTGTTTAAATGAAGAAATTTTAAATTTACTGTCAGAAATTCATACCATAAAACCTGTATGGATTGAGCTCGGATTACAGACAATCCATCCTAAAACCTCTGCGTGGATTCGCAGCGGCTTTGTTTTGTCTGATTTTACAGATGCTGTGCATCATTTATATGCACGCAACATTCCTGTAATTACTCACTTAATCTTAGGTTTACCCGGTGAAACCAGAGATATGATGCTTGATTCTGTAGCATTTGCATCTTCTCTTCCCATTTCCGGAATCAAATTACAACTTCTGCACATTTTAAAAGGAACAGACTTGGATATACTTTATCAAAAAGAGCCATTTCCACTTCCTACCCTAGAAGAGTATGCAAATCTCATTGCAGATTGTATCGAAATACTTCCGGAAAACATTGTTATTCACCGAATCACCGGTGATGGTCCAAAAAAATTACTAACTGCTCCTCTTTGGAGTGCTGATAAAAAGCGTGTACTTAACACTTTAACCAAAACACTTAAACAACGCCGCAGTTATCAGGGAAAAGGAGGGATTATATGGCAGAGCCAAATACCATTTACAAAATAACTATTTTAGAAATGTTAGAAAAAGTGGATTTTCCACTTTCTAATACACAGATTTCGAATTTCTTTTTAGAGCATGATTATACGGATTATTTTACAATTCAGCAGATTATCAGTGGATTAATTGATTCTGAATTAATTCGCGCAGAATCTACGCATAGTAATACACAGTATCATATCACAGCCAGCGGAAAAGAGACTTTAAGTTTCTTTAAGGACAAAATTTCTCCGGCTATTGCAGAGGATTTGTGTAAATATTTTGAAAAAAACAAAATGGACTTGAAAAACGAAAATTCTATTGTTGCAGATTTTTATAAGTCTACTACACCGGGATTTGATGTCAGATGTCAATTAAAAGAAAAGGATACCTCGATTATTGATTTGACCATTCATGTACAGACCAGGTCTCAGGCTGAGGCAATTTGCAAGAATTGGACGGAACAGCATTTGGAGGTTTATGCTTATTTGATGGATACATTAATTCGATAAATTACGGTTTATGGGGATAAATGGTATTCCGATATTATTTTGAAGGACGGACGACATAACATTTTATTTTTGTGAAATGTATCATTTTTTGCTTTTTGGTGGCATATAGGGTAGGTATAGGTGTGGGCAGATTCCGTTG
>JAGALK010000120.1 GCA_017625255.1 Lachnospiraceae bacterium
AACTGGAACTATGATGGTCAGTGTAACCCATTCCAGGCTCCATACATTGATGAAATCATCAAAAAACTTGAAGCTGGTGAAGAAGTTACAGAGAAAGTTGTTATCTTAGAAGAAAAAGGTTTCGACGCTACAACAATTACTCAGGAAGATGTTGATACATACGGAATCTAATATCTGATTTGAGTAGATATAACTTATTGTAAAAAAGCGCGGTGTAGCGTAACAGTTTTTAGATACGCTTCTCCGCGCTTATAGTTTGAAAAATATTATATTTAAGGAGTGAGTTACTGGTGAGAGATAAAGCTGTATTGGAAATGAAAAATATCCACAAAAGCTTCCCAGGAGTACGCGCATTACAGGCAGTAGATTTTACTCTTTGCGAAGGTGAAATTCATGCGTTGATGGGCGAGAACGGTGCCGGAAAATCTACTTTGATTAAAGTTTTGACCGGAGTTTACTCTAAAGATGAGGGAGATATTTTCCTTAAGGGACACGATAAGGCAGTTGCTATCAATTCCCCACAGGATGCACAGAATTTAGGAATTAGTACTGTATATCAGGAAATTACACTTTGTCCAAATCTTTCCGTTGCTGAAAATATGTACATCGGTCGTACACAGGGAATAGGAACAAATTGGAAAAAAATGAATGAAGATGCAGAGAAGATACTGAAATCATTGGATATTCCTGCAACAGCTACACAGGAATTAGGAAGCTGTTCATTAGCTGTTCAGCAGATGATTGCTATCGGTCGTGCAGTTGATATGGATTGTAAAGTTTTGATTTTGGATGAGCCGACATCTTCTCTTGATGAAGGTGAAGTAGAAAAGTTATTCAAACTTATGCGTGATCTGAAAGCAAAAGGTGTAGGAATTATCTTCGTTACACACTTCTTAGATCAGGTGTATGAGGTTTGTGATAAGATTACAGTATTGCGTGATGGTCAGTTGGTAGGCGAATACGAAATTGAAAACCTTCCACGAGTTCAGTTGGTATCTAAGATGTTAGGTAAAGAGCTGGATGATATGTCAGATATCAAGAGTGAAGCAACTGAGTATGCAGGTGAAGGTGCAGGACAGAAAGTATTTGAAGCAACAGGTCTTTGCAGTGATGCAGGAATCAAACCATTTGATTTCTATATTAAAAAAGGTGAAGTTAACGGATTTACAGGTTTGTTAGGTTCCGGACGAAGTGAATGTGTTCGTGCAGTATTTGGCGTTGACAAAATAACAAGCGGAAAAGTTAAGATGAATGGTAAGGATGTTAAAATTAGCAAACCTATTGATGCTATGAAAAATGGTATTGCATTCCTTACAGAAGACCGTAAAGGTGAAGGTATTATTGGAGACCTTTCCGTGCGTGATAATATTATCCTCGCTTTACAGGTAATGCAAGGATGGTTCAAACCAATTTCAAAAGCACAGGCATATGCGTTTGCTGATGAATATATTAAACTTTTATCCATCAAAACAGCATCTGCTGATACACCAATTAAACAGCTTTCTGGTGGTAACCAGCAGAAGGTTCTTATTGGTCGTTGGTTACTTACACATCCACAGTATCTGATCATGGATGAACCGACTCGTGGTATTGATGTCGGTACCAAGATTGATATTCAGAAATTAGTGCTTAAGCTTGCTTCAGAAGGTATGAGTGTTACTTTCATTTCCTCTGAAACAGATGAAATGCTGCGTACATGTTCACGATTAGTAGTAATGCGTGACCGTAAAGTGGTAGGCGAGCTTTCAGGCGAAGATTTGACTCAGAATAAGATTATGAGTACTATTGCCGGAGGTGACAAATAATCATGAAAGCTAAATTTAATGTAAAAGATTTAATGAAAAATCAGATTTTTATTCCTGTTGTAGCTTTGTTGTTATTACTTGTGTTTAACTTGATTATGGATCCAAACTTCTTCAAGATTACATTAGGATATAACAGTGCAGGAGATCCTGTATTGTCCGGTTATTTAATTACTATTCTGGATATGGGTTCAGAGCTTGCAATTCTTGCTATTGGTATGACATTGGTTACTGCAGCTTCAGGCGGACAGGATATTTCCGTTGGTGCTACAGTTGCTATTGCAGGTAGTGTGCTTTTAAGAATTCTTTGTGGTGGAAATTCCAGACCGGAAGAATATGCAGCACCTCTTATTGTTGCATTTATTGTAGCAATCCTTGCAGCCATGTTATGTGGAGCATTTAATGGTATTTTAGTAGCATACTTTAAAATCCAGCCGATGGTTGCGACTTTGATTCTTTATACAGCAGGTCGTTCTATTGCAGCTTGGGTAAACAACAATGAGCTTCCAGTTATCAGTGAACCATCCTTTGGTTACTACGGTGGATTCATTCCGGGAATCTGTATTCCTACACCATTCCTGATTGCTGTGGTTTGTATTATTGTTATTGCACTTGTGATGAAATTTACAACATTAGGTTTATTTACACAGGCAGTAGGTATTAATGAGAATTCTTCCAGATTCAATGGTTTGAATCCGGTATTTATCAAATTCTTAAGCTTTGTAATTCTTGGTGTATGTGTTGCTGTTGTAGGTTTAATTAAAGTAAGCCGTATCTCCACTATCAACTACTCTGTTGTTGCAAAAGATATCGAAATGGATGCAATCTTAGCAGTTGCATTAGGTGGAAATGCATTAAGTGGTGGTAAATTCAACATGGCAGCTTCTATCGTTGGTGCTTATGTAATTCAGTGTCTTACAACTACACTTTACAAATTCCAGGTACAGGCTGATGCACTTCCAGCATACAAAGCAATCGTTGTTATCGTATTGGTAGTTTCCAGTGCACCAACTGTAAAAGATTGGTTTGCTAAGACAATGAAAAAAGTGAAAGCTAATAAGGAGGTCGGTTAGAATGAAAAATAAAATGAAAAATCTCACCAACGCTAACCTCTTGCTCTTAATTACAATCGTAGTATTCTTCGTTATGTACATAGGTGCGATGGTATTTTTGGGAGAAGGATTTTTGAAACCACAGACCTTCTTTAACATTTTAAATGCAAATGCAGCTTTGATTATTGTAGCATGTGGTATGAGTTTGGTAATGATTACCGGTGGTATTGATATTTCTGTCGGTGGTGTGGTTGCATTAGTAAGTATGTGTTGTGCAGTATACCTTGATGGTGTAGAAGGCGGATTGTTTGGCTCCTTACAGGGAGGCGTAGGCGGCGCTATCGTAATTGCACTTGTTATTGGTCTTGCATATGGTCTTGTACAGGGCTTATTAGTAGCTTACTTAGAGATTCAGCCATTTATTGTCAGCTTGGCAGGTATGTTCTTTGCTCGTGGTATGACAACAATTGTAAATACAGAGCCATTTAATGTTAAGAATGAAGCATTCCAGGCAGCAAAAAGTACTCGTGTAATTATTCCGGCAATGGGTTCTGTGAATAGAAAAGGTATTTATGTTGATGCTTATGTAGAAATTGGTGTTATTGTAGCATTATTAGTAGTAGTAGTAATGTTCTGTATGCTTAGATGGAGCAAGCTTGGTCGTGCATTCTATGCGGTAGGTGGTAATGCACAGAGTGCATTAATGCTCGGTATCAATGTAAAGAAAACAAGATTCCTTTCTCACATTCTTTGTAGTTTATTAGCAGGTATCGGTGGATTCGTATACTTCTTACATGTAGGTTCAGGTTCTGCGTCTCATGCGAGTGGTATGGAAATGAATGCGATTGCATCGGCGATTATCGGTGGAACAATGCTTACAGGTGGTGTTGGTAATATTATCGGTACATTCTTCGGTGTATTGTCACTTACATTGATTCAGAATATCGTTTCTTCTATCGGTCTTGATCAGGCTTGGTGGACAGGAATCACAGTTGCAGCAATGCTTTGTCTGTTCTTAGTAATTCAGAGTATTGTAGTAGCTCGTAAAAAGGGGTAGGTTTCTACCTCTTTTTACTACATTTTTCTATTAACAGAGGGGTGTCATTGTCAAAAAGGAGAGATTGATGGTGAAGAGCGTAAAAAAAGAAAAAGTAAAAGTAAAAGATAAGAAAATTAAAGAAAAGAAAGCCCAAAAAGGGGGATTCAGACTTAGTCTGTTTGCAATGCTGATCATGCTCTCGGTAGTTCCTCTGGTATTATCTGTAGGAATAGTTAGTATTACATCCTTGAACATTACGCAGAATAACTTGGAACAGGCAACAGAAGATTCTCTTTATGTGGTTTCAAACAGCTTGGCAAATTACTGTCGTCAGAATGAAATTACTGCCATAAATGCAGGAGATTACTATGAATATCTGGATAGCTTAAAGGAACAGGGAATAGAGATGGCAATTCTCATGGAAGGTGCATTAGGTGCTACTTCTATCAAAAATGAGAATGATTATCGAGTTAGAGATATTGCCTATGAAGTTTCGGAAACAGGTTATTATGATAAAAATGTAGTTATTGATGAACAGACCTATTATGCATATTATCTTCCTATTGTTTACGATGGTGAAATTGTAGGTATGGCTTTTGCAGGACAGCTTCAAAATGATGTACAACAAACCATAAGAGAAACAGCATTTACCTTTATTGCAATAGCTGTTGTGTTAATTATACTTTTTACAATAGTTACACTTGTATGTACCAGAATGCTTTTGAAGTCATTCGTTGTGGTGGGTAAGAATGTAAATGCATTGTCAAAAGGTATTTTGACTAAACAGGAAGCATCTGCTAGTTTTGTTAAGGAAATGAATGCGTTATTATCTGAAACAGGTATTATGCAGGAGAATTTATCTGAAACTATAGGAAAAGTTAAAGATGTTTCACAGGGCTTAGCAGGAAATATTTCAAAAGTTACTGATTTAAGTGAAAGCAGTAATGAAAGAGCACAGCAAATTACATCTTCTATGGAAGAATTGTCAACAGCCACAATGGCAATGGCAGAAAATGTTCAGGATATCAATATGCAGATGTTAGAAATCGGAAACTGTGTAAATGATATTTCAGGAAATGTAGATCAGTTATATGATAGTTCTGAGAAGATTGTGAAATCGAATGATGAAGCAAAAGATAATATGGAAACTATCATGAACAATAGTCAGGAATCTGTAACTGCTGTAAATGATATTGCTGTACAGATTAAGCAGACCAATGATTCTATTGCAGAAATTGATCAGGCTGTAGAATTGATTCTTTCTATTTCTGAACAGACAAATCTTTTAAGCTTAAATGCTTCTATTGAAGCTGCAAGAGCTGGTGAAGCAGGAAGAGGATTTGCAGTTGTAGCAGAAGAGATCAGACATTTGTCAGAGCAGAGCGCGGAAGGTGCTGAAATGATTAAAAATCTTGCGATGACAATTACTGATAAATCACAGAAATCCGTGAAGCTTGCGGATAGAGTTCGTTCATTAATTTTACTTGAACAGGAGAACCTGACCAAGACACAGAAGAAATATGAAGAACTCAGTGATAATATTAATAAATCTGTAGTTGAAATTCGTTCTATTGCAGAAAAGACAGATAACTTAACAGATTATAAAGAAAAAGTAATTGAAAATGTACAGGGATTAAGTGCGATTAGTGAAGAGAACGCAGCAAGTAATCAGGAAGTAAATGCAAATGTTTTCGAAATTATATCCGAGGTACAGTTGGTAAATGATAATTGTGGAAAGATGAATAGTATGGCACAGGAATTAGAGAAATCTGTTTCCTATTTTCATAATTAGTATATCCGTAGATTATGCACTATTATAGAAACTATGAAATTCGAGGAGGCAAAAGATGAAAAAACAGTCTTTAGCCATGATAGTTATTGCATTGCTCTGTATATTAGTACTTTCCTTTGGAAACAGTTTTAAATCTGAAAGCGAGCCTGTGCATACAGAGATAGCAACAACCAACGAATATATTGTAGTGGGATTTTCACAACTTGGTGCAGAGTCCGATTGGAGAAGTGCGAATACGGAATCCATGAAATCTACATTTACTGTGGAGAATGGCTATAAATTAATTCTGGAAGATGGGCAGCAAAAACAGGCAAATCAAATTACTGCTATCCGTACTTTTATTCAGCAGGAAGTGGATTATATTGTTTTGGCACCGGTTACTGAAACTGGTTGGGATACTGTTTTACAAGAGGCGAAAGATGCAGGAATACCTGTTATTATTGTAGATCGTATGGTCGATGTTTCGGATGAAGATTTGTTTACCTGTTGGGTTGGTTCGGATTTTGAGCTGGAAGGTAAAAAAGCTGCCGAATGGTTAAATCGCTATGCGAAAGCAAAAGGTATTGCATCAGAAGAACTGCATATTGTAAATATACAGGGAACAATTGGTTCTTCTGCACAGATTGGTCGTACAAAAGGGCTTGCAGAAACGGCAAGAACTTATGGATGGGATTTAATGGCAGAAGTGGCTGGTGATTTTACTCAGGCAAAGGGCAAAGAGGTTATGGAATCTCTTCTCAGACGATATGATAATATTAATGTCGTTTATTGTGAAAATGATAATGCGGCCTGTGGTGCTATAGAAGCAATCGAAGCTGCTGGCAAAAGAGTAGGCTCTGATATTGATAAAGGTGAAATAATGGTTATTTCATTCGATGGTGTAAAGAAAGAAGCGATGAATTATGTATTAGAAGATAAAATTTCTTTTATTGCAGAGTGCAATCCTCTTCATGGACCTCGAGTAAAGGCGATTATTGAGTTGCTGAAAGATGGTCAGATACCAGAGAAGTTTTCTTATGTTGATGAGCAGATTTTTAGTGCCAATAAAACAGTAAAAGAAATTATAGTTGACGGAATGGCATATACAGTGACACTTCCGGAGATTGTAGAAGAATAAAAATGATATTTTATATCAGAGGAGCTTGATTTTTTGAAGATTAGGCTCCTTTTTATTTTGAAAATAGTAGAAAATCCAAAAAAATAGTATTAAAATAGTAATAGTATAAGAAAAATAAGGGGGACTTTTACTATGAGGAGTATACGAACGAAAATTATTCTTGGGATTTTGTTATGTTCTATTTTAACGGCAGTAATAACAGGGGTTATGACGCTTTGGAATTCCACGCAGATAGCAGGGACAAATGCCAAGGAGCAGATGGCGGCAGAAACGCAAATGAATGCTGGGGAGATAAATAGTATGATTTCCGGTATTGAACAGTCGGTAGATACCTTGAGTGATCGTATTATGCAGGATTTTGATTTCGAGAAATTTTTGGCAGATAAGAATTATGCTGATGAATACACGAAATTGCTGGAAGAAGAAGTAGATAGCTTTGCATCTCATACATCGGGAGCGATTACGGCATATGTTCGTTATAATCCGGAATATTCGAATCCGACATCTGGAATTTTTGCTACCAGAAATACATTGGAAGAACCTTTTACTCTTGTAACACCAACGGATTTTTCTATGTATGAGGAAGACGATGCAGAACATGTAGGCTGGTACTATATTCCGGTAAAAAACGGTGCACCAATATGGATGGATCCGTATTTAAATCAAAATATCAATGTTTATATGATTTCATATGTAGTACCTCTTTTTAGCGAGGATGGAACTTCTATTGGAATTGTCGGTATGGATATTGATTTTTCACAGCTTACCGGTATTGTGGATGCAGCAAAGGTATTTGAAACCGGATATGCTTTTTTGGCAAAAGAAGATGGTACAATCATACAGCATCCTGAATTGGAAATGGGAGCAAATTTATATGAAGCAGATGCATCTTTACAGAATTTTTCGGGAATATTTTCTGATGAAACAAAACAGGGACAAGCAGAAATTTATTCGTATCAAGGTGTAAAGAAGCGTATGGTATATTACAATCTTGATAATGGCATGAGATTTGTTATGGCAGCGCCAAATATAGAGATTTTTTCACAGGCAAATCAGATTGTAATATTTATTCTTATAGGAATTGCTATAGCTATTGTCGTATCCAGTATAATAGGTATCATAGTTGGCAGCAGCTTATCCAAACCGATTAAGCAGTTGACAGGTGTCATTAGTCAGACCTCCAAATTGGATTTTACGCCGACAACAGATGGAAGCCGATTGCGCAAGCAGAAGGATGAAATTGGAAAAATGGCTGTGGAAATTCATAGTATGCGAATCATTCTTCGTGAGATAATTGCAAATATTCACAATGCTGAATCTACAATTTCGGAGGATGTGGAAAATCTTGATTTGATTATGAAAGATAATAATCAGCGGTCGGAGGATAATTCTGCTGCAACACAGGAAATTGCAGCCGGAATGGAAGAAGCATCTTCAAATACAGCAGAAATTGTAGAAAGTATTGAAGTTGTGAAACAGAATGCAGAGAATATTTTCAAACTTGCACAGGATGGGGAAAAGAATTCAGAAGAGGTACTGGTTCGTGCAGGTGAAATGGAGAAGGTCAGCCGTCAGTCTAGTGATAAGACAAATGATATTTATGCCGTTATGAAGAAAAAGACGGATATTGCCATTCAAAAATCTAAGGCTGTACAGCGAATTAATGAATTGACAGACGATATTAAAAATATTTCTTCCCAGACAAATCTTTTAGCATTAAATGCCAGTATTGAGGCTGCCCGTGCAGGAGAGGCAGGAAGAGGATTTGCTGTTGTAGCAACAGAAATTGGTACTTTGGCAACGCAGACATTTCAGACAGTTGATAATATCAATGTTATTGTAGAAGAGGTAAATGAGGCCGTAGCCAACATGACAGAGTGTATAACGGCAATGATGAAATTCTTAGAAGATACCGTTCTTGGAGATTATGACAAGTTCAGAGAATCAGGCGGACAGTATCATGCAGATGCCGATTCCTTTATTGACATTATGCGCAGTATCAAATTTGCGATAGAGCAGCTAGATCAATATATGGAAAAAATTGTAACAGCAGTAGACGATATTAATCTGACAGTTACCCAATCAGCCGAGGGAATAAATGTTATTGCAGAAAAATCATCGGAAACAGCTAATACCTCTATGGAAGGCTATGAAAGATTGAGAGAGAGCCGTGAATCAGTGAATGCACTTCGTGAAATTGTAAATAAATTCGTACTATAGCAGAAAAAGGAAATCGTTATTAAGCGATTTCCTTTTTATTTGGGTAAAGAGGACCTTACCTCTAGGCTGAACGCAAAAAAAAGAAACCGACATAAATCGATTTCTTTTTATGGGCTAAAGAGGACCTTACCTCTAGGCTGAACGCAAAAAAAGAAACCGACATAAATCGATTTCCTTTTTAATATGGGCTTAAGTGGACTCGAACCACCGACCTCACGCTTATCAGGCGTGCGCTCTAACCAGCTGAGCTATAAGCCCGTTTCCCAAGATGCGGGTGACAGGACTTGAACCTGCACGGTCTCCCACCAGAACCTAAATCTGGCGCGTCTGCCAATTCCGCCACACCCGCATGCGACTTTTATATAATATACATTTTTTGTCAGATTGTCAAGCGAAAAATAAAAAAAATTTGTTATATATACAAGTAAAAAAATATATGATAATATACATGTCGTATTTAGAATTTATATGAACTAGAATGGCAGCGGTGAAATTTTATGAAATATGAAGATGTAATTGAATGTATTGAAAATAAAAGAAGATTTGGCAACAAACCGGGAGTGATTATCAGTCAAGAGCTGTTATCTGCGCTTGGAAATCCTCAAAAAGAGTTAAAGTTCGTTCATATTGCAGGAACAAACGGAAAAGGTTCTACAGCAGCCTTTTTATCCTCTGTGTTAAATGCAGCCGGAATACGGACAGGAATGTTTACTTCTCCGCATCTGATTTCATTTACGGAACGGATACAGATAAACGGAAATCAGATTCCAAAGGAAGAAGCAGCAAGTATTGGTGAGCTGCTGCTGCAGTTGAAGCTTGAAGGTCAGGCAACAATGTTCGACTATTGTCTGGCAATGGCATTGTTATATTTTAAAAAGGAACGATGTGAGCTTGTTGTTTTAGAAACTGGTATGGGAGGACGATTGGATTCTACAAATGTCATAGATGCTCCATTGGTAAGTATTATTACAAAGATCGGATATGATCATACCAATGTATTGGGTAATACCTTGGCAGAAATTGCAGCAGAAAAGGCTGGAATATTAAAGCAGGGCAGCTATGCTGTAATAGAAACACAGGATGAAGCTGCATTAGAGGTTTTGACAGATGTATGTCAAAAGAAATGCATTTCTTATCAGATTGCTGATGTGACAGATTTGCAGGATGATACATATTTTTCCCAGATGCACATGAAAGGAAAGTTTCAAAAAGAAAATGCATATGCAGCAATTCTTGCGGCCAAAGAATTGAAAAGACAAGGATATGACATTACAGAAAATGCAATAAGAAAAGGAATTTCTAAGGCAATATGGCAGGGAAGAATGGAGATAATGTCAAAAGAGCCTTTTTTGCTAATCGATGGAGCGCACAATGGGCATGGTGTGAAAGCTCTTGTGGAAAGTTTAAAAGAATTATATCCGGATGAGAAATTTCATTTTATCATGGGTGTTTTGGCAGATAAAGATTATGAGGAGATGGCTGATCTGATACTTCCATTGGCACAAGATGTAGTAACCGTAACACCGGAAAGCAGCCGGGCATTACAGGGAGTGCAGTTAGCAGAATATATAGCTGGCAAAGGAATCACAGCAAGATATGAGGAAAAAATAGAGGCTGTGTTTGAGCCATTTATACATAAACAGGATTCTTGTGGAATAAAAGGTAAGACAATAGCCTTTGGTTCTTTGTATTTTATTGGAGATATCAGAAAACTCTTTTTGTTATCCGTATAATAGCATCTTTTTACGGAATTGCCAAATAATGAAAGTACTACATATAGAATGTTGATTGACTAGATATACTATATGTGGTACAATTTTTTTGTTTAGGAATAGTAGAGATAGAATAGGTTAAGGTAAAGGTAGAAAGAGGAGAAGAGGATGAAGATCATTAAACGAAGTGGAATAGAAGAAGAATATAATCTTGCCAAAATTGAAACCGCAATTTTAAAAGCAAACGATTCCGTAGTGGAAAATGAAAAAATGTCTGAAGAACAGGTAAAAGATATTTGCGAGCATGTAGAAGAGATTATCACTAGTATGAATCGTTCTTTGAATGTAGAAGAGATACAAGATCTTGTAGAAAATGAAATTATGCAGCAGCAGGCGTTTTCTGTTGCCCGCAATTATATTACATATCGTTATAAAAGAGCATTGGTTCGAAAAGCCAATTCTACGGATCAGCAGATTTTAAGTCTGTTAGAATGTGATAATGAAGAAGTTAAACAGGAAAATTCCAATAAAAATCCAACAGTAAATAGTGTACAAAGAGATTATATGGCAGGAGAAGTCAGTAAGGATATTACCAGACGATTTTTATTGCCACAGGAAATTGTAGAAGCCCATGAACAGGGAATTATTCATTTCCATGATTCAGATTATTTTGCTCAGCATATGCATAATTGTTGTCTGGTAAATTTAGAGGATATGTTACAGAATGGTACAGTAATCAGTGGAACCATGATAGAAAAGCCCCATAGTTTTTCTACTGCATGTAATATTGCAACTCAGATTATTGCTCAGATTGCAAGCTCTCAGTATGGAGGACAGAGTATATCTTTATCCCATTTAGCACCATTTGTAGATGTCAGCAGACATAGATTTCAAAATGAGGTAAAAAGAGAATTTGCGGAAGCAGGAATAGAAGTAACCGAAGAAGAGCTTGCTCATGTGGTGGAAGCAAGGGTATTAGAGGAAATCACCAGAGGGGTACAGATGATACAGTATCAGGTAATTACTTTAATGACCACTAATGGACAGGCACCATTTGTAACAGTATTTATGTATTTAAATGAAGTTCCGGAAGGCAGAACCAGAGACGATTTGGCACTGGTGATAGAGGAGGTACTTCGTCAGCGTATTTATGGTGTAAAAAATGAATCCGGTGTATTGATTACGCCGGCATTTCCAAAGCTGATCTATGTATTAGAAGAAAATAATATTACAGAGGACAGCAAATACTGGCATTTAACCAAATTAGCTGCAGAATGTACAGCAAAGCGTATGGTGCCGGATTATATTTCAGAAAAGGTCATGAAGGAATTAAAAGAAGACAACTGCTATACCTGTATGGGATGTCGCTCGTTTTTGAATGTGTATAAAGAGCCGGAAGGAAACTATAAGTTTTACGGAAGATTTAATCAGGGTGTTGTAACATTAAATTTAGTAGATGTAGCATGCAGTTCCGGTAAAAATATGGATAAATTCTGGGAAATTTTAGAAGAGCGGTTAGAATTGTGTAAAAAGGCATTGATGTGCCGTCATGAACGATTAAAAGGAACACCATCCGATGTAGCACCGATTCTATGGCAGTATGGAGCATTGGCTCGATTAGAAAAAGGAGAGCCGATTGATGAGCTTTTGTACAATGGCTACTCGTCTATTTCCCTTGGTTATGCAGGACTTTGTGAGTGTACCTATTATATGACAGGAAAAACGCATACAGATCCGGAAACCACTCCATTTGCATTAGAGGTTATGAAGAAATTAAATGATGCCTGTGATAAATGGAAAGCAGAAACCACGATTGGTTTTAGTGTATATGGAACGCCGTTAGAATCTACAACCTATAAGTTTTCCAGATGTCTGCAGAATCGTTTTGGAATTATTCCGGGGGTAACAGATAAGAATTATATTACGAATAGTTATCATGTACATGTTACCGAACAGATAGATGCATTTGAGAAGCTGAAATTCGAAGCACAGTTTCAGAATATGTCTCCGGGTGGTGCAATCAGTTATGTAGAAGTTCCGAATATGACTTCCAATTTAGAGGCTGTGCTTGCGGTCATGCAGTATATTTATGATAATATTATGTATGCAGAGTTAAATACCAAAAGCGATTATTGTCAGGTGTGTGGATACGATGGAGAAATACAGGTTGTTACAGATAAGGATAATAAGCTGGTTTGGGAGTGTCCGAATTGCAAAAACAGAGACCAGAATAAAATGAATGTTGCCAGAAGAACCTGCGGATATATTGGAACACAATATTGGAATCAGGGAAGAACACAGGAAATTAAAGAGCGCGTACTACATCTGTAAAATCGAAAGGGAGAGTCAGAATGAATTATTCTGCAATTAAATATTGTGATATTGCCAATGGTACAGGGGTACGAACAGTATTGTTTGTATCCGGGTGCAGAAATCATTGTAAAGGTTGTTTTCAGCCGGAAACATGGGATTTTTGTCATGGAGAGCCATTTACGCAAGAGGTAGAAGAAGAAATTATCAGATCCTTGCAGCCAACATATATTAAAGGTCTGACATTATTAGGCGGAGATCCTATGGAACCGGAAAATCAAAAGGTATTGCTTCCATTTATTAGAAAGGTGAAGGAAGTATGCCCAACAAAAGATATCTGGGCTTATACCGGTTATCTTGTGGATAAAGATTTGGTTCCGGGAGGAAAGTGTCATACAGAAGATACAACAGAATTATTGTTTTCTATTGATGTTTTAGTGGATGGACCTTATATAGAGGAAGAATATAGCATTATGTTGAAATTTAAGGGGTCGGCAAACCAAAGAGTCATAGATTGCAGACATTTTGTAAAGACAGGTGAAATTGTAGAGATTATGTAAGACATACTTTTTTCATAATTTCGTCAAAAACTAAACATAAATATTCATTAGACTACTCCTTGTAAACGAGAAATACATCGAAGATGTTACGATAAGATAAGTTGAAAGGAGTAGTTTTTTTATGAGTAAAAATAGTTTTGGAGTAAAATTAACAAAGTGTGCAGCATTAGCGTTGGTGTTTGGTGTGATTGGAGGTACAGCCTTTTCAGGAGCAAACTATTTTATGAATTCACGCTTTGCAGCAGCAAATACAGAGAGCGCAATTGTTTCTGCACAAGAGGAAATGCAAAATGATGTGTCGTCAAAAATTGAACAGACCAATACAGTTAAAGTAGCAGAGTCTACAGATATTTCTACAATCGTAGAAGAGACTATGCCGTCTATTGTGGCAATTACCAGTATGACACAGCAGGAAGTGATGAATTTCTTTGGCTTTGGTCAGGTATATGAAAGTGAAAGCAGTGGCTCAGGTTTTATTATCAGCAAGGATGATGAGTATATTTATATTGCTACAAATAATCATGTGGTAGAAGGTGCAACTACATTGACCGTTCAGTTTGCGGATGAAGCTACAGCGGCTGCAACTGTAAGAGGGGTAGCACCATCAAATGACTTAGCAGTAGTACAGGTAGCCATTGCTGATTTGACAGAAGAAACATTAAATGCTATTCAGCTGGCAAAAACAGGAGATTCAGGAAGTCTTTCTGTGGGAGAGCCTGCAATTGCGATTGGAAATGCCTTAGGCTATGGACAGTCGGTGACAACAGGAGTCATCAGTGCCTTAGAGCGTGAAGTGACCTTTCAGGATGAAATGACGGGTGAAACTGCTTCTAGTAAACTCATTCAGACAGATGCAGCAATCAATCCGGGCAACAGTGGTGGTGCATTATTAAATGTAGAGGGTGAAGTAATAGGTATAAATTCTTCAAAATATTCCGATACTTCAGTAGAAGGAATGGGCTTTGCTATTCCTATGGATACAGCAAAACCAATTTTAGAGGATTTAATTGCCAATGGCAAAACAACTACCACAGGTACACCATATCTTGGTATTTATGGTGTGGATGTGACAGAAGAAGTATCTACAACTTACAATATGCCAGAGGGTGTCTATGTGGCACAGATTGTAAAAGGAAGCGGAGCAGAAGCAGCAGGTATGCAGGCAGGAAATATTATTACTGCTGTAGAGGGCGAAGCAGTAGCTTCTATGGAAGAGTTAAAGAGTGAGCTTAGCGGATATAAAGTCGGTGATACCGTAATGATTACTGTTCAGATTGCAAATAACGGAAGTTATATAGCAAAAGAAATGGCTGTAACCTTAACTAGTGAAGCGCAGACAGAAGGAATGGAAGAAGCACCGGCAGAGACTCCACAGAAACAGCAGGAAGTGCCAGAGCAAAGTCCAAATCAGGAAATGCCGGAATCAGGCGACGATATATTTGAACTGCCGGAAATATTTCAGCAAATTCCTTAAAATAACCTATTGACTTACTAGGAAAAAGAGAGTACACTATCGTCAACGGATAGAAAAAGTAAAGTGCGATGTCCGCACTTTATTTTTTCTCAAAATAACCTACTTAACCTACAGGAATAATAAAAGAAAGAGGGTATAAAATGAATAAGCTAATTTATCTGGATAATGCAGCAACTACCAAGCTTTATCCCGAAATATTAAAAGAGATGGAACCGTATTTTTCAGAGTATTATGGAAATCCGTCCAGTATATATCAGTTTGCACAAAAAAGTCAAAAAGCAATAGATTTGGCAAGGGAAGAAATTGCAGCAGTTATTGGTGCAAAGCCGGAAGAAGTTTATTTTACCGGAGGAGGAAGTGAAAGTGACAACTGGGCGTTAAAAGCGATTGCTGATGCATATGAGAATAAAGGAAAGCACATTATCACTTCGAAGATTGAACATCATGCAGTGCTTCATACCTGTGAATATCTGGAAAAAAAAGGATTTGAAATTACCTATTTGCCGGTAAATGAGGAAGGCTTTATTGATTTGGATGAATTAAAAAAGAGTATACGAGAGGATACGATTTGTATATCCATTATGGCAGCAAACAATGAAATCGGTACAATCCAGCCTATAGCAGAAATCGGTGCAATTGCCAGAGAAAAGGGAGTTTTCTTTCATACAGATGCGGTACAGGCATTTGGGCATATTCCACTTTCTGTGGAGGATATGAAAATAGATATGTTAAGTGCCAGCGGACATAAGATTCATGGACCTAAGGGGATAGGATTCTTATATATAAGAAAAGGAATCAAAATTGTACCGTATCTTCATGGAGGAGCACAGGAAAGAGGAAAAAGGGCAGGAACTCATAATGTACCGGGGATTGTTGGAATGGCAGCAGCAGCCAGATTAGCAAAGGAAACTTTAAAAGGTCGTATAGAGAAGGAAACATCACTGAGAGATTATTTAATCGAAAGAATTGAAAAGGAGATTCCTTTTGCTGTATTAAATGGAAGTAAAAGCCATCGTTTACCAAATAATATCAGTTTTTGCTTTCGATTTATTGAAGGAGAATCCATGCTCATTATGCTAGATGGAAAGGGAATATGTGCATCCAGTGGTTCGGCATGTACCTCAGGATCGTTAGATCCATCCCATGTACTGTTAGCGATTGGACGGCCTCATGAAATTGCCCATGGTTCTCTAAGACTTACACTTTCAGAAGAAAATACAAAAGAAGAGTTAGATGTAGTTGTAGAGGAATTGAAAAAAATTATTGAACGATTAAGAGGAATGTCACCTTTATATGAAGATTTTTTACAGACACAGACAGGAGGTAATTCAAATGTATAGTGAAAAAGTAATGGATCATTTTGAAAATCCAAGAAATGTAGGAGAAATACAAAATGCCAGTGGAGTTGGAACAGTAGGAAATGCAAAGTGCGGCGATATCATGCGTATGTATTTTCAGATTGATGAAAATAAAATCATACAGGATGCAAAATTCAAGACCTTTGGATGTGGAGCTGCAATTGCCACCAGTAGTATGGCAACGGAATTGGTAAAAGGTAAAAGTGTAGAAGAAGCACTGCAGGTAACAAATCGTGCGGTAATGGAAGCCTTAGATGGACTTCCTCCGGTAAAAGTACATTGTTCGCTTTTGGCAGAAGAAGCCATTCATGCTGCTCTTTGGGATTATGCCCAAAAGGAAAATTTACACATAGAAGGCTTGCAAAAGCCTGTGGAAGATATTGAGGAACTGCATAGATAATCAGAAAGGGTATTACCGGAATAAGGTAATACCCTTTTAGCATTAAAGGTTATTTAGCTGAACTTGTATCTTCTACATATTTTTTGATAGCGGCAAAACTTTCCGGACTCATCACATGCTCCATATGACAAGCATCTTCCTCGGCTGTTTTTTTATCAATGCCAAGAGAGGTCAGCCAGTTAGATAAAAATGTATGTCGTTCAAATATCATATCAGCAATTTCCCGTCCTGCATCAGTCAGGGTAATGAAACCGGCATCACTTACGGTAATGTATCCTTTCTCCCGCAGATTTTTCATGGCAACACTGATACTGGACTTCTTAAAGTTCATTTCAGCAGCGATGTCAACTGAACGCACAACAGGAAGTTTCTGGCTCAATACAAGTATAGTTTCTAAATAATTTTCAGCAGATTCATTAATACTCATGAAAAAACCCCCAGTTCGTTTTATATAAGATTATAAAATGTAGTATAACATAATTTTTGCAAAAAGAAAACTAAAAATATTGCTAGTATTTTGTGTTCATTTTGTATGGAATGTGTTATAATAATATGGGTTTTGTTTTGAAATCCGAAGAACAGGGAAACGGAGGCCGGACATGAAGACGATATATAAGACAGATAACGGAATACTTTCACAAAAAGATGTTTTTGAGCCGGAGATCTGGGTGAACCTGATTTCGCCGAATATGGAAGAATTAACAGAGGTTGCCGGTTATTATGATATAGATTTAGCAGACCTTAGAGCTGCATTGGATGAAGAAGAAAGCTCCCGTGTGCAGATGGAAGATGGATATACCATGATTTTGGTGGATATTCCTTTTGAAGAAATGCGTAATGAACAGCGGGCATATACAACAATCCCATTGGGCATAATTTTAGTACACAAAGCAATTATTACAGTATGCAGCGAAGACACTGTGATATTAAATTATTTTTCCAATAATCGTATGCGAGGTTTTAGTACCAAGAAAAAAATGCGTTTTGTCTATCAGCTTCTGTTACAGACCACGAATTTATATCAGGCTTTTCTGCGTGTTATTGATAAAAAGCGCAGTGAAATCGAAAAGCGTGTAAGTTCAGAAACTACGGAAGATAAAGACTTAATCAATCTGCATGAATTAGAGACAAACCTTGTCTATTTTGCTACATCCTTAAGTGCCAACAAGGTAGTTTTGGAACGATTGACAAGATATGAACGGATTAAGCAGTATCCCGAGGATAAGGAGCTTTTGGATGATGTAATTATCGAGAACCGTCAGGCGATTGAGATGACAAATATATACAGAGATATTATTCATGGTACCAGAGAGCTGGTATCTACAATCATTAATAACCGCTTAAATAATGTCATGAAGTTTTTGACCTCTATTACGCTTGTCATGGCTATTCCAACTATTATATCCGGTTTGTACGGAATGAATGTCAGCGGTAAATGGATGCCGCTTTCTAGTACACCCCATGGTTTTTTGATTATCTGTGCGATGATTGGTTTTATTTGTATACTGGCATTATTGATTTTAAGACGCAGGAAGATGTTGTAAATAAAAAAGGAGTTATAAAAAGCTATGAAATTAATTTCCTGGAATGTAAATGGTATCCGCGCCTGTGTAGGCAAAGGGTTTTTAGAATACTTTCATGAGACAGATGCAGATATTTTCTGTATACAGGAGAGTAAGATGCAGGCTGGGCAGTTAGAGCTTGAGTTGGATGGATATCATCAGTATTGGAATTATGCAGAGAAAAAGGGGTATTCAGGCACAGCCATTTTTACAAAAGAAGAGCCGATATCCGTTTCTTATGGCATAGGTATTTGTGAGCATGACAAAGAAGGCAGAGTAATTACTCTGGAATTTGAGGAATTTTACATGGTGACTGTGTATACACCGAATTCTCAAAATGAGCTGGCACGATTAGAGTATCGTATGCAGTGGGAAGACGCTTTTTTGGCATATCTAAAAAAACTAGAAGAGCATAAACCTGTAGTGATTTGCGGAGATATGAATGTCGCCCACAAAGAAATAGATTTGAAAAATCCTAAGACCAATCGTAAAAATGCAGGCTTTACGGATGAGGAAAGAGAAAAATTTACACAATTATTAGAAAGTGGTTTTATAGATACATTTCGATATTTTTATCCTGATCAGGAAGGGATTTATTCCTGGTGGTCTTATCGTTTTCAGGCAAGGGCAAAAAATGCCGGATGGCGTATTGATTATTTTTTAGTTTCAGAAGCATTAAAAGACAGACTTGTAGATGCAAAGATTCATACTAAAGTATTAGGGTCGGATCATTGTCCGGTAGAATTACAGATAAATTAAATGCAGATAACAGCTGTACACAAATAGAATTTTGTGTCGGCTGTTTTTTTGTAGCAATTTCCATAGCATTCCAGTAGGATTCCTATATTTTGAACACATTTATGTAATAAAATTGTAACATATTCAGAAAGGAGAAATCATACCATGAAACAAAGAAACAGCAAACTTGCATGCCTATGTATTACTACTGCATTGCTTGCAACAGCAAATACTACGACGGCAGTTGCCGGTGAATCTGAGAGTCAGGTAATGAAACAGGAATCATCCATTCATGCTGGAGTAACAGCTGCCGCTATGGAGGCTGCAATGGCAGAGCAGGAATCTATTCAAATACTTATAGATGCAGAAGAACAGGAGATTTATACAGCCAAGATAAAGGGTGAAGAAAGCAAAAAGAAAAAGCAAAAAACAAAAGAGGAAATCGTTGTAGAGCAAGAACCGGAAATTGCAATTGCACAGGTTTCTTCCTATATTAATGTTCGTAATCAGCCAAATACAGAAGGTGAGGTTATTGGAAAGTTACATAACAATTCTGTAGGTGAGATTGTAGATGAAGAGGGTGAATGGTTAAAAATTCAGTCAGGAACTGTTGAAGGATATATCAAAGCAGAATATGCCTTAAGAGGCGAAGAAGGACAAAAAAAAGCAGACGAAGTAGGAGAACGATTAGCAAAAGTTGAAGCTACAACACTTCGTGTCCGTAAAGAGGCTACTACGGATTCTAAGACAGTTGGGCTTTTACCAAAGGAAGAGATTTTATCCGTACAAGAAGAAGTAGAAGGATGGGTAAAGGTTACATCCGAAGAAGGCGAAGGATATCTTTCAGCAGAGCATATAGATGTATATACGGTCAATACGGTAGCAGAATCAAAAGCGGAAGAAGAAGCTCGTCTTGCAGCGGAAGCAGCGGCAAGGGCAGCCGAGGAAGCAGAAAGAAGAGCAAACGCCGAAAGAAAAGCAAAAGAAGCACAGGCGCAGGCAAACAGAACACAATCTTCATCCGGTAATAAGAACAGTTTAGGAAATGTAAATACACAAAATAGTGCACCTACGGGTGGTCAGTTTGCTTCAAGCAGCGCGCAGGCAACCGAATCAAATACCGGTCTTGGTCAAAAAATTGCAAATTATGCATTACAGTTTGTGGGAAATCCATATGTTTATGGTGGAACCAGCCTGACCAATGGCGCGGATTGTTCAGGATTTGTAATGAGTGTATACAGACATTTTGGAATAAGCCTTCCAAGAACCTCTGGTGAACAGGGAAAATGTGGAACTAATATAGGTGGAATCGGAAATGCAAGACCCGGTGATCTTGTGCACTATTCCGGACATATCGGTATTTATATCGGTAATGGGCAGATTGTACATGCGAGTTCTGCCAGAACGGGTATCAAGGTGTCTAATGCCAATTACCGTTCCATTTTATCTGTACGAAGAATCGTATAAAAAACATGCATTCTGCCATACTTTATAAAAGGAAGATATGGCAGGTGTTTGTTTATGAATATTATGGTTTTAGGACAGGATGCAGACTTTACAAGACAGTTAGCAGCTTTGTGTAAAAAGGAGAATATTCATTTATATAGCGAAAAGTATACAAATAGAAAAATACAGCTTTTAGTTACAGATTTTTCTATGGAGAACGCAGGAAAAGGAATTTATGATAAAATTCCTTTTCTTGTTATATCCAAAGAAAATCGTGAAGAAAAGATATTAGAAGCTTTTAGTAAAGGTGCAGAGGATTATATGATTTATCCGGTAAGTCCTGAAATTGCAAAGGCAAGGATACAAAGAGTTTTAAAGTCTTATGCATCTAAAGAAGTATTTCCGGAAAATATTTATGCGGATATACATTTTACACCAAATGAATACAAAATATTGTCCTCTATGATGCAGTCTCCCGGAAAAGTGTTTACCAGAAGCGAATTGATAGAAGAAGCGCTGTCTGTATCTTATGAAGGATTTGACCGCAATATCGATAATTATATGAAGCAGATTCGCAGAAAAATAGAAAAAAGTACAGGAGAATCTGAACATATTCAAACGGTGTATGGCATGGGATATCGTTATCGTATATAGTCTGAAATTTTTAAAAATTTTCAAAAAATAAAAAAATTCAAAAAATATGTTGACAAAACACAATTTCTCTTGTAATATATGTAATGTGCTTAGGGCACAGAAAAATACATGCGATAGTGGCGTAGTTGGTAACGCGCGACCTTGCAAAGGTCGAGACCGCGGGATCGAGCCCCGTCTATCGCTCTACTAAGAAGTCTGAGATTCAGACTTCTTTTTTTTTCGATGTGGAAAAATCTTTACTTTAACACTTAAATATAGTAAAGTAGACATTGAATGAAATTACAGAAAGAAGGAAAGAGTATGCTTTCAAAAAAAATACAAACTGCTTTGGCAGGAAGTTCTGCGATTCGTGCGATGTTTGTAGAGGGAAAAGTGCTGGCAGCAAAAATCGGAGAAGAAAATGTATTTGATTTCAGTCTGGGTAATCCGGCAACTGAAGCGCCGGAGTCTGTAAATCATGCCATCAAGGATTTGTTAGATGAAACAGATCCGCTGGTATTGCATGGATACATGTCGAATTCCGGTTATGAAGATGTAAGAGCTGCTATAGCAGAGAACTTGAATAAGCGATTTGATACCGGTTTTCGAGCAGAAAATATTGTAATGACAGTAGGTGCTGCCGGTGGATTAAATATTGTTTTTAAAGCTATTTTAGATCCGGGGGATGAAGTTATCGTATTTGCTCCATTTTTTGGAGAGTACAGAAGCTATGTGGCAAATTATGATGCGGATATAGTGGTAGTTGAGCCGGATTATGAAACCTTTCAGCCTGATTTGGCAGCTTTTGAAGCAGCGATTACAGACAGAACGAAGGCGGTCATTGTCAATACACCAAATAATCCAACAGGTGTAATTTATGCTCCTAAGACCATGCAGGCAATAGGTGATATTCTTTCTAAAAAAGAAAAAGAATATAATAAAGAAATTTATTTGATTTCTGATGAGCCTTATAGAGAACTGGTATATGATGGGGCAAAAGAAGATTTTTTGACAAAGTATTATCATAATACAATTGTTGGATATTCCTTTAGCAAGTCTTTATCTCTTCCGGGGGAACGCATTGGTTATATTGCAGTTTCGGATGAAGTGACAGATGCCAAGGAGGTATTGGCAGGAATTGAAGTGGCAAATCGAATTTTAGGATTTGTAAATGCTCCATCACTGATGCAAAAGGCAGTAGCCCGTTGTATTGATGAAACAACCAATTTGGAGTTTTATGATAAAAACAGAAGAGTTCTCTATGAAGGATTGACAAAGCTGGGATTTACTTGTGTAAAACCACAGGGAGCATTTTATCTTTGGATGAAATCTCCTGTAGAAAATGAAGAAGAATTTGTAAATACAGCCAAGAAATACAATCTGCTTTTGGTGAAAGGAAGTGCCTTTGGCTGTGGTGGATATGTTCGTCTGGCATATTGTGTAGCCCACGAAAAAATTGTCCGTTCCCTGGATGCATTTGCCAAATTAGCAAAAGAATATCAGCTTGGAGAATAAGAGAAAATTATTAAAGAAAGGAAAAAGTATGAAAGCATGGGAAAAAAATATTCGTAAAGTAGTTCCTTATGTACCGGGAGAACAGCCGAAAAAAGCGAATATTATTAAGTTGAATACAAATGAAAATCCATATCCGCCTGCACCAGGAGTTGTGGAAGCATTGAAAAATATAGATACAGACTTGCTTCGTCGTTATCCTGATCCGGCAGCATCAAAGCTGGTAAATGCGATTGCAGAGTTTCATGGGTTAGATTCCAGTCAGGTATTTGTAGGTGTGGGTTCTGATGATGTGCTTGCAATGGCATTTTTGACCTGTTTTAATTCTAAAAAACCGATTTTATTTCCGGATATAACCTATTCCTTTTATGATGTTTGGGCAGATTTGTTACGAATTCCATATGAAAAACAGCCATTGGATGAGCAGTTTAGAATAAATGGAAAAGATTATCAAAAAGAAAATGGCGGTATAGTTTTTCCAAATCCAAATGCACCGACAGGAGTGCTTAAGCCACTGGAGGAAATTGAAGAAATTATTCAGAATAATTTAGATGTCATAGTGATTGTGGACGAGGCATATATTGATTTTGGGGGAACTTCGGCATTGCCTTTACTTGAAAAATATGATAATCTGTTAATCGCGCAGACTTTTAGCAAGTCACGCTCTATGGCTGGTATGCGAGTAGGATATTTATTGGGGAATCCTGAACTTATCCGTTATATCAATGACTGCAAGTATTCATTTAACTCTTATACGATGAATCAGACAGCTATTGCGCTTGGTGTAGAAGCTATTCGTGACAGAGCTTACTTTGAAGAATGTACGCAGAAGATTATAGATACAAGAGAATGGGCAAAAAAAGAATTTGCATCATTAGGATTCTCATTTGAGGATTCTATGAGCAATTTTGTATTTGTGACACATAAGGATTATCCGGCAGCAGAAATTTTTGAAGCCTTGCGGGAAGCGGATATTTATGTTCGTCATTTTAAAAGTCCGGAGAGAATTTCTAATTATCTGCGAATTACCATTGGTACTCGAGAAGAAATGGAGACATTGTTTGCGTTTTTGAAACAGTACATGAGTAAATGATAGGAGAAAACAAATGATAAAAGAATATTTGTACATATTTTTTATTTCCATGGTTCCATTAATTGAGCTTAGAGGTGCAATTCCGGTTTCGCAGGGATTTGGATTGCCGATTATATCATCCTATGTGATTTGTATTATCGGAAATATGCTTCCGGTTCCGATTATTTATTTGTTTGCAAGAAAGGTATTAGAGTGGGGAGCAGATAAGCCGGTAATTGGAAAGTTCTTTACCTTTTGTTTAGAAAAAGGCGAAAAGGGTGGAAAAAAATTGCAGGAAAAAGCAGGAAAAGGGCTGTTTTGGGCATTGCTTTTATTTGTGGGGATTCCTTTGCCTGGAACTGGAGCGTGGACAGGCACTTTGGCGGCAAGTATTTTGGATATGGATTTTAAATCCAGTATTGCAGCAGTCATGTTAGGGGTATTATTAGCAGGAATTATTATGTTAGTGATAAGTGTACTTGGGGTAAATGGTTTGAAGTTTATCTTTGGTTAATTGGGATTATAGAAAGAGGGAGTATATAGTATGACAAACATAACTATTCGTTTAGATTCTACAGAGGAAATTATTGCATTTAATAAAATTATAACAAGATATAATTGCGACTTTGACTTAGAGGTGGGACACAATTATGTGGATGCGAAATCTCTTTTAGGGATTTATAGTCTTTCCTTAAAAAAGCCAATGACATTGCATATACAGGCAGATAGTGATCTGGCAAATGAGATTATAGGAGAATTGGATTCCTATATCTGTGAAGAACGAGTAAAATAAAAAAACGGTATTCTAAGTATAAAAAATACTTAGAATACCGTTTTTTTATTTGGCAGCTTTTGTGGCAAATTCTGTATTGACAAGTGCACTGTATTCCGGGCGGTCAGTAAGCTGTCCCGATTCGTCTAAAATATCTAATAACAGTGTATAAGCATCCTCTGAAAAAATAACATCATTTTTCCAGGTGTCCTGTTCCTGATAACGAGCTACAATAGTGGCAATGGTTTCTTCATCTGTATCAGGAAATTGGTCAGCGATTGCAGAGGCAATTTCTTCGCTGGTGTGTTCGTTGATGTAGAGCATACCTTTTTGTAATGCGTCTACAAATGCCTGTATAATCTGGGGATTATCCTGAATATAGCTTTCTTTGGCAGAAAAAGCAGTGTAAGGTACATAACCGGAATCAACACCTAAGGAAGCCACTACATAGCCGGCACCTTCCTGTTCTAGGGCTGTGGCAGAGGGTTCGAATTCCACGGAATTCACAAAGTTACTGCACCCCTAAATCAAAAACTCAAACCCGCATATTTTGTGGGTTTTTGGGTCTATATGTATTTCTTTAATAAAAGATTTCCAAAAAGTTCTCTTGTGAGCCGCATCTAATTTCTGGTAGATATCCAGCCAATTTCCGGAAAAGCGTTCTAAGATGTTGGTATAGGATTCCAAATAGATAACATTCTGGTGTTCCATTTCTTCTTTTAGCTTAGATTCCAGTAAATTATATTGCTCTTCATAATATTCTTCAGATATACGCCCTTTTTGAAAGAGGAGGTTTAAACGGCTCATTTCTCCTTTGAGTTTTCCGGTATTATCCTTTCGCTGATGTTTTTGTTGGTTAGCGAGTTTGTATATCTTATTATTTAATTGCAGTGTAACATTCTGTATCATGTATTCTTCAACTACAGATTCGGATATACATGCGCTATTGTGTCTCTGTTGGAACTTTTTATAGCATCGATAGCGTTTATATTGACTGATGCTTCCATCCTTTAATTTTTTTCGTTTTACGAAGCCTGTCATGGCACAGCCACATTCGGGACAGCGAAGAAGCTGACTAAATATATAAGGTTCGTTTGTGTGTGCATAAGTTTTGCTGTCAGAAACAGATTTTATTTTGCGGTACTGTTCTGGAGATAAATAGGCTTCGCAATAATCAGGAATGCCGTACATTTCTCCGGTGTATGTTTTGCAATTTCCAAGAATACGGTTTATCTGGTATTCAGTGGGGGAATTTTCTCCATATTTGTTCTGAATGTAGAAGATGGTATTGCGCTTGGAGAAGCATTTAAAGTAGTAATCAATGGTATCTTCTACAATATGTCTGGTGGACGGATCCTTTACCAGTTTTTTATTTTGGGTGATATATCCATATGCAGGAGAACCGGAGAGCAGTTCCTTATTTTTCTTTTTATAAGCAAATACAGACTTAATACGCTCTGAATCGCGGTCGCATTCATTTTCGTTTACAGAAAGCATGATATTGATGGCAAATCGGCCGTTAGAGGTAGAAGTGTCATAATCTTCAAATATGGTTTTCCAGTTGCAGTTATGCGCTTCTAAGATAGCCTGTGTATTGTGATAGTCCTTGATATTACGAAACCATCGGTCGAGCTTGGTGACAAGAATAAGGTCTATTTTATCTTTTTTTACATCTTCTAACAGGCGCAGCAGCTCCTTACGGTTTTGCATCTTTTTTCGGGCGGTAAGTCCCTCATCGGAATAGAAGCCTACAATTTCATAGCCGTGTCTTGTGGCGTATTCTGTTAGGGCATCCCTTTGGGTATCAAGGGATATACCGTTTTCTACCTGATTGTCGGTAGATACACGGTCATATAAGGCACATCGGATTTTTTTTATCATAGTATCACTCCTTTTGTAGCTTATGCCAAAATGGGTATAAAAAATACACCTGTTGCCAGATGCACCAGAGAAGTGATATAATACTACTTGTCGAGGGTAGATTATATTGGAGTTGCACTGGTGCAACTGACAGCAGTAATCTATGTGAAACCGTCTTGTTTACAGCAGGGCGGTTTTTTTATTTGAGTAATTCTGCGATGTTAATTGTTAAATCATCATAGATACATACTTTTATATCGTCATCAAAGCTGTACTGGTCGGTTAATTCGTCTGTTGCTAAATCGTATACATTCACAGTATTGTTGAGTGGATTTACAATCCAGTATTCTCGAACACCGGCAGTACGGTATTTGAATAATTTCACACCATAGTCAATGCGTTTGGTGCTTGGTGATACGATTTCTATAATCCAATCCGGCGCACCGTCGCAACCTTTGTCATTTAGCTTATCTTTGTCGCATATAACGCTTATATCTGGCTCGACATAATTTTTATCGTCTGCATTTAAGAAAATGGCAAATGGGGCAGGAAACACTTCGCAGTCCCCTTGTTTTGAATCAATGTAATTGGTGATTTTTTGCGAAAGTCGATTAACCAATCTTTGATGGATAGTATTTGGTGGTGCCATATCATAAACAACACCGTCTATGAGTTCTGCGCGTTGACCCTCTGGAAGAGAGTAAATGTAGTCTATTGTGTAGTTATCGGATTTTGGTAATGGCATGGTGGATACCTCCTTTTTATTGTTCTTGGTATTGCGAGTACTGAGGGCGGTTTTTGCTTATTCATCGTCTAAATCTTCTAATTCGTAATCAGATGAATATACTTCACTTGATGATTGAGATTGTCTAAATTCTTCTGCCAACATAGTTTTGTTAAATTCTGCGGTTGGGCAGATTTCCATTACTAATTCTTCTAATTCTTCAATGGTAATATTAAAAAATTCTTTGCGTAAATTTACTTTATTTACTCGTTTATCATGCAACCGTTTATGCAGTTCTGTTTCAAGAGTAGAAGCATCATCAGAAAAGATAAAACTATGCACATCGAATTTAAAAGGTACGCTTGCGTCACCAAGTTCATTAACTCGGTCTTGCGGATCAAGTCTGCGCGTCATTCCGACTTTGAATACATTGTCACCAAAAGAACCAAGATTGCTTATTATGTATACATTTCCAGCTTTTCCATTTTGCAAACTAGCGATTTCTTCTTTTTTTACAACAACATTTGCCAACTGAGATTGCAGTTCTAAAATACGAGCTTTCAAAGTTTCAAGTTCGTCGCCTTCGGCAGAATTTGCTTGTTCTGTAAGAGCAGAAATTTGGCTTTCGAATTTAGATTCTTCCTTTTCGATTTTCTTACGCTCTGCTTCCAATGCTTTGCGTTCTTCAGCTTCTTGGCGCATTTGTTCTTTAATAGCAAGTTGTTCTTGGCGAGCTTGTTCTTTCTTAACATAATAGTTATATTCAATCTTAGCGGCATTTATAAAGAGGTATTCTATTTCGCCAATAAATTTTGTGAGAGTACCAGCAATACTTTGGTTTCCTTCGCCAGCAATTTGTAAATATTTGGCAGATACTTTTTTTATATCCTCAATGGATTTATCTAATTTTTCATATTTGAGATTATAAAGAATATTCTGTAGTTCGGCTCTTAGTGCTATTACCATAAGGTTGTAAATTGATTTATTTGCTTTGGTTGTATATCTCGCAGAATATTGTTTTAGCAAATCGTCAATTTGTTTTTCATTTTCTTTATATGCTTTGCGCAAACTTTTTACATCCATGCAATGCAATTTTAAAATGACAGAAGGACATATTGATTCTAATTCTTCAAACTCCATAGTGCTTAGTTTGCAGTCGGTATATGAAACTTCGGAATTAAAGAAGTTTTTTAGGGCATAATCCGTGCTTTTGTACAACTCTTTGATTCGAGAAAGTTTTTTCTCCTGTGAAGAAACAGATTTTGATAATTTATTATTCTGTTCTTGCAGTGTAGAGATTTCGTCACGAAGTTTTGCAATAATAGTGTTATTAGAATCAATTTCTGCGTTGGTTTTGGATAAACGAGCATTAGATTCCTTTTCTAATAGAGCAATTTTTTCTTTTGTTTGGCAATATTCTGTTATGCCAAGAGTAGATATCTGATTTGTTAAGTTGGCAATTTCCTTTTTAAGATTTTCATTTTCTTCTTTGTATTTCGATGCTTTAAATATATCGAAAAATCCCATAATTATTTACCTTCTTTCATTTAGTTTTATTTACATTTCACGACAAGACTTTAATCGCAGTTCTATTAGAGATTGCTCATATCCTACCAATCGTGAAAGTTGTTCTACTGTTAAGTTGCGGTTTTCCAGAATGACTTCATTTGGAATTAGAAGAATAGTGGCAAACTCATTCGCTTCTATTTCCATTTTATCTACAGATAACAAAGTACTTGACCGCAAAAATGGTGTAGAAGCATTTGGATGTAATATAGCATGACCAAGTTCATGAGCGCAGGTAAATAATTGCGCCTGTCGGTCAAGGTTGCAGTTTATATGTATCTGTTTCATCCTTAATGGCTTGTTGTAATATCCTTTAATATTGCCAAGTTCTTCAAGCAGTATTTTAATGCCTAAAGCATTGGCAAGTTCAAAAGGATTACTGGTTTTGCATTTCTTAATTAGGCGTGAAACGATTTCAGCTATATTCAATGTATCACTTCCTATTCTTCATTCTTTCGATATTTCTTAGGTGTAAATTTCTGCTTTGCATTTATTTTTGCGATTCTGATACTATTCTCAAGACTTGCCTTTAAAAGTTCCCTTGTTTCATCGTCAAGTGGTTCTCCAGAGAACATGAGCGCATTCTGAGAACTTTCCAGTTCTGCTAAAGTGTCCTCTAATCTTTTTGCGATGTCTTTTTCATCCTTTAAGGAAAAAGGTGTTTGAGGATGAAGTATTTTGGTTGTTTTATTTGTTCGTCCTAGCAAATAATCTATATCTACATTAAAATAATCAGCAATAGCTTCAAGCATTTCGTAGTCTGGTTCACGAGAACCTTTTTCATACATTCCAACGGTACTCCTTGAAATTTTTAATGCTTTTGCTAATTCCTCTTGTGTTAGTCCATTCGCAGTGCGCAACGATTTTAGAACGGAATAGAAATTTCCCATTATAAGCACCTCCTCTTTTACAAATAGTATCACGAATCGTGAAAAAAGTAAATAAAAATGTCACAAAAAGTGTTGACACAATATGTGACATATGATATTATATATTTGTAACAAAGAGATAGCAGGAAAGGAGTTAAAAATGGAGAACAACGGAATGACAGATACTCAATGGAAAGATTTTTTAAGAACATTGTTAGAAGTCCTGAAAAATGAGGACAAAGAAAAAGCGATTGAGTTCATTCAATCACTTCTTGATAAATAGTTAAATAAGGCAAACCACTCGGGCGGTACTCTTTAACATTCCTGCTAAACCGCCCTTGTGATAAAAGAATTGTAGCAGGAAAAAGATAATTTGTAAATAGAAAGGGTGATAAAAGTGCAAACTGTAGCAGAAAAGCTAATAAAACTTCGTGGAACAAAATCTAGAGAAGAAGTGGCAAAGGCGGTTGGAGTTAGTGTGTCAGCAATTTCAATGTATGAAAATGGTGAAAGAGTGCCAAGAGATGCTATAAAGGTTAGACTGTCAAAATATTATAATCACACAGTTCAGGATATTTTTTTTGACTCAAAATGTCACATTTAGTGACCGGTTGATATCAATAGTTTACTTCTTAGAAAATACCAAAAGTTAAGTCCAATAAGCGGGGCAGGAAAGGAAGGGAGTAGAAGATATGTTATGGAAAAAGAAAACGAAGAAAACTCCGGCAGTTCAGCAGATATCATTAGATATACCATCGGAACCGCCAAAGCTTGGATATGATGAATTTAGATCCGTTTTATCTGATTGGGTTGTAATTCGATTTTCTGTGCCCGACCACGCGTGGAATGAATTGATAGAGTCAAAGGAGTGGAAAGCTTTTCAAGCTCTGTTGGAGAAACATCAAACAGAATATGGCCAGAAACAGCACCCAGCTGCTGAATACCAACAGGAATATCTAGATTATATGTAAATTTTCTATCAACTACTTCATTACCATGTTTTTGAGTATATTCGCCAACACAATGAGGATGGCTTAGGAGTTCAAGTTCTTTGTTGTTCATGGTAGCAGAAACAGAAGTTATGGTAATAGGCAATCTTGAATGATTTTCAAATGTGATAACTAATATCAGTCTATGTAGAGTTTTTTTATAAGTGGATGAAATTAGCTTGATACGAAGATTTTTTCTGTATACTAGAAAATTTATGATGCATGTAAAAAGTGTTCCAATAGAACCTAAGAGGGCTAAAGCAAAAGTGATATTATCTTTGGTTAAGTATTCTAACATAGAAAATCTCCTTTTTATTTAGAAGTATACCACAGCGGATAAGCAAATAAAAGAAAGATGATTTTTACTAAAGGGATAGAAAGGCGGTGAGTGTAAAGATGCTGCCATCAGAAGTAATAGAGTGTTTTCTGAATACAATTCGTGAATGGGAAACAGAGTATCAGATGTCTTTTGATGTCGTAGGAACAGAAGATAAAAGGCTACAGGACTTATTGCATGAGATTGAACTGTCAAAGAATGCAAAAGAAAAGAATCGTGCAGCGACTAAATTAAAGAACAGTAGAAAAATGCGAAGAGAAAACAAAGACAAAGTTCTTATGTTGGAAAGCATCGTAAAATTCTTTGAAGAACCACAAAATAGAAAGGTTTTAAAGCAGATGGAGCAGTTGTTGGGGAGACAAAGAAAACAGGAAAAAATGCTTTTGTCAGAACGCATATATAAACCAAGAGTGGGAGGGGAGTGAGCAAGTGAAGAACATTGATGTATTAAAGCAGATGCCACTAAAGAATTTTGCAAGCATGGTTTTCAGTGTTGTTAAACGAGATTGTAAAACAGAAGAAGATTTTGTGGCTTTTCTGGAAAAAGAAATCCCAACAGAGCTTGAGGGAACAGTAGAAGAAGCACTACAAGGGATGCGGTGCTTCAATCTCGAAAATAAAATTAATAAACTTACGGAAGAAGTAAGAGAATTGCAGAATTATGTGTTGAAAGAGAGAAAAGAATGGAGAAAAAATATCGCAGGACAGAAGTAATGAGAAATCCATGCGAACGATGCAGGAACAGAGGGCGGTGTCCGGAAACAGAGAAAGGACGGGGGCAGGTCTGTAAAGATTTTAAGAAATAAGTTTTATACAACAAGTACAACCAGTCATTCATAAAATGAACCGGAGGTGGTTTTATGACAAAGAGCAAAGACGAATTAGAAAAAGAAATAATGGATGTTCTAGTAAAGCTCTATAGTGATCAGCAGGGCTGTGAATATGAATATCACGAAGTAAAACCAGACGATAAAACCGCATAAGCGGTCAGGTGGACAAGTATCACAACTGAATAAAGTTACCATCCGTATAGACAGGGCGGCGGTTTTTTCCCTCCAGTGTACATCGTAAGACCCCTATATAATTTTCTTACCGCCGCTCGCTCTATGCGGATGGAAGCAAAGAAAGGAAGTGAGAATATGAACATGGCAGCAGTAACATTAGAAGATTGCATTGATATGTATGAGAGAAAAGGAAACGGTTATTAACGATGGCGCAGTTGTTTGTTTTATTGAGAAATAAAAAATAGCACCAACAGTTACTTTGGCGAGTACTGGTGCTATTAGATAAGGAAATACAAAAGTATTTCTGTTCTTAATTCTAACAGAAAGTG
>JAGALK010000011.1 GCA_017625255.1 Lachnospiraceae bacterium
AGACTTAGTTCGTTAAAAAAAGGAACTATTGTAAAGAATCTTGCTACCATGCGCTTAAATGATGAGATTTGGATGTATTTGGGTTCAGATAAGCAAGGCAGAGAGAAGTGGGTATGTGCTGATATTGGATTGAAAGCGTATGTAGAATAAAATTTTGTCATGAAATTTGTCATGGAGAATATAGAACTGCATAAAATAAGGCTTTATAGCGATTTTATGTGCGATTCCCGTCTGGTCCACTCAAATAAAAAAGTGCTGAAAAGTCAGCACTTTTTTTATTCAGACCATACAAGTTCATTTGTATCCGCATTATGTATGGCAATTACTTTTCCAGAAAGTGTATATGGTCCGTTCGTAGTATCAATGTTATAAAATGGATTAGTAAATGTTTCTATAAGTTTACACTTCTGACAAAATTCCCTGTTCGTTGGATTTTTTAATATTTCTGCGTGTTCTTCAATATCCAGACATAGCCAGTTAAAATTTTCGTTATTGCAAAGTGGGCATACAAATGTTATCATACGATATTCTTTTGTTGTATTAAATTCGTTTTTGTTTAAATAGGACTTCTGGGTTGGTGCGAGTTCATTTACTATATTTATTGGATAACATAGAAATTGTACACTATTTATATCGGCAAGACAGACATGCTCAAAATTATCCCAGTATGGATTCATATATCCATATTTGTCATAATCATGCAGACGAATTACTTTTGCTGAAATTCCTAATGCATTGTATACATCGGCAAGAACATGTGCTAATGCAGTGTGTGTTCCCTTGGCATATTTATATGCATCATATTTATTTGTATAACCATCAGTAGTCACTTCAAATGGTGCAATAACATGAGCCATGACCAGTTCCTTATACTTTGTATCCCAGTTGCCTTCGGCGCATTCTGTTGTATAATTGTTTACCCAGGTATTATATTCTGTAATAAGCTGTTCACCGGTACTGGTGCTATTACCCGGTTGTACAATTACAGATGGTGTAGGTGATGGATTTGTAGGCGTTTTAGATTGTGCCATTGTTTTAAAGGTGATGCTCTTTTCTTTGCCATACACATATTTTTTGCCGGACTTTGTGTATGCACGCACTTTTATTTTATACTTTGTATCTGGCTGTAATTTGTTGAGAATTACAGTGGTTTTCTTTGTTCGTGTGGCTTTTATAAGTTTCTTTTTGTTTGCCTTATATACACGAATCTGATAGCCTTTCGCGCGTTTGGCTTTCTTAAATTTAATCTTTAATGTAGTCTCTGTTGCTTGTACTTTTGTGATTTTCGTAATCGCCGTAGGTTTCTTTGTTGCCGCTGTTGCAGTGATATTACCACACGAAAACAATGTAAGTACAAATACGAATATAGTAATAGTAACAGAGAGTCTCATTTTGTTCTTCATACAGTTTCCTCCTTTAGGTATTCTATTAAATTCATTGAATTTAGTATATCATACTCTGATTTATTCTGAATAGCAAAAAAATGTCGATTTACAAAGCCACATCTTGACTTGCCCTTAGCCTGCAATTCGGCTAAATTAGCAAAATGATATCTAATAAAAACAAAATGATAAAAATAATAAATAAAATGTAAAACATAGTTGACATAATGTCATATAAGTGCTATTATACACTCAGAACAAATAAACAACCACTTTTAGAAAAAGGAGAGAATGATGAGTATGGAGTACAATATGGGTTATGTAGTCGGAGCAGGTGTTGGAATTTTATTTGGAATTATTTTTATAGCGTTTTTTATGAAGTTTACAAAGAAAGATGGTTCAATGAAATGTCGTTTTGATGAGAGACAAAATATTATTCGTGGAAAAGGATATAAATATGCATTCTTTACATTGTTGATTTATAATGCATTGGATATCTTATCCGGCAGTATTTTAGCAATGTATTTTGAAAGAGAAGTTATTACATTCTTTGGCATAATTTTAGCCGTTGTAGTATATGCGGCATATGCGATTTGGAACGAAGGATATTTTTCCTTAAATGAAAATCCCAAACGAGTGATGATTTTGTTTGGTGTTGTATCTGTGATTAATCTGGCAAGTGGAATCACTTCTATTGCAGAGGGAAGTATTATAGAAGCCGGAAAAGTTACTTTTCGAGCTATGAACCTGTTATGCGGATTGATGATGCTTTTTATATTAGGTGTTTTAGCCGTAAAGAATATTAGCCGAAATAGAGCCCAGGAAAGGCAGGATGAAGAATGAAAAATTTAAAATTAAAAGCCGCAAGAGCAGGCATGGATTTGTCACAGCAGGAATTAGCGGATAAGGTTGGTGTATCCAGACAGACCATCAGTGCAATTGAAAAGGGGGATTACAACCCGACCATTAATCTTTGCATAGCCCTTTGCAAAGTATTAGGAAAAACATTAGACGAACTATTCTGGGAAGAGTAAAGAAAAGGAGATAAAAGAAATGGAAGTCAGATTACGGGAAAAATGTGAATTATTAGCAGCAAACAAAGAGGTATTTGAAAAGAATTTTAAATTAGAAGGTGCATATATACATCTTATGTGCAGCAGTCTTTTTACAGCAAAAGGAAAAATGGCGGATGCAGACAGAGTAAAAGAATGTGTAGAGATTATTAAGAAAAATACTGGAATATTATCCGATTTCAGAGGATATGTAAAAATGGCATTGGCATCTATGATGGCAATGGAGGCCGATGCAGAAGTCTTTTTGCATCAGGTAATGGAGGTTTATGATTTGCTGAAGGTAAATCATAAGTTTGCAGCAGAATATGTGGTTATTGCAGCAGCATCTATCTGCAATATGCATGGATATACCAGAAAAGAAGAAATTGTTGCAAAAACAGAAGAAATATATAGAAATATGAAAAATGATCATCCATTTCTTACATCCTCTGAGGATTGCGCTTATGCTGCTATGCTTGCAGCGGCAGATGTGGATATCCAGACAGTAGAGGAAGAAATGGAACGGTGCTATAAGCTGTTAGAAGGTGATTTCTTCTCCAAAAATGCTGTTCAGTCCCTGAGTCATGTATTAGCATTAAGTACAGAGGATTCTGCAAAAAAATGTGACAAGGTAAAAGCTATTTTTACAGGATTGAGGGATCAGAAAAAGAAATTCGGTGTTGGTATGGAATTATCCGTACTTGGTGGAGTGGCATTAGTAGAGGAAAGCGCAGAAAACTTAACAGCTCTTATTGCCAAAGCGGATGAACTGTTAGGTGAGCAAAAAGGATTTGCAGGATTCTTTGGCATACCTAAGAATCAAAGACTAATGTGTGCAGCATTACTGGTATTGAGTAACTATATGCCGGAAATGGAAAATGTAAATACTGCAGCAGTAAATAGTGTGGTGGCGTTACTGATTGCTCAGCAGATAGCTTTGTGTGCGGCAGTTTTTGTCAGTGCAGTTGCTGCTTCTGCAAATTCTTAAAATGGAAAAAATCGATAAGAAGCTAATAATAGTGCAAAATGCACAAAAAAAGATTTGATAATTTGTAACATTTGTGAACACTTACTTGGGCATCTGTGCTATTATACTTCTTGTAAAAACCCCCCAATACATTATATATAGTTTTTGCTATACCCCATAGTAAAAATACCTTCTCCTAAAAGAAGCAGCAGATCGATGGCTGCTTTCTTTTTTTGCTTAAAATGCTAAAATGTATTATAATAGCTATTCAGAAAGGGTGACAGACATGGGAAGTGAACAAAAAAGAATTGTAAAGAACAGTATAGGTCGTTGTATGTTTGTAGTAATCAGCCTTTTTGTCCAGGTTGGCTGGTTTGTCTTGTGGATATTAGAGTTAAATCAGTATTCTGCAGAAATATCATTGCTATGCAGCCTGTTAGCATTGGTAGTTGTACTTGGCATCTATGGCAGACACATGAATGCTGCTTTTAAAATTCCATGGATGATTTTGATTATGGTTTTTCCTGTATTAGGATTGTGTCTGTATTTTTTGATAGGACATTCTAGAGCTAATAGGAGAATGCGAAAATACTTTGAAAAAATAGAACAAACCTCAAAAGGTTTATTAGTGCAGGACAAAAATATCATAGCGCAGTTAGAAAAAGAAGATTTTTCAGTAGCAAATCAGGCACGATATCTTGCAGAATATGGAAAATATCCGGTTTATCAAAATACAGATGCCGTATTTTATGATGATGCATCCAAAGGCTTAGAGGCGCAAAAAGAGGCCTTATGGCAGGCAAAAGACTTTATTTTTATGGAATATCATGCCATAGAAGATTCTAAAGCCTTTGCCGGGTTGCGGGAAATATTACGCAAAAAAGCAGCAGAAGGTGTTGAAGTCAGAATTATCTATGATGATATAGGAAGTGTAGGCTTTATCAATACAGGATTTATCAGGCAAATGGAAAAAGAAGGTATAAAATGCCGGGTGTTCAATCCTATGCTGCCCATTGTCAATGTTTTTATGAACAATAGGGATCATCGTAAAATTATGGTGATAGATGGGAAAATCGGTTTCACCGGCGGATACAATTTAGCAGACGAATATTTTAATCTGACACATCCTTATGGCTGGTGGAAGGATACAGGTATTCGCTTGCAGGGAGATGCGGTAAGATCCTTTACGGTGATGTTTTTGGAAATGTGGAATGCCATCAGACAATCCGATAAATCCTATGACAGATATTTGAAAAAGTCCGTTTATCGCGGAAATGAACAGGGTTATATACAGCCTTATGCAGATTCACCGTTGGATAATGAAAATGTCGGTGAAAATGTATATATGAATTTACTAAAACATGCAAAGCATAAAATATATTTTACTACACCATATCTGATTATCAGTGACGAAATGAGCAGAGAGCTTTGTCTGGCAGCAAAGAGAGGTGTAGATGTAAGAATTATTACGCCGGGTATTCCGGATAAAAAGCTGGTATTTAAGGTTACCCGTTCCTATTACGCTCCTTTAGTGGCAGCCGGTGTAAAAATATTTGAATATACCCCGGGCTTTATCCATGCCAAGCAATGTGTATGTGATGGAGAACTTGCTGCAATAGGCACGATTAATATGGATTACAGAAGCTTGTATTTTCATTTTGAAAATGGTGTTCTTTTATATAAAACTGATGCCATACAGGCGATTCAAAGGGATTTTGAAGAAACCTTTTTGCAAAGTGAAGAGGTTACTAAAAAGTATAGATACCAAAATTCCACAGTACTGCGGATTGGTCAGTGTCTGCTTAGACTTTTAGCTCCATTATTGTAAAAAAATGGTATAAAAATAAAATATCCTCACAGAATGATAGAAAACATAAATTCTGCATATCTTATTATGCACAAATAATTCTGGGAGGACGAAAATGCAGTATAATAAAAGAGAAAAACGGTTGTTGTTTGCAGCGGCTTTATTAGTAATTTGTTCTACAACACAGATTCAGTTAAATGCACAGGGCGCTGATTCAGGTATATCTAAGGAATATATAGCATATTGTGAAGAAATTGGTATGCAATATGGCATATGTCCTGAATTATTAGAAGCTATTATAGAATCTGAGTCATCCGGTAATGCAAAAGCACAAAATGGAGAGTGTAAGGGTCTGATGCAGATTCATACACACTATCATAAGGAGCGCATGGATAAATTAGGTGTAACAGATATTTATGATGCCAAAGGAAACATTCTGGTAGCGGCAGATTATCTGGCAGAGCTTTTTATGGAACATGGTGATATGGGAACTGTTCTCATGGTTTATAATGGAAGCAGTGATGCTATGGAAAGAAGTGAAAAAGCAGATTATACAGAATATGCTAAAAAGATTATGAAAAGGTCAGCCGAGCTAGAGCGCATACATGGGAAATGAAGTTGCGTTCCCAAAGGGATTTTTATATAATAGGATTGTGTGAAGCTAAAGCTACAACAAGTGAGTATACCGCTGGAGGAAAATATGCGAAAAAGAACACCATATGAAACAGGAGGATTTGCATTCTCCGATGAAAAAATGATGGAAAAAGCTGCAAAAGAAATGGAAGCAGTTTCCTTTGCCAGAAATAAAATAGATATGCAAAATCCGGAGAGCGTTTTACAGATTTATTGTCAAATGATAGAACGCCAGTTGTTCAAGACACCGGTAGGATATGCTTTTTTGTATGAATTGCAGGAATATTTGAAAACATCAAGTGTCATAGATTTAGAGGTTATTCCATCTATACCGATTGTTGAGGTATACGAAACTGCAAAAGAAGAGCCAAAAGATAAAAAGCCGAGGGAAAAAAGGACGAAAGCTGTTCATGAAACTAAGGTACAAAATGTAGATTATAAAAAGCGATTTCATACAAGCTTTTCCATAAATATACTATTGATACTTACAGTAATTGCAATGTTTATTGTGGCTGGAACAAGTGATAATATTAATATTTTAAATTATGAGAATGCATTAATTGAAAAATATGAAATGTGGGAACAGGAATTAGAAGAACGAGAAGAGGCACTGAATAAATAGCTGTTCATATTTTCGTCATAATTATCTGATAAAATCAGCAAAAAAGTGCAGAAATGAGGCGTTTTTATGGATAAAATAAAAATACTTGTAGTAGATGATGAGAGCAGAATGCGTAAGCTTGTGCGGGATTTTTTAGTACGAAATAATTATGAGGTTTTAGAAGCCGCAGATGGGGAAGAAGCCTTAGATATCTTTTATAAGGACAAGGAAATCTCATTGATTATTCTGGATATTATGATGCCAAAAATCAATGGTTGGGAAGTATGCAAGGAAATTCGTGAGACTTCCAAGATTCCTATTATTATGCTAACTGCAAAAAGTGATGAAACGGATGAGCTATTAGGCTTTGACTTAGGTGTGGATGAGTATATTTCAAAGCCCTTTAGTCCTAAAATTTTGGTGGCAAGAGTAGAGGCAATTCTTCGCAGAGCCAACAAAACATTAGAAGAAGACAGTGTAGAAGTAGGTGGTATCCGCATGGATAAGGTTGCGCACTTAGTTACTGTTGATGGTGAACGGGTAGATTTAAGCTACAAAGAATTTGAGTTGCTTTCTTATTTTATAGAAAATGCGGGAATTGCGCTTTCAAGAGAAACTATTTTGAATAATGTCTGGAACTATGATTATTTTGGAGATGCCAGAACCATTGATACCCATGTAAAGAAGCTTCGCAGTAAGCTTGGCAGTCGAGGTGAATATATAAGAACTATCTGGGGCATGGGCTACAAATTTGAGGTATAAATGTGGAAAAACCTTCCCAAACTCGGTCAAAGTACAGGGAAGGTTTTTGTTATGTTAATAAAAATTTTTATCGGTGACTCTTCTTGTCTAAATACATATCTGCATCCGCAGCCTTGATTAAAGTATCTAAATCAATCTCACCCTCACAATAAGCAAATCCAATAGCAATTCGGCACTGAATCTCTTGGTCAGGTCTGCTCAAATGTGTATCTGGGTCAGTCTTCATAACAGTTACTAGCTGTTCTATATTTTGGTCAGTTGTATCAGGAACAATCATCATAAACTCGTCACCGCCCATACGAAAGCCAATGCGATCCTCGGTCTGATATTTTTGGATAAATTGAGCAGTTTTCTTAATAACTTCATCACCGGCTTCATGTCCACAGGTATCGTTCATTTTCTTTAGATTATCCACATCAAAATAGATAATACCAATGGATTTTTTGACTTCAAATGCAGATTTGCATTCAGTTAAATACCGCTTATTATAAAGCTGAGTCATACTATCGTGCTGGCTGTTCCACATGGCAATTGCCAGATTGTTAGTCGAATTTAAAATATCCGATTCCATCTTGCGGATAGAATGAAAGAGAGTTTCGATTTCATCGCCGGTCTGGATGGACAAATGCGCTAAAGGTGAATCCGTAGCATTTGCATTCATGGAGTCTACATAACTGCCGACAGCTGCGGATAGAGCATTAATCGGAGAAACAATGGTTTTGTTGATAATAAGAACAAAGAAAACAGTAGCAATCAAGGTTAAGGCAAAAGATACCAAAACTAACTGGTACAGATACTGAAACTGTTCTCTTTCAGCCTCAAGCGTATTAATGCCAACAATGACATACCCCATTGGAATGTTATAAGATGACAACACTGGTCTGTAAATTTCTATTCTGTCAGAATAGGTAATGGAAAGCAGATTATTGCCATCTGTCAGCTTGGAGCTTAATTTTTTCTGCTCAGCATCCAAAGGAATGCGATCTCCTAAAAATGCCCCTGTGGATGTCAAATCTGTATCAAAAATATAATTACCATAATCGGAATCAAACCAGATAACCGAGAGCTTTACAATATCACTGTTTGTGTTTTTATAATCTAAAAGCTTGTTCCAAGTGACATAATAATCACTGTCTCGTAAACCGGTTTGTATGTATTTTTCTAAAGAATCACCATTGATAATTAAAGCACAGGTTTCCGCTACGGTATTTGCCGTAGAAAGTCCGGCCTGCTGATTTGTGTTGACAAAATTCTGGTAATTCATAACAATACTTAGAACATTTAGAGTGATGACAAAAATGAACATAAGCATTAAAATTCGCTTTTTTAATGATTTTTTCATAAATTATTCCCTAGTACTTTCTGTCAGAAATATATTCTGCTGCATTTTCATAAGTAAAAACAGATTCTTCTACATAGTAAACAGAGTCTACGGTTTTTCCGGCTTCTAAATCCTGTATTACCTGATGGGAAAGTCCGGCAATCAATGGATTACATTCTACAGAAACCATTAACTTTCCTTCCTGCATAAGCTCAAAGGCTTCATATAGAGCATCGAATGAAATGGTAATTACATCTGTGTCTACACCATAACGCATTCCCGCCTGTTCCATAGCCTTCATAGCACCAAACATCATATTATCGTTTTCAGAAATAACAACATCAATATCCTCATGAGGGTAGTCCGTTAAAATCTGTTTCATGACATTCGTACCTTCCCCCTGAGTGAAATTTGCACACTGACTGGTTAAGATATTCCAATTACTGTGCTTGGAAATTTCTTCTAAAAGTCCTTCTGTTCTGCCAATTGCAGCGGAAGCACCAGCGGTTCCTTCTAATATAACAATGTTGAGGTTTTCCTTCTCGCGACCATTTTTTTCTAAATAGGAATACAGCCATTTTGCGGCATTGATTCCCTCTGTTTTAAAATCAGAACCAATCCAGCATTCATATAAAGAAGGATTTGCGTTTACGCCACGGTCTGAAATAATGACAGGAATGTTTTCCTGCTGGGCAAGAGTTAGAACATCATCCCAACCGTCTTCTACAATAGGGTCGATAATCAGATAATCTACCTTTTGAGCAATTAAGTCATAAGCAGCTTTGACCTGACGGTTAGAATCTGAATTGCCATCTACATAAATTAAATTGTAGCCATTTTCAGTTGTAAAAGTATCCCAATAATCATTTGTATTGGCATCACGCCAGTCGGATTCCTTGCCGGTTTGAATAAAACCTACAGTAATATAATCAGAATTGTGCTTTGGTGCATCAGACCGAATTAAATTTCCGGTTTCTACTGTATTTTGTGAGGTGCCGCAGCCGACGGTACAGAAAAGACCACCAAGTATGCCAATTACCGGTAACAAGAGCCGGAATTTGAGAAATTGTCTTTTTTTCATAGCATTATCCTCAAAATATAGTCTATTTACAAAAATTATACAAAGAAATTGTTAAAAACGCAAGAAAATTTGGCAATTATGAATTAATTGTGTCGTTCATTGTGAGATGGATGGATTCGTGTTAAAATAAGAGAAAGAAATGGATGGAAAGGTGCTTTTTATGAAAGTTAAACGCTCAATTACATTACAATTTACAGGAACAATTCTTGGATTGATTATAACTACAGTGATTTTATGCTGGTTTTTAAATACAACATTTCTGGAAACTTATTATACCTATAATAAGCAGAATGTTATGCTGGAAGGCTACAATACAATCAATGCAGAAAGTATCAATGGAAGTTTATGGAGTGAAGATTTTGGTATTCGCTTTGAAAAAATATGTTCCAATGGAAATATAGCCATTATGATTATTAGTGCGGATGGTTCTATCGTTAGAGCCTCTGTAAATGATACAGAGGTATTAAAAAGGCAGTTTATGGATGTGCTGTTTGGAAATGTGGCAGATTCTACAGCGGAGGTATTAAAAGAAAATAGTCGATATGTACTACAGAAACGAACGGATACCCGATTGGATGCGGAATATTTGATTTTATGGGGAACCTTAGAGAATGGAAATTTGATTCTTATGCGTACCGCGTTAGAAGGTATTCGTGAGAATGTATGGGTATCGAATCGTTTTTTGGCTTATGTGGGAGCTGTTGCCATTGTTTTTGGAGCAGTTGTCAGTATTTTTGTATCCAGAAAAATTGCAGGACCTATTCTTGAACTTACACAGATATCCAGAAAAATGACAAATTTGGACTTTGATGCAAAGTATACCAGTCGCGGAGAAAATGAAATTGATTTGCTAGGTGAGCATATGAATCAGCTTTCTTCTGCGTTGGAACGGACTATTTCTGAATTGAAAAGTGCCAATAATGAATTGCAGATTGATATAGAAAAAAAGAATCAGATAGATGAAATGCGAAAAGATTTCCTGTCGAATGTGTCTCATGAGTTGAAAACACCTCTTGCATTAATTCAAGGATACGCAGAGGGATTACAGGAGTGCATCAATGAGGATGAAGAAAGCAGGAATTTTTACTGTGAAGTGATTGTGGATGAAGCGGACAAAATGAATCGTATGGTAAAAAAGCTTCTTACATTAAATCAGTTAGAATTTGGTAATGATATGGTGACTATGGAGAGATTTGATTTGACAGAATTGATTCAAGGAGTAATTTTGTCTGCTTCTATTTTGCTAAAGCAAAACGAAATCAGCTTAACTTTTAATACAGATATACTGATGTATGTATGGGCAGATGAGTTTAAGGTGGAAGAGGTTGTTACCAACTATTTAAGTAATGCTATTCATCATGTAGATTTTGAAAAACGCATAGATATTAAATATACACAGTTTGAGGATTGTGTGAGAGTCAGTGTATTTAATACAGGTAAAAATATTCCGTCTGAGGATATTGACAGCATATGGATAAAATTCTATAAAGTAGATAAAGCCAGAACCAGAGAATATGGCGGCAGCGGAATAGGTTTATCCATTGTAAAAGCGATTATGGATTCTTTTCATCGGGAGTGTGGTGTGATAAATCATGCCGATGGAGTAGAATTTTGGTTCGAACTGGACACAAAAAACAATTAATGGTTGCCCATTCTCTAAAAAAATGTTAAAATTAACTATATTTTACAGAAAGTTTATGCAGTGGAGGCATAGGATGAAAAATTCAAGGATGAAGGTGACTGCAGTGCTTTTAGCAACAGCATTTATGCTTTCGGGTTGTGGAGAGGAATTATATGTACTCACACCGGAGGAGGAAGCTGCCGTTGTTACTTATGCAGCACATACCGTTGCAAAGTATAATACCTATCAAAAGGATGGAGAGGTATTTGTACTACAGGAAGTTTTAAATGATGAAGAAGTAGAAGAATCTGAAGAAACCGAAGAAATGGAATTGGAAGCAGTACAGGAAACTGAAAAGGCAGCAGAAATCGAGACACCAGAAGAAAATGAGCCGAAAGAAACTGAAACCGAAGAAACGGAAACAGAATCTAAACCAGCTGATTCAGAAGAAACAGAAACAGAATCGACAGAAGCTAAAACAACCGAAACAGAAATGCTGGCAGAGCAAGAAACAGCAGCGACATTGACAGAGGCATTGGATTTAGGGGTTGTTGAAGCTGAATATATCGGTCATAGCCTGTGCACAACCTATCAGCAGTCAGAGTATTACACAGTAGATGCTGATTTAGGAAAACAGCTATTGGTACTGAATGTGAATCTGAAAAATCAAGTGAATCAGGCACTTCATATTGATATTTTGACTATGAGACCGGAGTTTCGGGCTGTTATTAATGGAACAGAAGTTGTACCTGCACAGATGACGATTCTTTTGAATGATTTATCTACCTATCAGGCAGATATTGCTGCATCAGCGGTAAATGAGACAGTGTTATTGTTCCAGATTCCACAGGACATGACAGAAATTTCTGATTTGCAGTTAGAAATAGATATGAATGGAAAGAATTTTACAGTTAATTTGTAAAAAATTGAAAAAATAATATACAATAAACAGATTTATGCTATAATAGTATTAATATAGTGCGTTATGCAAGGGTCTGCGGAGACAAATATAAATGCATCGGGAGGAATAGGTTTATGGATACAAATATACTTTTAGAGAGTGGAACGAATGAGTTAGAGGTGCTTGAGTTTAAGTTAGGCAACAATCATTATGGTATCAATGTAGCGAAGATTCGTGAAATCTTGTCATATCAGCCGGTGACTCCGATACCAAATGCAAATCCATGTGTAGAAGGGATTTTTATGCCAAGGGATTTGATGATTACAGTCATTAACTTGAAGCGTTGTATCGGACTTTCGGATAATGAAACAGAAGGTTTGTTTATTATTACAAACTTCAATAAATTAAATATTGCATTTCATGTAGATCAGGTACTTGGTATCCATAGAGTATCATGGGAAGATATTATTAAACCGGATTCTACAATTAATGGTGACGACAATGGTGTATCTACCGGTGTTATTAAAATGAATGATAAATTAATTATCATTCTTGATTTTGAAAAGATTGTTACAGATATTAGTCCGGAAACTGGATTAAAGGTTTCTGATATCGAAGAATATAAGGATCGTGACAGAAGTGATTCTCCAATTCTCATTGCAGAGGATTCACCGCTTTTAAGTAAACTGATTACAGATTGTCTGAAAAAAGCTGGTTATACAAAGCAGATTATTACCATGAATGGACAGGAAGCATGGGATAAGATTTGTGAATACAAACGGGAAGGCGATTTGAAGAGCAAAGTACATTGTATCATTACAGATATAGAGATGCCGGTGATGGATGGACATCGTCTTACAAAGCTGGCAAAGACCGACGAAGAGGTTAAGGATATTCCGTTGGTTATCTTTTCATCTCTTGTGAATGACGAGATGCGCCGTAAGGGAGAATTACTTGGAGCAGATGCACAGCTGACAAAACCGGAAATTGGATATCTGGTAGAAGCGATTGACAAGTTGATTGATTCCCGTAAATGGGCATAGACAAGAATTTGAGGGATGTGATGTATCATCACATCCCTTCATGAGTTTAGAGTACAGGGAGGTACTACGGTGAGTAGAACAGAAGATTATTTGGATTCCCTACTAAATAGTGTTTCTTCGGGCAGAACTGGAATGTCAGAAAGCAGAAGCCATCGAAGAATGGGAATGGAATCTATTGAAGATTTTGAAAATCAGATAACAGAAGTGGATATGGAAGCTTTTGAGCAGCAGCTCAATGATGCGGATATGGAATCTTTTGTTCGCGATTTTGAAATTGAAGTTGATAATACAGAGAATGAAGTGATTGATGCAGGTGATGAAGATCACTTTTTTGATGACTTAGATGGTATTATCAAAAAGGCGCGGGAAAAGGCAGATGCTAAGATGCAAAGAGAATCTGCTTCTGATGAGATGGATGCAGACGATTGGACGGATGCAGATGGAGCATCAGAAGAATTATTGAGCATAGATGGCGAAGAGTCTGCACAAAAAGAGACGCCGGAAGTAACGGATGATACAAAAGAGCTGATTGATATGTTAGCGGATCTTTCGGGAGATGCAGAGCTGTCAGATATTGGCAAAAAGCTGCAAAACGGTGAGTTTGATATGGAGAGCGATGAAGGAGCATCCATAGAACTTTCGGAATTGGAAGATGATGAGGCAAAAGAAGAAAAGCCAAAGAAGAAAGAAGGCTTTCTTAAGCGGCTGAAAAAGAAACTTTCTGATAATTCAGAAGAAGGTGAAGAGGAAGAAACAGTCTTAGCAGAATCTGAGGATTTAGATGGTGATGAGTATGCGAATATGTCTGAAGAGGATATGGAAATCTTAAAAGAGCTTCAGGCGGCAGAAAGTGCTGGTGATGAATCAACAGAAAGTGCAGCAGATAAGAAGAAAAAGAAAAAGCAGGAAAAACAGGAAAAGAAAGCACAGAAAAAACAGGAAAAGAAAGAAAAGAAAGCTTTAAAAGCCCAGAAAGCAAAAGAAGCAAAATCAGAGAAAGTGAAGAAACCGAAAAAGCCAAAAGAAGTGGATTTATCACCGCCACTTCCAAGAAAACCGGTTATGCTTATTTGTCTGATGGGAATATCAGTATTAGCTCTGATTTTATTGTGTTCTAATCATGTGGGCTATACAATGAGCTTATCCGAGGCAAAAACAGCATACAGAGAGCAGGATTATGTTAAAGCTTATCAGGAACTTTCCGGAATAACGATAAAAGAAAATGATGCTGCATTTTATGAGAAGGTATTCCTCTTAGCTAAAGTGCAGGAAGAATACAGATCAGGTGAAGTTCTTTTTGTGACAGGAGAATATACGAAATCATTAGATTCTTATATCTGTGCTTTAGGCAGATATGATGCGAATTATCAAGATGCCACAACCTGTGGTGTGCAGATGGAATATGATGTGTTAGCAGAGCAGATTGCTGACCGAATGAAAGAAAAATTTGGTATTACAGCAGAAGAAGCGAGAGAACTTTACGGATTATATGATCGTACGGAATATACCTGTCGTGTATATGATATTGTAAAAGGATTAGGATTGATAGCAGCAGAAGAATAGACAGCGAGGAATGAGAAGCATGATTGCGATTTTGGATTATGATGCAGGAAATTTAAAGAGTGTAGAGAAAGCTCTAAGTTACATAGGAGAGGAAAGTGTAATTACCAGAGACAGAACTATCGTAGCTAAGGCAGATAAAGTAATTCTTCCGGGTGTGGGTTCCTTTGGAGCAGCTATGGAGCAGTTGAAAAAATATGAAATTGACAAAATGTTAGAAGAGGTTGTAGAAGAGAAAAAGCCGCTTTTAGGGATTTGTCTTGGCTTGCAGTTGATGTTTGACGGAAGCGAAGAAGCTTCAGGTGTAGAAGGACTGCATTTGTTGAAGGGCAGTATTTTACGCATACCGGACAAAGAAGGTTTAAAGATTCCGCACATTGGTTGGAATTCCTTACATTTAGAAAATCAGGGAAGACTTTTTGACGGCATAGAAGAAAATCCATATGTGTATTTTGTGCATTCTTACTATTTGAAAGCAGAAGAGGAATCCATTGTAAAGGCATCTACAGAATATAGTACACATATTCATGCGTCTGTAGAACAAGGAAATGTTTTTGCCTGCCAATTCCATCCGGAAAAGAGCAGTACAGTGGGACTTAAGATATTATCAAACTTTGCAAAAATTCAGGGAGGGAATGACTAATGTTTACAAAGCGAATTATCCCTTGTCTGGATGTAAATAACGGCAGGGTTGTAAAAGGTGTGAATTTTGTCAATTTAAGAGATGCCGGTGATCCGGTAGAAATTGCTGCAGCTTATGATAAAGCGGGGGCAGATGAATTGGTTTTTTTGGATATTACGGCTTCTTCTGATGCCAGAGGTACTGTTGTGGATATGGTGCGTCGGGTAGCTGAAAAGGTGTTTATTCCTTTTACCGTTGGCGGTGGAATCCGTACAGTGGATGATTTTAAAGCCTTGCTTCGGGAAGGCGCAGATAAGATATCTATTAATTCTTCTGCTATTAATCGCCCGGAGTTGATTTCAGAAGCTGCGGATAAATTTGGAAGTCAATGTGTAGTAGTTGCCATTGATGCCAGAAAAAGAGAAGATGGCAGTGGATGGAATATTTATAAAAATGGCGGCAGAATTGATGTGGGTATTGATGCTATCGAGTGGGCAATGAAAGCTGACCGTATGGGGGCAGGTGAAATTTTATTGACCAGCATGGATTGTGATGGTACAAAAGTAGGCTATGATTTGGAATTGACCAGACTGATTGCAGAAAATGTTTCCATTCCGGTTATTGCTTCCGGAGGAGCCGGCACAAAAGATCACTTTTATGAAGCATTGACAGAGGGCAAAGCGGATGCGGCTTTAGCAGCTTCTTTGTTCCATTATAAAGAGTTGGAAATTTTAGATTTAAAGAATTATCTTGCTGACAAAGGTGTGTCTGTAAGAAGATAAAAGGATAAAAATTATGGCAATGATTACAAATGACTGGCTGAATGCGATTCAGGGGGAATTTGGAAAACCTTATTACAAAGAATTGTACAATTTTGTTAGGGAAGAATATGGTAAAACAGTGATTTATCCGCCGGCAGACGATATTTTTAATGCTTTTCATTTTACACCATTAAGTAAGGTAAAGGTATTACTGTTGGGACAGGATCCGTATCATAATGTGAATCAGGCTCATGGATTAAGTTTTTCCGTATTGCCGGAGCAAAAGGATATCCCACCGTCTTTGCAGAATATTTATCAGGAGCTGCATGACGATTTGGGGTGCTATATACCGGATAACGGGTATTTAAAGAAATGGGCAGAACAGGGTGTTTTGTTGTTGAATACTGTATTGACGGTACGGGCGCACAGTGCAAATTCTCATCAGGGAAAAGGCTGGGAGAAATTTACCGATGCAGTCATTGAGGCGGTAAATGCCGAGGATCGTCCTATCGTGTATATGCTGTGGGGCAGACCGGCGCAGAGTAAAGCGGCTATGCTGACGAATCCTAAGCATTTGATTTTGACCGCTCCGCATCCAAGTCCGTTATCTGCTTATCGTGGATTCTATGGCTGTAAGCATTTTAGTCAGGCAAATGAATTTTTAGAAAAACATGGCATAGAGCCGATTGATTGGCAAATAGAGAATATACATAGTTAAAAGGAGAAGTATCAAATGATTAAGGGATTTAAAATGAAGCTGTATCCGGGAATGGAAGCGGAATACGAAAAAAGACACAATGAACTCTGGCCAGAGATGCAGGATATGATTCATGAGCATGGTGGCAAAAATTATACAATTTTTTTGGATAGAGAAACCTTGACTTTGTTTGGCTATATCGAAATTGAGGATGAAGAAAAATGGGCGAAAGGTGCGGATACAGCCATCAACCGTAAATGGTGGGATTTTATGGCTGATATTATGGAAACCAATCCGGACAACAGCCCGGTGAGTATTGATTTACAGAAGGTTTTCCATCTAGATTAATGGTATAAAAGCATAAATTCCGTGAAATCGTACATAGTGAGAGTAACAGATACAAGAAAGAAGGATATACTATGTATTATGGAATTTATGAGTATGGAATTGAAAAGATAAGTCTCGGAGAGTGGGAAAAGAACAATGCCGGAATAGCTGTTTTTGACAGTGAAGAGTGGGGGAAATATCTGACATTGCAGGAAGAGTTTTCTTTTGCAGGGAAAAAGGAGGAGATTTTTTTCTGCAAGTTAGAAGGGCGTTCTTCCTACTTCTTCGGGACTTTTCATATTCCGGTTAAAAAGAAAGTAAAAAAGCATACTACCTTTGCGGTGTATATCTTGACAGGAAAACTAATATTTATTGATGATGGGGAATTAGTAGAAGAAATACTTTTAAAAGTAGCGCAGAAAATCACACAGGAAAACTGTTCGTTAGAGTATTTTTTACATGCGTTTCTTATGGAGCTTATTGAGGATGATATTCTCTATCTGGCATCCTTAGAACGGGAAATTGCTGAAATGGAAGAAGCTGTACTGGAAGGTAAAATCGAACAGTTCAATTATAAAATGCTGGGAATAAAAAAGGAAATTTCCCGTTTTTATTGCTACTATAGTCAGATGATTGATGTGGGTGAGGCGTTATATGAGTATATGAAGGATGGATGCAGGGTATTTTCAGAGCGGGTGAAAAGATTGCAGCAGGAAGCACAGACCTTGCGAGAGTATGCCATGCAGGTACAGGATGTCTATCAGGCAGAAATCAGCATTCATCAGAATGATATTATGAAGCTTCTTACGATTGTTACGACAATTGTATTGCCCTTGACATTAGTAACCGGTTGGTATGGAATGAATTTTGAATATATGCCGGAGATTGCATGGAAATACAGTTATCCGGTAGTAGCGGGTATTAGCATATTGATTGCAGGTATTAGTTTGTGGTTTTTTAAAAAAAAGAAATTCTTTTAATGATAATAAAGAAAACGAGGCTTTAATTTTGGAAAAGAATAAAAATGACAGTAAAGCGCAGAAACTAGAAAGAAAGGCAGAGAGAAAGAAATATAAAGAAGCTCTCCGCAAAGAAAGACGGTATGGGACAAATGTGGAAATTGGCTGGGACAGACTGGATAATACGGCACATTTGTTTCCTGTTATTGCAGGGGAAAGCATGACAAATGTATACCGGATTTTTGTGAATTTAAATGAAGAGATTGATAAAAATATATTACAGCAGGCATTGGATATAGTATTGCCTAAGTTTGACGGCTTTAATGTAAGGCTTCGACAGGGGGTTTTTTGGTATTACTTTGAAGAAAATGGTAAACCTGCACCAAAGGTAAAGGAAGAAAGTGCTTATCCCTGCCGGTATATTGTGCAGAATCGTAATCACAGCTATTTGTTTCGGGTGAGCTATTACAAGAATCGTATTAATTTAGAGGTCTTTCATGTATTGACAGATGGTATGGGTGGACTGAATTTTTTGAAAGAGCTTACCTATCAGTATTTGCGGATAGCACATCCGAAATTAGGAAAAGAAGCGGGAGATTTGTTGTCTCCGGATACTTCTATGAATCGAGAAGATAGTTTTTTGAAAAATTATAAAAAAAGTCATGCCAAAGGCTATAAAACTCAAAAAGCATTTCTGTTTAAGGGAGAAAAGCTTCGACAGGGAGAATTTGGTGTGATTCATGGCACAATGAGTGTTGCAGCACTTAAGCAGACAGCCCGTAAATATGGTGCAAGTATCAATGAATATTTAGTGGCAGCATTTGTCTGGAGTACTTATACGGAATATCTGCATGGTATGCCGGGGAAAAAACCGATTCGTGTGGCTGTTCCTGTAAATTTGCGTCCATTTTTTAATTCTGTGACGACAAAAAATTTTTTCGTAATGGTTTCAGCGGAATTTTTACCTGAAAAAGAAAGCTATACCTTTGAAGAAGTATTGCAGATTATTCGGGATAATCTGCGGGAACAGATTAACAGAGAGCATTTAGAGGAGTTATTTTCTTATAATGTATCCAATGAAAAGCTTTTGATTGCCAGAGCAGTACCGCTGTTTTTGAAAAATATAGCAATTCGTCTGGTATATACCCAGTCAGCACTGGCAAATACAACAACGGTGACGAATATCGGGAATATTTCTGTGGAAAGTGAATATCAGCCATATATACAGATGTTTGGCGCATTTCTAGCCATGTCTAAAGGTCAGCCGTTAAAAGGAACAATATGCTCGTATGGAGACAGACTGATGTTTTCCTTTAGTTCCATCCTTGCAGATGCTTCTGTGCAAAGAGGCTTTTTCTGTCGTCTGACAGAGGATGGATTAGAAGTGACAATAGAAAGTAATGGGGTATATTATGAGTAGATGCAGACAGTGTGGAATAAATATTTTAGATAAAACAGAGATATGTCCATTGTGTAAATGCGTTACCGAGCAGGATGAAAATGGTGAAAATATGTATCCGGACATTCGTTTTCGTTCAAGGAATCTTCATCTGGCAGTTCGTATTTTTCTCTTTATAGCCATAATTGTAGAAGTACTTTTGGTGTATTTGAATCAGAAGTTTTTTCATGGTGTATGGTGGAGTTTTATTACCGGCGCAGGATTTGCCTACATATATTTTGTGGCAAGATTTGTGATTTTAAATGATAATGCGGGTTATCGCTCAAAGCTTTTGACATTGACATTTTTTGGTGTGGCTTATGTTATATTGATTGATTATGTCATAGGCTATCATGGATGGTCAGTTAATTTTGTACTGCCGGGCGGACTATTATTTGTAGATACGGCGATTGTTTTGCTTATGTTTATTAATCGAAGAAACTGGCAGAGCTATATCATGTTGGAAATATTTATGATTATTCTTAGTGCAATACCGCTTTTGCTGATGAAGTTTGATATTGTGACAGAGACTCTTATCAGTGGAATTGCTTTTTCAGTATCAATTTTTGTATTTTTAGGTACATTGATTATTGGAGACAGACGAGCGAGGGTTGAACTAAAGAGAAGATTTCATGTAAGATAGGAAAAGATTATGTATACAATTTATGAAAATTGCAGACTTTGTCCAAGGAATTGCGGTAAAAACCGCAATTTCGGGGAAGTGGGAATCTGTGGACGAACCAGCGAAATTTTTCTGGCAAGGGCATCCCTTCATATGTGGGAAGAACCATGTATATCCGGAAAAAGCGGTTCGGGCACAGTATTTTTTTCGGGCTGCTCCATGCATTGTGTTTTTTGCCAAAATGGAGAGATAGCCAATGGAAAGGTAGGAAAGCGGGTTACAACGGAGCATTTAATAGAGATTTTTCTTAAATTACAGGAAAAAGGGGCAAATAATATTAATCTGGTAACAGCAGATCATTATGTGCCTACAGTTGCAGATGCCTTAGCAAAGGCAAAAGCACAAGGATTAAGGCTTCCGATTGTCTATAATACAGGCAGCTATATTACGACAGATGCACTTCGTTGTCTGGAGGGATTGATAGATATTTATCTGCCGGATTTTAAATATTATAGTTCAAAAATTGCTCAAAAATATGCAAAAGCCAAGGATTATCCTGCAGTAGCAAAAGCAGCCATTGCAGAGATGGTGCGTCAGACCGGAAAACCGATATTTTATAATAAAGAAGATAACCGTTTGCTTACAGCAGAAGAATACAATGATTTTAGCGGAAATGAGGAGATTTTGCTGAAAAAAGGGACGATTGTAAGACATCTTTTATTGCCGGATTGTGTAAAAGACAGCAAAGATATCATACGATATTTGTTAGAGAATTATGGAACAGATATTTATATAAGCATTTTAAATCAGTATACCCCAGTGAAAAAATTTATCGATTATCCTGAGCTTAATCGAAAAATTACTGAATCAGAATATGAAGAAGTCATTGATTTTGCTATTGCAATGGGAATTGAGAATGGGTTTGTACAGGAGGGGAATACGGCAGATGAGAGTTTTATTCCGGCATTTGATTATGAAGGAATATAATTTTTACTTGACAAATTCTTAATCAAATGCCTACAATGCTTTAGCAGGTCTTATAGACAAAGATGCAGATTATACCATGGTGGATTCAACTTCTGAAGGGAGAAAGAAAAGAATGAAAGAACCATTTGTAACATATGAAAAATTACAGGAAATTGTCAAAGAATATCCAACCCCGTTTCATTTATATGATGAAAAAGGGATTCGTGAAAATGCCAAAGCAGTAAAAGAAGCTTTTGCTTGGAATAAAGGATTTCGTGAGTATTTTGCAGTAAAAGCTACTCCAAATCCGTTTTTGATTAATATTTTAAAAGAATATGGCTGTGGCTGTGACTGTTCTTCTATGACAGAGTTAATGATGGCAGATGCCATGGGATTTTCCGGAGACGGCATTATGTTCTCTTCCAACGATACACCGGCGGAGGAATTTGTATTTGCGGATAAAATCGGAGCGATTATCAATTTAGATGATTTTACCCACATTGATTTTTTGGAGAAAACCATTGGAAGAATTCCAGAGACAATCAGTTGTCGTTTTAATCCGGGCGGAGTATTTAAAATCAGTAATAGTATTATGGATAATCCGGGAGATGCAAAATACGGTTTTACAAAAGAGCAGTTATTTGAAGGCTTCAAGCTTTTAAAAGAAAAAGGAGCAAAATATTTTGGTGTACATGCATTTCTTGCAAGTAATACTGTAACAAATGACTATTATCCGACATTGGCAAAAACCTTATTTGAAACTGTAGTAGAGCTAAAGGAAGCAACCGGATGTGATATTCGTTTTATTAATCTTTCCGGTGGTGTAGGTATTCCATATACTCCAGACCAGACACCAAATGATATTCGGGCTATCGGTGAAGGGGTTCGTCAGGTATATGAAGAAGTATTAGTTCCTGCAGGTTTAGGAGATGTGGCGATTTTTTCAGAAATGGGTCGTTTTATGATGGGACCATATGGATGCCTTGTAACCAAAGCTGTTCATGAGAAACATACTTATAAAGAATACATTGGTGTAGATGCCTGTGCAGTAAACCTGATGCGTCCGGCGATGTATGGTGCATATCATCACATCACCGTAATGGGCAAAGATAATAGTGTATGTGATCATAAATATGATGTAACAGGCTCACTTTGTGAAAATAATGACAAGTTTGCTATTGATCGTATGCTGCCAAAGATTGACAAGGGAGATTTATTAGTTATCCATGATACAGGTGCACATGGATTTTCCATGGGATACAGCTATAATGGAAAGCTGAAATCCGCAGAGCTTTTATTAAAAGAAGATGGCAGTATACAGCTCATTCGTCGTGCAGAAACACCAAAGGATTACTTTGCAACCTTCGATTGTTTTGATATTTTAAAAAAATACTTGTAATTTTTTAAAGGATGTGTTATTATACATTTTGTCCGGTTGAATCGGACGAATGCCGGCGTGTCGGAATGGCAGACGAGGCAGACTCAAAATCTGTTGTGGGCAACCACGTGCGGGTTCAAGTCCCGCTGCCGGCATTTAAAAGGCTTTATGAATCGAAGGAGATTCATAAAGTCTTTTTGTTATTTTGCTAGGAAATTCCTATCAAATAACAGCCTCCGGCAGGATGCGCAGCTTCGCGCGCGGAACAAAAGCTGTGCTAATGAAGAAAAAATCGCGGAGTGTGCGAAGCACACTTTTGTTCCTATAAAAAAGAAAGGAAGAAGAGAAAATGATTAGAGTAGGAATTTTTGGTTACGGTAATTTGGGAAAGGGTGTAGAAAGTGCAATTACACAGAATCCGGACATGGAATTAAAAGCAGTGTTTACCAGAAGAAATCCGGAAGGTGTTGTCATCCGTACAGCAGGAGTTCCTGTGTTAAATGCAGATAAATTGACGGAAATGAAAGACGAAATAGATGTATTGGTGCTTTGTGGAGGCAGTGCTACAGATTTACCAAAACAGACACCGGAATATGCAAAATATTTCAATGTGGTAGATAGCTTTGATACACATGCGAAAATTCCGGAGCATTTTAATAATGTGGATAAAGTGGCAAAAGGAAGTGGTAAAACAGCTATTATTTCTGTAGGCTGGGATCCGGGAATGTTTTCATTGAATCGTTTGTACGGTAATGTAATTTTGCCGGAAGGAAAAGATTATACATTCTGGGGAAAAGGTGTAAGTCAGGGACATTCTGATGCAATCCGCAGAGTAGAAGGTGTAAAAAACGGAAAACAGTATACCATTCCAGTAGAGGCTGCGTTAGATTCCGTAAGAAAAGGAGAAAATCCGGAGCTTACCACCAGACAGAAGCATACAAGAGAATGTTTTGTAGTAGCTGAAGAAGGTGCTGATCTTGCAAAAATTGAAGAAGAAATCAAAAATATGCCAAATTACTTTGCTGATTATGATACAACAGTTCACTTCATTACAGAAGAAGAACTAGAAAGAGATCACAGTGGTATTCCGCATGGTGGATTCGTGCTTCGCAGCGGAGTAACGGGCATGGATAGAGAGCATAAGCATTTAATTGAGTACAGCTTAAAATTAGACTCTAATCCTGAATTTACAGCATCTGTTATTGTGGCTTATGCCAGAGCTGCATATAGAATGAATAAAGAAGGCATGGCAGGCTGCAAGACTGTATTTGATATTCCACCTGCATATCTTTGCGCTCAGTCCGGTGAAGAATTGAGAAGGAATTTATTATAAATTTCAAATTGTTTGATTTTGTCTATTGATTTTTTTTTCTATTTGTTGTAAATTGTAGAAAGGATTCCTATTTTAGGAATGTGTATATGAAAAAAATAGAAGGAGGAAAGGTTATGAAGAAAAATTCATTAACCAGAGTGTTGGCTTTTATGCTCGCATTAGTGCTTATGTGCGGTACAGTGGTTACTTCACCGGTTAGCGTAGACGCAGCAGCAAAAGCTAAAAAGATTACATTAACAAAGACAAGTCAAACATTGTATGTGGGTAAAAGCTTTACATTAAAGGTGAAAAAGGTTACTCCTAAGAACGCTTCAAAAGCGGTTACATACAAATCCGACAACACAGCAGTTGTTACCGTTAATAAAAAAGGTAAAGTTACTGCTAAGGGTATTGGTAAAGCAACAGTTACAGTAACTTCAAAAGGCAATAAGAAAGCTGTAGCAAAATGTAAATTTACCGTAAAACAGGGTGTGAAGACCATTCAGACAGCAGCTTCACTTACCATGCAGAAAGGCAAGAAAGTTGCTTTGAAATATGGTGTTGCTCCTGCAAATGCAGCAAATAAGAAAGTGAAATTTTCTACAAGCAACAAGAAAGTTGCAACAGTAGATAAAAAAGGTAAAATCACTGCTAAAAAACCGGGTAGCGCAAAAATTACTGTTAAATCAGCAGATGGTTGTGCAAAGGCAACAGTAAAAGTAAAGGTTAAAAAGAAAATTACAGCAGCTACAAGCGTTACTTTAAATAAGACTGCACTTGATATGGTTCCGGGTGCAAGCGAAACATTAGCAGCAACCGTAGCACCTGCAAAAGCAGCCGGTAAAAAAGTATACTGGGTATCTTCTAATGCAGCAGTAGCAACTGTAAGCAAAAGTGGTGCTGTTAAGGCAGTGGCAGATGGTACTGCTACAATTACAGCAGTAGCAAGTGATCACAGTGGTAAGAGTGCAGTATGTACAGTTACCGTTAAGACACCTGTGCCACCAACACCGGTAGAACCTACTCCGGTACCACCAACACCGGTAGATCCTAAAGTAGAAGTTGAAAGTGTAGCAGTAGATCCAACAGAAGTTACATTAAAGGTTGGCGAAACAGCAACAGCAACAGCAACTGTAGCACCTGCAAATGCAACAGACAAGACAATTACATGGTCTACAAGTGATGCAAATATTGCAACTGTAGATAACGGAACAATTACAGCAGTAGCAGCAGGTACAGCAACAGTAACAGCTGCATCCAGCAATGGAAAGACAGCAACTGTAGCGGTAACAGTAGTAAAAGAAGAACCGCCAGTTCCTGAAAAAATCGAAGTTACAAGCATTACATTAGACAAAACAGAGCTTGCATTGGTTGAAGGAGGAGATGCTGTTCAGTTGACAGCAACAGTTAATCCGGAAAATGCAACAGATAAAACAGTTGCTTGGAAAACAAGTAATGCAAAGGTTGCGACAGTATCTGATACAGGACTTGTAACACCGGTAGCAGAAGGTAATGCAAGAATTATTGTTGAAGCTGCAAATGGTGTAAAAGCAGAATGTGCAGTGACTGTTACAGCAAAAGCAGTAGAACCACCAACACCGGATGTAATCGAAGTTGAAAGTGTAACAGTAGATCCGACAGAAGTTACATTAAAGGTTGGTAAGACAGCAGCAGTAACAGCAACTGTAGCACCTGCAAATGCAACAGATAAGACAATTACATGGTCTACAAGTGATGAAGCAGTAGCAACTGTAGCAGAAGATGGAACAATTACAGCAGTAGCAGCAGGTACAGCAACAGTAACAGCTACATCCAATAATGGAAAGACAGCAACTGTAGCAGTAACAGTAGAAGAAGCAGATAATCTTGTTGACCGTACAGAAGAAGGTATCACTTCAATTGTAGCTGATGCAAATAAAGATTTAACAGTAACATATACAATCGGTGGAAAAACGATTGAACAGACAATCACAGCAGAACAGATGGATAAAGCATATAATAAATATTTAGAAGCTTTAGAAGAAATTGAATCTGTTGAGCAGGTTTGGGACAAAGTTACTGATGATGTAGTTGCAAAGCTCTCTAAAAAAGCCGTAGAATTAGCAGCAGAAAAGACTGATAAATTAGATGGCAAGGAAGTTTCTGTAGAAACTACTACTATTGGAAATACAAAGGTAGTTACAGCAGTTTGTGGTGAGTATACACAGAAAGCCGTTGTTACTTTAGTAAATGATACAATTACAGTCACAGCTTCTAACGGAAAACTTACAGATGGAGAAAGATCTGTAGTTATCAGTGATATTGATGTAGAAGGTATGACAGCTAAGGTTACATCTGATGGATATACTGTTGATTTAGCTTGGTCAGAAACAGAAATTACAATCTCCAAAGGCGAATCTACAATTTCTGCTACTTATGTAGATGGAAAATATGCATTAGAAATTGATGATTTCTTTGCAGCAGAGATTTATAGTGAGATTCTTGCAGCAACAACCATTACAGACGATCGTATTCCTGCAACTTATGAGGAGTTAATCAGCACTTTGGTTGTAGTTGAAGAAAAATAATAAAGTTGTAAAACAGCATGAAGAACCCTTTCTATTTTAGAAAGGGTTCTTTTTGTGGGGGACTGGAAATAAAAAGTAGTTGATTATTTTGTGAATTATCAATATACTGTAGTTGAAAAAACAGGAGGAAAAGGTATATGAGTAGAATGCAAAAGCTAAAAAAATATTTGGTATATGTATGTGCTGCAGTATTATTGGTTGGGAATATGAGTATCATAAATCCTACACAAGTAAAAGCAGCAGCTAAAAAAGTGACTTCTATAGATTTGAATTATTATACATATGTGCTGAAGAAAAAGCAGTCGGTCAAGCTGAAAGCAACCTGTCTGCCAAAAACAGCGAAAAATAAGAAGGTGAAATGGAAATCTTCGAATAAATCGGTAGCGGCAGTATCTTCTTCGGGAAAAGTAACAGCAAAGAAAACAGGTACTGCGAAAATTACAGTTACAGCTAAAGATGGAAGTGGAAAAAAGGCAGTATGTACTATCAAGGTAGTAAAGAAGATTACGAAGATTAAAAGCTTGAAAATTTTAGCCGAAAATAAAGAAATGAAGCCGGGTACAACGCAGACATTGAAAACTAAAATAAAACCGGCAAAAGCTACTTTAAAAAGCTTAAAGTGGGAGTCTTCAGATACAGAAATTGCAACAGTTACAAAAAAAGGCGTTGTAAAAGCAATAAAACCCGGAACTGTCACCATTACAGCAAAAGCACAGGATGGAAGTAAGAAGAAAGCGGTATATACCATTGAAATTAAAAGTGTAGAGAATACTGAGAATAATAATGGTGGAAATGATCCGGATGGAAGTGATCCGGGTGGAGATAATTCAGGTGGAGATAATTCAGGTGGAGATAACCCGGGTGGAGACAATCCGGGTGGAGATAACCCAGGTGGAGATAATCCGGGTGAGGATAATCCGGGCGAAGAGATAATAGAAAAAGTAATAATCACTCAAATAAAACTGCCAGAAGATACAATCATCATGCGTGAAGGTAAAACAGTTTGGCTTAGTCCGGAAATTACACCGATAAATGCTACAAATACAACAATGCTGTGGACATCGTCTGATGATACGGTAGTTAGTGTGGATAAAGATGGATGGATTACAGCTTTGAAAGTAGGAATGGCTACGATTACGGCGACTACAACGGATGGCAGTGCTCTTATTGCAAGCTGTGAGATAAATGTATTGCCGGGAAGAGAATCTGCTATGGATCATACAAAGGCGTATTATGTATATGAACTGGATCGTAATGCAGCAAAGTATCAGAGTCTGTACACAGAAGAGGGGAAAGAATCGGAATCTTATATAGAGCCGTCAAAAATTTCGGGTGCAGTGTTTAAATGGAGTTTTTATCTGGATATGCAGGGAGGTATTACTACCAATCAGAAGTTTTATAATTTCCTAAATAAGTTATGTGAGGATGACACCTTGGGATTGTTTGGGATGGATGGTCTTAGTGTGAAGGAACATACGGAGGATTATTCAACGATAACTATGCAGGCGATTTCCGGTGATACCAAAAAAGAAATTGCATTAGAAAATGTATCTGTAATTGAAGCGGGAAAAGATGTAATTGATCCAAATGGTTTATCTACAAAAGCCAGTCGGATAAGCTTTACAGCGTCCGAACAAGAACTGATTATGGAAATCTACGACAATGGAAGCAGAATTGCTATCTATCGACCAAACTATAGCAGTCCGCATATGGAGTTTTATCAGGATAATACAAATTTGAAGTATATTATTCGTATGACAAAATTCTTTAATGGTGTTCTTATGGATGAAATAGCCACTTTTCCGGATTTAAACTATATGGAAATGTACAATATTTACTAATATTTTTTTGTTACTTGCATATCGTGGAGAAATGCCATATACTATATTAGGTGTCGTTTGATGATGCGTTATGTAACATTATGTCAAAATAAGGGAAGATATAAATAAAATGAAGATAAAGAAAATAGCAGCAAATACTCTTTTTACATTGGGGATTTGTCTTGCAATGACAATAACTTGCTTAGCAGGAGGTATGAATGAGCATGAATCCTCTCTGTATTCGGCAGCAAGCGGTACATTTGAATATGAAGGAAAACAGTATAAAGCTGCAGCAGAATATTTGGCACAGCTTCAAGCGTATTTGTGTCGTGATGATATAGAATTGACCGCAGATCAGGCAAGTGCGGCAATTAGCGAAATGAATGCCAATGTTGCGCAGGGTGTTGCAGAAGGTTATATTATTCCGGTAGAAAATACTGTGCCGGCAAATCCTGAACCTGTAAATCCGGGAGATGGAACAGAATCACCAGCAGAGCCTGAGCCGGGGGATACAAAAGAGCCGGGAGATACGAAAGAACCGGGAAATGTACAGGAGTTACAGCCGGGAGATACAGACAAGCCTCGTGAGCCGGATGACAGTGGTAAAAAGCCAAATTCAAATGGTGAAAATACCGACAGCAACGGACAAAATGGAGAAAATTCAACATCTGCTGCGGATGTTGAACAGGAACAGAGTACAGACATAGATAATAGTGCAAAGGGAGATAGTGTAGTCACTTCTAATGGTACAATCTATGGTTCAGTGACAGAAAAGCAACAGCAGAAAATGCAGGAAACTCTTGCTACAAGAGCAAATAAAGAAGAAGCAGATGCAGAGATTACCTATAATAAAGCAGATAACACAATCGCATTTTTAGCAGCAGATGGAACTCGTTATACTTTGCCGGAAGATATCAAAGCAGATATGTTTGGCGGAGTACTTGGGTTTATACAAGGATTAGGAATTATGTCATGTGTATTGGCAGTTGTCAGTGGTGTGGCACTTTTGGCATCTGGTTCTATGAAATTCCAGAAGAAAAAGCCATCCTATTCTAATCATAAGCAGCGTAAGAAGATTCGGAAAGTCACCGGTGTCGTACTTACATTTGTTCTGGTTATAGATATTTGGGGTATTGGCAGTGCAGTCTGGACACAGATGAGCTATTTTAACAGTAGTAAAATTCTCGATAGCTTAAGTGATAGTGGCTATTATCATGAGGCATATAATGATATGATGGATGAAGTACATGCAATCATGAAGACTTCCGGATGCATGGAAGATATCTGTGATGAAGTTTTGACTTATGAAAACTTTATGTTTGCTACAAAAAATCAGATTCAGCTGGCATTGAAGGGGAGAGAATCCTCTGCTACCTATGAAGATATTGAAGAAAAGGTAGTAGCAGCCTTAGATGGGATAGAATATTTTACGCAGGAATCCAAGGAATTGCTCGGCGAAGCTGTCTTAGTAGTTTATCAGTCCTCTGTAAAGAATGCTATTGGAGATATAGCATATGCGTTAAAAAATATGATAATTACGCAGTTGAAGCTTACAGGAGCTTTAATGGCAGTGAGCGTAGTTTTGGCTATTGTATTTATTTTATATTCTGAGAGATATATGCACCGTGGAATGCGTAAAATATCAACAGGATTCCTTGTGGCAGGTGCACTTGCTATTATATTTAGCGGTTGGCTTACAATTTGTAAACCATATGCAAGTTTTTATATAACACCGGATTATCTTTATCTGTTTTTGGCATATCTGATGGAATATAGTATAAAAGTTTTGGTACTTATCTCTGTGTTGACCGTCGGCATTGGTGTGCTGCTTCAGTTGACCGTCATGGGCATGAAGGGACGGTTAAAAGGCTAGAAGAATCAGGAGAATTGAAATGAAAAGATATGCAGATATACATTGTCATATGCTTCCGGGTGTAGATGATGGTGCTATAGATATGGAAACCACCATGCAGATGCTGGAGATATCTTATCAAGAGGGAGCGCGGGCGATTGTATTTACACCTCATTATGAAGGTGGAAATAATCAATATCAGCCGGCAGAGTTAGAAGAAAACTACCAGATGCTCAAGGAAAAGGCTGCAAAAATGTGGCCGGATTTGGAGTTGTATCTGGGAAATGAACTTCTATATGAGCAGGGAATTGAGGAATATGTCAAAGATGGCAGTGTGCATCCGATGCACCAGACCAAATATGTTCTTGTGGAATTTAATGTTCGAATCAGCTATCAGGAGCTGTATCATGCAATGCAGAAAATGCAAAAAATCCGGTTTCGACCGATTATTGCCCATGTGGAAAGGTATCATTGTTTAACAAAACATCCGGAGCGTATTGCAGAATTGTGTGAAATGGGTGTATACTTACAGATGAATATGACAAGTGTGCTCGGAAATGTATTCAATGAAAACACTAGGTGGTGCAGAAAGCTGCTAAAGGAGAAGCGGATTAGTTTCCTTGGCACAGATGCCCATGATACCAGGCATCGTTCACCCTATACAGGTGAGAGTATGAAATGGTTGGAAAAGCATTTAGAAGCTGAGTATTTAGAGAACATTCTTTGGAAATATCCGATGAAAATGCTTGAAAATAAATATTTGGAGATATAAATACAAGAGGAGAAAGATATGGAACAGCAAAGACAAAATGAGGAAATTGAAATTGATTTACAAGAGCTATTTTTTGCCTTGTTAGACAGAATATGGGCAATTGTTTTAACAGCTCTGATTGGTGCAGCGGTTGCAGGGATTATTACCACAACAGCGTTGACACCGATGTACAGTTCATCCACAATGATTTATATTAAAAATCAGGAGGCGAATTTAAGTTCTCTATCCATGGCTGACTTACAGGTGAGTTCTGAATTGACCAGTGATTATATGGTACTTGTAACCAGTCGACCGGTAGTAAATAAGGTAATCAGTAATTTGGAACTGGATATGGAGTATAAGGAATTTGTTGCACAGGTAAGTGTAAATAATCCATCCAATACTCGTATTTTAACCATTACAGTACAGAATGAAGATCCATACATGGCAAAGACAATTGTCGATGATTTGACAAAAGTTATGATTTCTCGTACAGCAGAAATTATGGATACTACAGAGCCAAGTATTGTCGAAGAAGGTACTGTGAATGAAGAACCCGTTAGTCCAAGCTTGAAGAAAAATGTTGTAATCGGTGGTATGATTGGATTCTTGCTTGCAGCAGCATTAATTGTTATTCGTTATCTGATGAATGATTCTATCAAGACTTCTGAAGATGTAGAGAGATATCTTGGATTAAATACATTAGGAACTATTCCTATGGAAGAAGGAAAATCCAAAAAAGAAGAAAAGAAACAGGAACGCCGTAATCATAAACGCAGAATGAAAAATAAACGAAAGAAGGGGGCAGCATAATGAAGGTTAATTTTGAAAAATTAAAAGAATTGGATTTTCATTCCAATGAGGCCTATAAGACACTTCGTACGAATATTAGTTTCTGCGGTGATGAAGTGAAAGTAATTGCATTTACCAGTGCAACACCAAATGAAGGAAAATCTGTAGTATCCTTCCGCTTGGCACAGGCATTTGGTCAGGATGAAAAGAAAGTATTATACATAGATGCAGATATTCGTAAATCTGTATTGGAAGCACGATATGGTCTGGATGTAGAAACAAAAGGACTTAGTCACTATCTTGCCGGTAAAGCAAAAATAAATGAAATTATTTATGAAACAAGTATTGATAATATGGATATGATTTTTACCGGTCCTGTTGTACCGAATCCTTCTGAGCTTTTAGGTAACAGTAAATTTGCAGCATTGATTATTGAAGCCAGAGAAAAGTATGATTATGTCATTATTGACTGTCCACCGGTAGGAAGCGTTATTGATGCAGCGGTTGTAGCAAAACAGTGTGATGGGGCAGTTCTTGTTATTGAAACTGATAATGTTAGCTACAAAATGCTTCAGAAAGTGAAAGTGCAGATGGAACAGAGTGGCTGCCGTATGCTTGGCGCAGTTCTGAATAAGGTAGAAATATCCGGAAAAGGATATGGCAAGTATTATGGGAAATACTATGGTAAATATTATGGTAGTGCTTATGGTGGATATTACGGAAGAGACGAAGATGAATAAGGCAGACCGCATATAACTAAAACAAGCACAGTATTTGATAAATAAATCCGCATGCTGTGCTTTTGTCTTGTAATGTTATATAATGAATAAAAACTACAAGATCGTGTGAAATTTGATGTCATAGCTTGTTGTAATAGAATATACTAGGATGTTTATGTATACATAGAAAGATAGGGTGAAAAAGGTATGGAGGATAAAAGAATATCAAATAGGGCGAATGGGTGTCTGGTGATTTGGAATATCGGTTTATTTGCTCTTGTTTGGTTTTTATACTATAATCGCTATACATTTGATACATATTTGCTGCAGGGAGGAATTTTGTCCGTAGTAATATTTTGTGTCATTTACTATGCGATATCTTCTGTATATAGTGCGCACAGAATAGCTTCTGTACAAATTGGAGAAACAGTATTTTCGCAGGTGGTATCCTTTGGTATTGCAGATTTGGTTTTGTACATAGAATGCTGTCTGATTCATAATCGGATGGTAAACCTGATGCCGGGAGTAATTGCAGTATTCTTGCAGATTATTGGAACAATGTGCATTGTAACTATTGCAAAACGATATCTTATGAAGCATATTCCGCCGCAGAAAACCGTTTTTGTATATGGTAAAGATATTTCAAAAGAAGAGATATTGTCCTTTAAAGAACGCATATTAAAAAAATATGAGCATCTGTTTGATGTGCAGAACATGGTGTCTGAGACTATTGACAAAGAGCAATTACATCAGTATATACATGAGTGCGAAACAGTTCTCTTTTATGAGGTTTCCAGAGAAAATAGAGCAGGCTTGATCGAGGAAGCTATGCGTGACGAAAAGAGTATTTATCTGACCCCTAGATTGAGTGATGTGATTCTGATGGGATGCGAGCCAAGACATTTATTAGATACACCATTACTTCGCTATGGCTATGCATATCAGAAGAAATCTCTGCATGGAAGTAAGAGAATGTTTGATTTGATATTCTCTATTGTTCTGTTAGTAGTTGCATCTCCGATTATGCTGATTACAGCTATTGCCATTAAAATAGAGGATAATGGTCCTGTATTCTATAAACAGGCGAGATGTACAAAGGATGGAAAGGTTTTTGATATTCTAAAATTCCGTAGTATGATTGTGGATGCGGAAAAAAATGGTTCAATTCCATGTACCGAAGGTGATCCTCGAATTACTAAAGTAGGAAAAATTATTCGAGCAACTAGATTGGATGAATTGCCACAGATTATCAATATTTTAAAAGGTGAAATGAGCTTTGTAGGTCCTAGACCTGAGCGTGTAGAGCATGTAGAGCAATTTACAAAGGAATTGCCGGAGTTTGCTTATCGTATGCGCGTAAAAGGCGGATTGACCGGGTATGCGCAGATTTATGGCAAATATAATACTTCTGCGTATGATAAGCTGCGATTGGATTTGATGTATATTGAGAACCAGTCATTTTTACTTGATTTGAAGCTTTTGATGCTGACTTTTAAGATAATGTTTACGCCGGAGAGTACGGAAGGGTTTACGGAGGAAAAGAGTCAGGAATTGGCAGTGGAAAGTCAGGCAAATGAAAATTAGTAGATAATATTTTGAGAAAAAGAGAGAATATAATGCGAAAAACATTTAGTGTAGGAATAGTTACATATAACAGTGAAAAGGTAATCTCAAATGTTTTGAATTCATTAGAACATCTGTCTAATAGGCAAGATGTAGAAGTTTATGTAGTAGACAATAATTCTGATGATAAAACTATTGAAATAATAGAAGAAAATTTTAAAGATGTTATATTGATAAAAAATCAGATCAATTTAGGCTTTGGTGGAGCAAATAACCAAGCTATTATGCAAGCAGATAGTTTGTATCATGTTTTGGTAAATCCTGATATTACGGTTGAAAAGGATGTTTTTTTACAGATTCAACAATTTATGGATTCAAATCCAGATATTGTACAAATGGCACCAAGGGTTTTGAATGAAGATGGAACAGAACAGTTTCTACCAAAGAAAAATCCAAAGTTTAAATATTTGATTGCTGGAAAATTTGATAATCATTTTGACTATTTTAAAAAGTTACGTTCTGAATATACGATGGAAGATAAGAAAGTAGAAGAAACTGTAGATGTGGATTTTTGCACAGGTTGTTTTTCTGTTTTACGAACTGAAGAATTAAAGCTGTGTGGAGGATTTGATGATCGCTTTTTCTTATATCTCGAAGATGCAGATTTAACGAGAGAAATGCAGAAGTTTGGCAGGACAGTTTATAATCCTAAGATTGAAGTTTGCCATAAGTGGGGAAGAGCGAGTGGAAAATCAATTAAGTATTTTCTGATACATTTACAGTCGATGTTTAAATATTGTTGGAAGTGGAGAAGTTGATTTTCAATATTAATGGATAAAAGAACAAGCAGGGAGTATTGATTTGAAACAGGGATATGGACTAGGTGAAATTATAAAAAATGGGATAGCACTTATATATACGAGAGTATTTTGGAAGGGTGCAAGATTAATTCGTTTACCATTCTATTTTAGAGGGAATCGAAAAAAGTTTGTTTTTGGAGAAGGATTTACTGTTGGATATGGATGTAGATTTGAATTATATTATGATGAGAAAGAGCAATTAGATGGAAATCTGTTAATTGGTTCAAATTGTAAATTTGGAGATAGAGTTCATATTTCATCCTGCAAAAAAATAACTATAGGAAATAATTGTTTACTTGCAAGTAATATTCTTATAACGGATAATGAGCATGGAACCTATAAAGGAGAAAATGCATCCAAGCCAGAAGAAATACCTGATAAACGGAAGCTAAGTGTTGAAGAAGTTAGTATTGGTAATAATGTTTGGATTGGTGAAAATGTTGTTGTTTTGCCGGGAGTTCATATAGGAAATGGTTGCATAATAGGTGCTAACAGTGTTGTGAATAAATCATATGATGATAATGTGATAATTGCTGGTGCTCCAGCTAGGATTATAAAAAAGTATGTAGATGATACAAAACAATGGGAAAATATTAATTGAAAAGTACATTATTTATGAATTGTGGAACAAGTTAAATATTGCATATATGTGAATAATATATTAGTTGGTGGTAAGAGATGAAATATAGTGTTGTTATTCCGCTGTATAATAGTGAAAAAACGATTATAAAAACTTTAAAATCGGTAATGAATCAGACTAGACTCGATTTGATTGATGAAATAGTAATTGTAGATGATGGTTCTACAGATTTATCAGTGAAGATTATAAATGATTATATTGCTAAAGAAAAAATAGATATTGTAAAGATTGTATCTCAGGAGAATAAAGGAGCAGCAAGTGCACGAAATAAGGGGATTTCTTTGGCTAAGAATGAGTTTATTGCATTATTAGATGCTGATGATGAATGGAAAAAGCAAAAATTAGAATTTCAAAATAAAATATTTGAAACTAATAAAAATGTGAAAGCATTAGGAAGCAATAGAGAAGGTGAGATGATTCATCTTGGAAAAAAGACGGAAGAAGGCATATTTAAAATTTCACCATTTCAGTATTGTATTAAAAATTGGCCTTGCACACCATCTTTAATATTTGATAAATCAATATTTGATGGAAGAAATCCTTTTCCAGAAGATATGAGTCATGCTGAAGAAGGATTGTTTTTCTTAGAGTTGGCTTATAAAGTGGGTTTATATTATTTGAAGGATGAGTTGGTACTCTGTGGTGGAGGTAAGCGTGCATTTGGTGCTAGTGGATTGTCTGGAAATATAAAGAAAATGCATTTGGGTGTAAATGAAATGATAAAAAGGGCTGAAAAAAGAGGATATATAAAAAGGAATCAAGTTTTTATTTTGTTAGCTTATGAGTATTTGAAATATATTCGAAGGAAGGTTATTGTATGGAAGGAGAAATAAGTAAAAAAGGATTGGTCTCTATTATAATTCCTGTATATAATGTGGAAAAATATATTCCAAAATGTATAGAAAGTGTGATTTCTCAGGATTATAAGAAGATTGAAATTGTAGTAATTGATGATGGTTCGACGGATAAAAGTATTGAAATAGTGAAGAATACTAATGATGAGCGAATTCACATAATACATAAAGTAAATGGGGGACAAAGTTCAGCGAGAAATGAGGGGTTGAAATATTGTTCGGGCGAGTATGTGTTTTTTTTAGATAGTGATGATTGGTTAGAACCAAATGCAATTTCAAATTTAATGAAAGAGATGGATGAAGGAATAGATATTGTTCAAGGGTCTTTGAGGAGAGTATATAATGATCGAGTTGTTGATGTTAGATTAAAAAACGAGATAATATGTAGTGATACGGTAGATGAGTTTTTTAGAAAAGAAAAATTGTATGACGTTGTATGGAATAAGTTGTATAGAAAAGCTATTGTAGAAAATGAATTTTTTTATGAAGGATATATTAATGAAGATGTGATTTATATATTTCATATAGCATGTTTAAATCCTAGAATAAAGAATATTGATACAATTGTCTACAATTATTTACAACGAGATGGAAGTACAATGCATAAAAAAAGGCTTGAAGATAGAATAAAAGTCGTACAGGCATTAAATGTTGTTATAGAGGATTGTAAAAAAATAGAAAGAGTGCATGAACAACAGGCACTTTTTGATAAATACATAGCACTTTTGTATTTATATGCGTATACTCATAATGGGAAACTTATGTATGAGAAAGAAACATTTGAGTATCTAGTGACGGAGTTAGGTGAAACAAAGAAGATGATTCGTATTAATACTATCTTTAATAGAGTAAGTAGAAAACAATTATTAACATTATATTTGCCATCTTTAATATCGAAAAATATAGTAGCAAAAATGTTTAAAATGAAGGAAAGAAGTAATTAAATATGTTATTACAATTTTTTTTATTAATTGCAGTTATGCTGTTGAGTATTTTTTTGAATTATATTAAGTTTAAGAAAGTAATTACACCTGCGAATATATTTACGTTGGCTTGGGGGGGGACACTTCTACTTAATTTTTTTTATGCAAAAGAAAAAGGGTTGATAGTTCCATCAGAAAAGGTTTTTTATTATGTTATAATAGGTGTTTTGGTATTTAATGTAGTATATGTATTATTGTCTAGTAAAAATATAGATAGAAAATTTGAATTAGAACAAATTTGTGTTAATAGTAATATAATAAAGATTCTTTTTTGGATTGCATTCTTACTTATGTTACCTAATTTTATAAGCAGTATTAGGATGTTATTTTCATCAGATGTTTCATTATCAGCAGTTAGAATTAAATATCTTAATCTTGTCACATCAGGACAAGGAGTATATGTATATTTGACCAATATTATTCCAAAAGGTATTTTTAATGCAATTATTTTAGTTTCAATTTATGAATTGTTAAAATCAAATTATAAATACTTAAAGTATATAATAGGTGCGCTTTTGGTAACATCTATATCATTTGGTGGAAGAGCAATTCTTCTAGATTTATTATTAAAGTATCTTATAGCATTTATTTTGTTTAAAAAGAATAATCATATCAAGTTTAATAAAAAGATAATGAGTATTATCATATTTATTATAGTAATCATGACATTTTCAAGAGGTCTGATAACAAATTTTTTTGATATGATTGCACAGTATTTTTTTGAGCAATATTCATTTATGCAATATATATTTGACAATGAAAGAATGTTTGAGATTAATGAAGGTGCGATTTTACATAATGGAGCAATTACATTCAGCTTTTTATTGTCTCCAGTATATGCGATTGTGTCTTTGTTCAATGAGAATGTTTTTGTACCGAGTCATTATGTAGATATACATTCACAAATTTTTTATAATATAAGTGAAAGTGGTTATTCTATCATTAATAACAATACAACATCTCTATATCCATTTATCTTGGATTTTGGACAAAATTATTTCTTTGTTGGGTTTATTTTGATGGCATTAATGTTGATTTGTATAGAAAAAGTTATTGCACAGACAAGGGATACACATAAGAAAACATTGTATATATCGATTTATATTATTTTATTAAAAAATATATTTTATTCACCGATATATTATGGATTGTATAGTATAGGTATATCTTTTACAATATTCTTTTTGATTATATTAAATACAAGAATTCGAATCGTATTCGGTAAAAAATATGTGTGATGATTATAGAAAAATAAGGAGAATACTTTGAAAATAATAACATTAGAAGAACAAAAGAACTTAGAACTTGAAATACTGTTGTATGTTGATGATATATGTAAAAAAAATAATATATCCTATTCAATTTGTGGTGGAACTTTATTAGGAGCAATTCGACATAAAGGATTTATTCCGTGGGATGATGATATAGATATTTTTTTGATTAGACCAGAATATGAGCGTTTAATAAACATTTTGGAAAAGGAAGAAAAGTATCATTTGATTTCTGAAGATACAGTAGATTATTATTATACATTTGCTAAATTAGTAAATAAAGATACTGTGATAAAAAACTCTAGAATAAAAGGAGAGAAGATTCCTAATTTGGGTGTATATATTGATATCTTTCCAGTAAATGGTTTGCCTGATACGCATGATGAGCAGATAAAATATACTAGGGAATTACATCAGGATATAGTGGATTTAAGAGATTCTTTAGATAATTACTATTCTGCAGATAAGATATGGAAATATTTACCCAAAATAATATTAAGATATCCAAGACATAGAAAAGCTTTAAAAAAAGGTTCGCCAGAAGAACAGAGAAAAGCTGTGGTAAAAAAAGCATCAGAATATCCTTTTGAAACATCCAAATATGCAGGTTTTGTGTTGTCAGCGTATGCCGAAAAGGAAATTTTACCAGTAGAAGTCTTTAAGGAAACGATGGATATTGAATTTGAAGGGCATATGGTGCGGTGTATAAAAAATTATGATATATGGTTAAAAAGTCTTTTTGGTAATTATATGGAATTACCACCCGAAAAAAAGCGTGTATCTCATCATCCATATATAGCTTATTGGAAGGATGTTTAAGGTGAAAGAATTAATAAAGTTCATAAAATCTACAGGTATTTATCTAATAGGAAACATATTGACGAAAGCAGTGTCTTTTTTTATGCTTCCTCTTTATACTAGTTATTTGAGTCCCAAAGATTATGGAAATTATGATTTATATATTGCATATATTACATTTTTAAGCTCCATTTTGTTTTTTGACATATGGGGAGGAATTATGCGATTTATGTTTGATTATGAGAGAGAAGAAAAGGCGAAGCCTGTAACGAATGGAATGGCGATTTTTTTCCTCTCTACTCTTGTTTATAGTTGTTTGGTTGTTGGAATAGGTGTTAGATGGAAAATTCCTTACATAGGTTTGATTTTTGCGTATGGACTTTTGACAAATTTAGCACAAGTAGTTGGATATACAGCAAGGGCATTAGGTAAGAATTTTAGTTATGCATTGGGAGGGCTAGTAGGTACATTAACAAATGTTATTTGTAATATTATATTTATTGCGGGATTTCGTTTGGGTTATCAATATATGTATGTTTCATATAATCTTGGAATGTTAATGAATATAATTATTATTGGAAATAGTATTCATTTTGGAAAATTAATAAATAGAGAATTACTAGATAGAAAATTATTTATGGAGATGTTTCGTTTTGCATATCCATTGTCTTTAAATTCAGCAGCATACTGGTTTTTAACAAGTTATAATAAAATAGTAGTGAATCAACAGTTAAGTGTACAGGAGAATGGTTTTTATGCAGTTGCAATGAGATTTTCTTCTGTTATACAGTTGGTAACACAGTGTTTTCAAATGGCATGGCAGGAACTAACTTTTTCAAAAGCAGGAATCAATAAGGAGGAGATGAATCTTTTTTATACGAAGGCAGTGAATGAATATATAAAATTTATGGGCATAGGAACTATTTTGTTACTGCCGTTCATAAAGGTTATTTTTCCAATTATGATAAATAATGCATATTGGAAAGCTGAGGAAATTGTACCATTTACATTGTTGGGAACATTGTTTTCTTGTATTTCTTCTTTTGTGGCAAGTATTATTAGTACAATTAAAAAGAATAAAATGCTTTTTACTACAACACTTTTTGGAAGTATTGTAAATATTCTTTTAATTCATGTGCTTATAAGTATATTAGGTGTACAGGCAGCAGGTATATCATTTGCAGTGGGATATTTTATTGTGGCAGTGAGAAGAATACAATTATTAAATAAGCATCTTACGATTACAATAAATTGGAAAAATATTTTAATTCTTAGTGTTTGGTTTATATTAGTTTATTATGTTTATATGGAACTAAATAGGTTGGTAAATTTTGTTAGTCTAAGCATTTATGGGATAATAGCTATTTATTGCTATAGAAATATTGTATGTACACTATTAAGTAGGGTAAGAAGAAAAAACATTTAAATGTACTTATCAAGAAGCGGATAGATAATTTGTGTGAAAACTTTTTATGGTTGAATGGAGATTGATATATGAAGATTGGATTAGTAGGCGAATACAATGGTGGAAATTTAGGAGAACCTTTGTTGTTTGATTGTTGTGAATATGCAATTAAAGAGATTGATTCTGCATATCAGGTAGAAAAAATAGATTTATTTGGAAGAAGTATTAAGAAAAATGAAATTATTGAAAGTAAAGGTGTTCCAGTATTATATTTTGGGGTAAGGGTATTAAGAAAAATTGTTAAAAGTTTAGGCTTTTCACATATTATGCTTGATGAGTGGGTATGGAAGTTAAGCCGAGAGGAGAAAAGATTAAAAGATTTTTTCTATAAAAAAATGTCTAAAGAAAAGTATGATGGAATCATTATTATGGGGGCTGGGACATTAAAGTATGATGTGAGATTAAATTTTGCACCTTACTATAAAGTGGTTATAGATACTGCAAATACATTAAATATACCTGTGTATGTTAATTGTGTTGGAGTAGAAAGCAAATATAATGAAAATGACAGACGCTGTTTACAGTTTTCGGAATGTCTTAGCAATGATATTGTAAAAATGATTACTACTCGTGATGATATTGATACATTGAATAAGTTTGTAAAAAATCCGTCTATAAAAACATGGAAGATAGCTGATATAGGTGTTTGGGCAGCGGAAACTTTTGGAATAACAAAGCAGCAAGAGACGGATTATATTGGGCTTGGGATGATAACACCAGAGCGTTTTCGTGAGTTTGGAAGAATGGATACTTATGAGAAGTATGAAAAGGTCTGGCTTGAAATTATTGAAGAATTAGAACAAAAAAATAAGAAATGGAAAATTTTTAATAATGGTGATACTTGTGACTGGGAGTTTGCAGAAAAAATTTGTAAGCAAGTAGGGAAAAGTCCAGAAGAATATGTTCTAACCCCGACGAATCCAAGGGAATTAGTGCAAATTGTCAGTGGATTTAAAGGAATTATAACATCTCGTTTACATTCTTGTATTGTTGCATATTCCTTAGAAATTCCGTTTGTTGCAATATCTTGGAATAATAAATTACGATATTTTGCACAGGAAATACAAGTTCCAGAGCGTATTACAGAATCGGATGAGTTAGAAAAAGATTTAATCTTAAATAAATTTGAAAATGCGTTAGAACAAGGTTATAATAATACTTATCGTGAAGAGTTCCGCAAGACATCAAAAGAAGCTATGAAAAAATATATTATATCGATGAAAGAAGGAAAATAGAATGAATATAGCTTTAATTATTGCTGGTGGTGTTGGTGCCAGAATGAATCAAGATATACCAAAGCAGTTTATTAATGTATATGATAAGCCTGTAATCGTTTATACTTTAGAAGCATTTCAAAATCATCCGGATATTGATGCAATAGAGGTTGTCTGTTTAGAAGGTTGGCATGAAATTCTTAGAGCCTATGCAAGACAATTTGGAATTGCTAAGTTAGAAGGAATTGTAAGTGGTGGAGAAAATGGACAAGATTCTATAAGAAATGGTTTAACGGATATATTTGAAAGGCATCATAGAGAGGATGATATTGTTTTAATACACGATGCTATTCGTCCGATGGTAAGTAAAGATATTATAACAGATAATATACGGGTTTGTAGGGAGTATGGTAATGCAATTACTGTAGTTCCATGTACAGCAGCAATGTTAAAAACCTATGATGGTTTACAATCTGAAGAACAAATTGCTAGAGATAATTTGAAAATTACACAGACACCACAGTCTTTCTTTATTAAAGATATTTTAGATGCACATAAAGAAGCTTTAGAAAAGGGAATTACCAATTCTGTTGCTTCTTGTACGATGTATATTGAATTAGGAAAAAGATTGTATATGTCTATGGGCTCAGAAAAGAATTTAAAATTAACGACTACAGATGATATTGATATATTTAAAGCATTATTAAATGCAAAAAAAGATGAATGGATGCATTAAAATGAATTTTTTGGACAATAAAGATTATCAAAAAGATTTATATATGGTAGCGGTGCAATTACCAGAAGAGGCATTTTCTATATTGATTACAGGGGCAACGGGTTTGATAGGTTCATTTATGGTAGATGTTTTGCGTTATGCAAACCGTGTACTTAATAGAGAATATAAGATTTATGCTGTGGGTCGGTCAATAGAAAAATTACAGCAGCGTTTTGAAGGATGGAATGAAGTTGATGGATTACATTTTGTTGAGCAGGATGTATCTCAACCGTTTGATGATAATATTCATGTAGATTATATTGTAAGTGCAGCAAGTAATGCTGATCCGGCTTCTTATGCAAAATACCCTGTTGAAACGATATTGACAAATATATTAGGTACAAAACATGCATTGGAATATGGAAAAAAGCATAATTGTAAAAAGGTTTTATTAACTTCCACGATGGAAGTTTACGGGAATGATATTCCAAAAACGAGTTTTAGTGAGGACGATTATGGAAAAATTGATTTTAATCAGGTAAGGGCAGGATATCCTGAGAGTAAACGCACATCAGAATTATTGTGTAGAAGTTATGTACAAGAATATGCTGTTCCAGCAGTTATTGCTAGATTAGGATATATTTATGGTCCTACAATGATAAAAACAGATAATAAAGTGGTAGCACAGTTTATTAGAAATATTTTAAATAATGAGGATATTATTTTAAAAAGTGAGGGATTGCAAGAAAGGTCATATTTATATGTAGCAGATACTGTTTCTGGTATTTTTACAATATTATTTAATGGACAGGATGGAGAAGCATATAATGTAGTTTCATCTAATTCAGTAGTATCTATTAAAAATTTAGCTTTGTTAGCAGCAGATTTAGCAGGAAAGGAAGTTAAAATTGATTTACCGATAAGTGATAAAGGTGCAGTAATGATGAAAGTGCAGAATAATATTTTAGAAGATAAAAAATTGAAAGCACTTGGGTGGAGCGATCAATATAGTTTAAGTGATGGATTAATTCAAACTGTAAAAATTTTAAAGAAAGTGTAGTAGAGTATTGCTATTTACGCTGTCCGGGAATTTTGCCCTGACAGCGTATTTTAAATGTATAAAATAAACCGAAGAAGTCTTGTGAATTTCAGATTATCATGCTAAAATTCAATCAAAGCATAAATTCAATCAAACAATTCTAAAAACAATCTGTTTTTCTAGTTTCAGAAGATTCATGCTTTTAAATCCAATAAATACAAAAGCAGGAGATTCTGATGCAGCTCCTGCCATAGAGGAGGAGTAAAATGACAGAAGAAAAAAGACTGTTAAATGATTTTACGGAAGAAGATTTTAAAAATCT